>JANPIW010000397.1:0-10085 GCA_031425215.1 Verrucomicrobiaceae bacterium
CCCGCCGCCGCCCATGATGTTGCCTTTGAGCAGCTCATCGCACGTCAGCAGACAGCTCATGCCGCGCATGTGGCTGTCGCCATCGCCCTTCACCTTGTTGGCGATGCCGTGAAGGATCAGCGTCTTGTCTTTGAAGGCTTGCAGCGGCTTGAGGATCGTCTTGAACTCATTGAGCGCGCCTTTCTGATCCGGCCAGAACTCATTCGGGATCGTCCCATTCGGCGAGAACATCACGATCAGCCGCTGACGCCGCTGCGGAGCCGGAGCGCCGGTGATGCTCGGCAGACCTGCGAGAAAGGGAAGCGCTGCGGCGGAGATGCCGAGGTCGCGGAGAAATTGGCGGCGGTGGAGGTGTTTCATTGGGGGCTGAGGCAACGCAAAATTTCAAAGTCATCTTACGCTGACTGTGTTCTCAAAGCCGCCACACGATGAGATCAATCGGGTAAACCTTTCCATCAGCCTCGCTCTTGATGAAGTTCGTCTCATTTGCATCAAATGCGTGAACGTCACCGCGCCGCCATGCGTGATCGTGCAGGGTGGGCAGCACATCGCGCGCGGATGAGAGTGATTCCCAGCCGTGGAGTTTCATGTAGCCGTGAATCTCGGGGATGGTTGGCGCGGAGCCGTTGATGAAGTCCTGGGCCAGCAGCAGACCCACGCCATCGCCGATCACGTCCTCGTAACGGCAGGAGAATCCGAGCTCACGCCATGTCAGCTCCTCGCGCTCGATGGCCTGCTCCATCGTGCCCGGCTGATAGCCGATCATGCCGCGCTTGTCGCTCCCGAGGATGCAGCCGAAGCCAGCGCTGCCGAAACCGTTCTCTTCGAGGCCGCGCAGTTTGAGGATGCGACTCTCATCGTGGCGGTCAGCAAACAACACGGCCTCACCCCGGCTGCCCATGATTTTGTAGCGCGCACCTGCTGGCCCGAGTGTCTCCCAATCCAGCGTTCCATTGATGCGACGGGAAAGAACGGATGCAGCCTGAACCCAGCCCCCACCCTTTGCGCTCAGCCTGCTGATCTCCTGCTCCAGGGCAGGACCGTCAACCTGCTGCGCGAACTGTGCTGGTGTGAGCATGAGTGAGGCGGACCTGTGTTTTCATCTGCACAGACATCTTGTCCGCGCTCGACTCATCATCTTTGAGATGTCTCCGCACCTGCTGGTACTTTTCCTCCGCCGAAAGCTCACGCACATTCGGCGGCGGCAGGCGCAGCTCCGCATCTGGAGGCGGAAGCTGGATTTTGGAGGGATCGAAACTCATGTGCCGAGATTACTTCCCGGCCGCTCCTGCGTCAACCGTGCCCTCCAGCGCGGCGACGAGGGCGATCTCGACGAGGAGCTTTTGGATGTTGCAGCCGCTGGCGGCGAAGTCGCGCTGGAGTTGGTCGAGCTTTTGCGGGCCGAAGGCGGCGATCTGCTGTTTCACGGTGTGATTGAAAAGGTGACGGATGAAGGCGCGGTGACCGGAGGGATTGTCGGCGACGTAGTTCACGATGTCGCGCGGGCCGGTGAGGCGAACCATTTTGCCCTCGTGAGTGGTAAACTCGCTCACGGCGTTCACCGGCTTGTTGTTGTCCTTCGTGCGCCAGCGGCCGATGGCGTCGAAGTTTTCCAGGCTGAATCCGAGAGGGTTGATGACGCTGTGGCAGGACATGCACGAGTTGTTGCGCGTCAGCTCGGTGATCTTCTCGCGCATGGTGAGCTTGGGATCGAAGTGGCTTTCATCGAATGACACCGCCATCGCTGGCGGCTTGAGCGCCATGCCCACGATGTTGCGCGTGAGAAACACACCGCGATGGATCGGCGAGGTCTGCCTGCTGTAGGCGAGCGAGGCGAGCAGATACGGATGCGTCACCACACCGGCGCGCTGCTTGGGATCGAATGACACGCGTTGGAAGCCGTCGCCGGGATCGCTCGTACCGTAGAATTTCGCGAGGCGGTCATTGAGCAAAAGATAATCCGCCTGCAACAGCTCGCGGTAATCCGACCGCTCGCTCCACACCACGCAGTCGATGAAATGCAGCAGCGACTCACGCAGGTCGGCCAGCACATCGGCATTGAAACCTGGGAAAGCCTTCGGGTCCTTGGACGTGTTTTCCGCGTGCTCCAGATCGAGCCAGTGGTGGAAGAAGCCATGCACCTTCGCCTTGGTGCGTGAGTCGGAGAGCATCCGCAGCGCCTCCGCCTTCACTTGATCGCTTGTGCGCAGCTTTCCTGCGGCCGCAGCCTGCGTGAGCTTCTTGTCCGGAATGGAATCCCAAAGCGCGAGCGCGAGCCGTGAGGCCACATCGAAATCATCCGGCTTCTCCGCTTCGCGCAAATCAGGATACAAAAAGCGCGGTGACTTCAGCGTAAGCAAAATCACGCGCTTCACCGCCTGCTCATGGCTCTTCGCCGCCTTGAACTGCGCCTCGACAAGCTCCGGCCCCTGCGGACGACGAAACGCCGCGTCCACAAATGCCTGCGCAAACTTGCGCAGCTTTTCCTCACGATCGGGCGTGCCTTCCTTGGTGCCGGCGAGTTCGTCGAGATTGGCATCCACATGCTCCGCCACGGCGATGGCCGCATCCGTCGTGGCCTGATCCCATGCCTTGCTGATCGTGGTGCCGCGCTCATAGCCCACGCTGCGATCATCAGCAGGGAAGCTCGTGTCCACGATCATCAGCTCACGCGGCCTGTCAGTGCGCAGCGCGTGCGCCGGGATGATCTCCCTCACGCCATGCGGCGGCTTCCACCACAGCTCGATGGACGCGGAAGCCTCCTTGAATTTGAAATGCTCCAGCCGCAGCCGGTACGCGCGCCCGCCGATGAGATAGATGCTCTTCTTCTCCTCACGCACCTGCGGCCCCGCGCTCACCCACCCGTCGATGAGCGCCTCGCTGTCGTCGTCGTTATTGATCCAAAGCCGGAACCCATTCTCCGATTTCACCGCGAACTCATAGGCGCCCGTCTCCTCCGCGATCACGCTGCCTTCCCACTGGGTCTGAAATTGCTCGGCGATCATTTTCTCCTTGTCCGGGCTCTCCGCGCCGAAATGAAACGCCACCCTGCCATCCACGCGCTCGAATTTGAAATTCTCACGCCTCTTCTTGATGCCCTTGCTCTTGGAGATGTCCTCCAGCCCCTCGCCAGGTTTCGGCACCGCCACGCCACGGTACATGGCCTTCAATCCCGTCTCCGCGCCGATGAGCCGGTCAAAGCCTGGCCCCATGCGGAAGCGCCCGATCAGATCCATCACACTCGTGCGGAATTGCGGGATCGTCAGCCGCGCCAGATCCTTCACCGGCGGATTCACGCGCGCCTGCGCGGCGGGAGAGTAAAAGGCATCGTAAATATATGCCGCCACCGCCTTTGCATCCTCGCCCACGCACGCGCCCTCATTGTCCTCCGGCATCGTCTTCTCGATCTTCCTTGCCAGCGTCTCTACGCTGCGCTCACCCGTCAGCGGATCATCGTATTTGCCATCCACGCCCTGGCCGTCCGCGCCGTGGCACTCGACACAGAGCTTCTTGTAAATGACCGCGCCAGGATGCTCCGCCGCGCGGGCGGAGCATGGAAAAATACACGCGCCGAGAACCAGCGCGAGAAGGGGAAAGTAGAAATGTCGATGAGCCATGCGGGGGAACATGCGTCTGAGCAATAACACGGCCAGAGCGGTAGTCTTTCATTGCCTCGACTCCGACTAAAGTTCCATTCCAACGGGTTCTGCGCCGTACTACGATCAGCGCTGCCATGACAACCATTCCATCTCTTCGATTCAGCCAATTCTCCGCAGCGCTCATCGCGTTGTTTGCCGCTAGCAGCATCAGCGCGCAAACGTCAGCCAAGCTCGATCCGCGGGTGAAGCCGGTGGTCAGTGGCAAGTTCATCGGCAACGGCAAGCCTGCGGCCATCAAGTTTGTGATCGCGGAGGAACGCGAGCCGTTCAGCGACCAGGAGGCGATCCGGCTGATCTTCACAGAGAAGGATCCGGCGAAGTCGAAGAACGCGGACTTTGACGCGTCCTTCGGCAAGCTGGGCAGCGCGCTGGTGCTGAGCGTGCATCACGATGGAGGAATCTTTGGCTGCCAGGTGTCCCACAGCGCGCACGAGAAGCGGGGCTTCACCGCGCTGGGTGAGATCAAGATGGTGGAGTTCAAGATCGCGGGTGGGAACGTGAGCGGTCGAGTGAGCACGGGCAAGGAGCTGGATGCGTTTGGAGAGAAGTGGGATGTGGACCTGACCTTTGCCGCGCCATTGCCGGAGAAGCTGCGAAACGCGCCCGCAGCCAAGCCCAAGCTGGTGGTGGTTGAGCAGGATGAACCGGCGATGAAGAAAGCGGTGAAGCCAGCGGCCGGGCCGGCGATCGCCGCGCGTAAGCTGCCGCTGCCAAAGGACGCTGCGGATGTGGAGTACAAGGAGCTGGTGAAGCACATCCAGTTCACCAGCGCGCGACCGGTGGATGTGGTGGCCAAGGAGTTCTCGGCGAATCTGAAACAGCAAGGCTGGAAGGACGGCGCGGGGAATCTGATGACGAAGAAGAGCGCGATCCTCAAACGCGAGAAGGGCGAGGCGAAGCTGACAATCATGGTGCAGCCGGCGGCGGCTGGGTGCGTGGTGAAGATGTTCACCGAGGGCCTTGACTGGAGCGGTGCCGCCGACACGCCGCCCGCCGCGTCAAAGAAAGGCGCGGACATTCCCACGGCGGAAGGCATCGAAGCGGAAGTGCAAAAGCGGCTCAATGACGCGCTGAAGAACCTGCCCAAGGGTTTCTAGCCGCGCCGGTTTTGCAGTTCCTCATGGCTCGAGTCCGGCTTCGATCAGGTTGTTGAAACGATCCACCGGCTCCTTCGTGCTCCAGGCGATGCCGCGCAGCAGCAGGATGCGAAAGAGCGCGTCATCAAACACGGATGAGTAGTGTCCGCCGAGCGTGACGAAAATGCGGCCGCCTGTTTTTGGCTCCTGCGTCCATGCGTGCGGATGCTGTGCGCCGGCCTCGGACGCAGTGGCCAGCACGGCGGATGGTCCGGGGCCGATGAGATTCCAATACATTTCGTCATTGAAGCTAACACGGTTGAATCCGCGCGTGATGGGATGCGCGGCTGCAGTATCGAAGGTCAGCTCGACCATGCCGTGGCGGTATTTGTTCACCTTGCGATCCGATGCCAGGCCCAGCCGCGCGGCGAGGTCTGGGGCGGCGCGTTCGGCTTCGAGCGACCAGTGGATAAAGGTAGCGCCGCCGCCGCGCGCGAGGAAGGCGTCGAGGTCCTTCGCCTTCGCCTCATCCCAGTTACCGCGCCGATTGAAGACCACCGCATCCGCGCTCTGCCACTGCTCCGCACTGGGCCAGTCCTCAGCGAGATCGATGCTGACGTTTTCCGCCAGCGTGAAGAGGCGCGACCACACCATGCGCCAGCGCGGGTAATCGTGCTCGCCGATGCCGTGGTCTTTTTTGCCGCTCACGAGCAGGAGCCGCAGGGGTTTCACATCGAGTAAGGGGACGGCACCGGCGAGGACGGCATCGATCTCGGCGCGTGTGCGTTTCACAGGCGGCGCGGCTTCGTTGTAAATTTGCATAACGGGCGGCTCGGTGAGCAGGAAGGCCATCAGATCGCGAAAGGCTTCCGCGCCGAGCACGTCGTCGAGCTGCGGGATCATGAGCGAGGTTTTGAGGGCTTTCTGCGTTGCGATGTCTTCACGCTTCACGCGCATCTCCACGCCCGCGCCGAGGCCGAGCACGACCTCGCCCGCGTCATCGCGCATCACGGCGGTGAGCTGCCTGCCTTCCTTGAGCGTGATCTCTTGCGTGAGGTATTCGGGATTTAGCGCGGCGCTCGGATCATGAATGTCGCGCTTCACGCTGGCGTGATCGCGGCTGGTGAGATTGCTGAGGTCCGGGCCGATCTTGCCGCCGGTGCCGCGGATGGCATGGCATTTGGAGCAGAGGGATTTGTCGCTGAAAAAAATCTCACGTCCTCGCTTCCAGTCGCTGCCCTGGATCTCGGGTCGCGGCAGAACGGCGAGGCCTGGCGTGGCCTCTGGTCGCGCCCACGGCAGAAGAAAACGGCGCAGCGGCAGGGCGCGATCATGCGTGGCATCCTGCTTGGTGCGGTAGCTGATGCGGAAGTCGGGCATCGCGTCTGCTTTGAAACTGATCTGCAAATCGAGCGGCGTGTTGTGCCGCGGCGTGAGGGTGTGCATCACATCGTGCGTGACCTGGCCGGGTTGTGACGATTGCCTTTTACCATCGAGCTGCGCGGTGAAGGGCGTGGTCGATGATGAAATCCAAATGGTGACCTCCTCCAGCTCCGGCTGGTAATCGAGCGCGGCGCCCGGCTGGATGGCGGGCTGCAGGAGGCTCCAGAGATCGAGCCGCGTGAGCAGTGTGGTCGTGTGACCTGCGTGCAAAGACGGCATGTGTTTGCCGAGCAGCTCGCGCGAGACTTGTGTGTCGAGATGCGGCATCCACGCGGCATCGGATTCGCCGGAGATGACCGCGACACCATTCAAGTTGGCCTCCACCTCGAGGTCCGCGCCGAGCTGCATGGCATAGGTCTCGGCCGCGCTCTGCGGCGGCACCCGGAGCTGCAGGTTCTCCGCAGAATGGATTTCTTTGACCGCCACATTCGTCACCGGCAGGGAGCGCTGGAGTTTGATGACTTCGTATCCGGGCCACATCGTTTCAAAGCGATCTCCCGGCTGCGTGAAGCGGCCGCGCTCCATCTTGACGTCCTTGATCTCCGCCTTGAGCGGCCTGTCAAAGCGCGCCTCGAAGAGGTCCGGCGCTGAAGCAAACGCCATGACCGGCAGCGGCGCTTCTTTGTCACGCTGATGAATGCGGAAGATGCGGCCCGCGCCCTCCGGCCCGGTGCCCCAGTCCGGCTCACCGCTGTGCGTGGCGATGAGCAGATCACCGCGCGGCGTGACGCTGAGATCGACGGTGAGCTGGTTCAGGCAGGCGAGGATTTGATTGTGCGCGACGTAGCCGGCTGGCGTTTTGACGAGCTTGGTGCGATAGATTTTCCCGCGCGACTCGCCCGTGACGAGCGCATCTCCACGCCACCACGCGGGGCCAAAATGCGGACCACCATTCACACCCTCGTTGAAACGGAAGCCGCATGTGGACTGATGCTGCGGGCCGTAATCAAAAACGCTCGGCTCGTCGATCACACCAGGCAGATGCTTCGGATGACGCGGCGGAAAGCCGTAATGCCTTCCGCGCTCAATGAGCAGCAGCTCGTCGAAAGGATTGCCATTGGGCAGCCACGTCGCGCCCTCTTGGTCCGTGCAAAACAGATCGCCATGCGCATTGAAACGCAGGCCGATGGGCCAGCGCACTCCGGTGCAGAGTTTCTCGCGCGATTGGAAATCCGGCGCGATGCGCAAAATGGCACCGCGCTCGTTGTTCAGGTCGTTCTGCGGTTTGCCGAAGGCGTCGAATTCATACGCGTTGTTGTAAACCTTCACGCCGAGGCCGAAGAAGACCGCGCCGTCCTTCGGGTCGTAGCAGACGCTTGCTGTGTCGATCCCCGCGAAGGCGAGCGGCCAGCCTTCAGCGATGACTTTTTCCTCCTCCGCGCGGCCATCGCCGTCGCGATCCGTGACCATCATGACCTTTCCTTTGCAGGCGAAGAAAACCGCGTCGTCGTGCGCCGTGCCCTTGGGCGCGAGGTCCATGCCGATGGGCGCGCTGACCTTGCCTTTGCCCTGCCAGAAGAGTTCAGCCTTGTCCTCAAGGCCATCACCATCCGTGTCGCGCAACAGATGGATGTTCCCGTTGTACCCGAGCGCCACGAGCACGCCATCGTGGCGGTATTGCAGGTTCACCAGGTTGGTGAGCCGCAGCGGAAGCTCCGTGATTTCAAACCCCGGCACGAGCATGTGAACCTCGGGCGCGGCGTCTTTGGCGCGTTTCACACGCTCTGCGGCGACGGCCGGCAGTGCGAGCAGGAGAAGGAGAAGTGTCGCGTTTGACATGATGGATTCATCAAACGTCACATCCCGCCGTGCGCATTCTATTTATCGTACTCGTGCCGGTTGACTCCGCAGGCATCGCTCCCATTCTTGCGCGCCCATGACTGACAAGCTCGCCGAAATCATCGCGCACAAGCGCACCGAAGTGGAAAAACTCCTGCCGCGCTCTGACAAGCTGCGCGCCGCCGCTGCGGGGCGCGATGACTTCCGCTCGCTCTCTGCCTCGCTGATGAGCGATCCCGCGCGGCTCGGCCTCATCGCCGAGATCAAACGCGCCTCGCCATCCGCAGGCACCATCAGCGCGGAATTCGACTACCTCACCATCGCCCGCACCTATGACAAAGCCGGCGCCAGCGCCATCTCGGTGCTCACGGATGAAAAGTACTTCCAGGGCCGGCTCGAGTACATGACCCTCATCCGCCAGGAGGTCACCATCCCCGTGCTGCGCAAAGATTTTATCATTCACGAGGCGCAGATCTTTGAGGCCGTCGTCGCCGGAGCGGATGCCATCCTGCTCATCGTCGCCGCGCTCGATCAGCCCACGCTCGTGCATCTGCTCGAAACGGCGCACGCGATGCAGCTCGAGGTGCTCGTCGAGGTGCATGATCTCCCCGAGCTGGACCGCGCGCTGGAGACCGACGCGCGCATCATCGGCGTGAACAACCGCAACCTGAAAGCCTTCACCGTCGATCTCGCCACCACCGAGGCGCTCTGCGAAGAAGTGCCCGAGGACATCATACTCGTTAGCGAAAGCGGTATCAAAACCGTAGCCGACGCCCAACGCCTCGCCGCCGCCGGAGCCGACGCGCTTCTTATTGGCGAGACCCTGATGCGCAGCCCGAACCTCCTCATTGATCTCCCGGCGCTGATGTGTGAGAAGCCGGTGTGATGCTCGCTCCTTGCTCCAAGCTCGCAGCCATGCTAGCTCCGCCGCATGAAAGACAACCCCACGGTGCCGAAGGGCGCGAGATTTGAGACGCGAGCGATTCATATTGGACAGGATTACCGCAGCGAGACGGGCGCGGTGATTCCGCCGATCTATGCGACATCGACTTTTGAGACGGGGAATCCCGGTGGCTTTGATTACACGCGCTCGGGGAATCCGAACTTCCGCAACCTCCAGGCCACCATCGCGAGCCTGGAGAACGCGAAGCACTGCACCGTGTTCTCCAGTGGCGTGGCCTCCATCTCGGCCATTGTTTTCACGCTCAAGGCTGGCGACACGATCCTCTCAGAGCAGAATATTTATGGCGCGACTTACCGGCTGTTTGAGCGTGTGCTGAAGAACTTCGGCGTGAAGATTTGTTACGCTGACCTCGCGGACAAAAAGAACTACGTGCTCATCAAGGAGATCAAACCCGCGCTCGTGTGGCTGGAGTCGCCGACGAATCCGCTGCTCAAGATTCTCGACATCGCCGCGATCTCCGACGCGGCGCACAAGGTCGGCAGCACGGTGGTGGTCGATAACACTTTTGCTTCAAGCCTGTTGCAGCAGCCGCTCGATCTTGGCGCTGATCTCTCGCAGATCAGCACGACGAAGTACACGAATGGTCACTCTGACTGCCTCGGCGGCGCCGTGTGCAGCAACACGGACGCGTGGCAGGAGAAGATGCTCTTTTCGCAGAAGGCGCTTGGCCTCCAGCCCTCGCCCTTCGACGCATGGCTCGTCTCGCGCGGTGCAAAGACCGAGGCCGTGCGCATGAGACAGCACAGCGAGAACGCGCTCGCGCTCGCGAAGCGGCTCGAAGCGAGGAAGGGTGTGCGCAGCGTGCGCTATCCGTTCCTGCCTTCGCATCCGCAGTACAAACTGGCGAAGAAACAAATGAGCGGCGGCTCCGGCATGATGCTCGCGGACTTCGGCCTCGATTTCGACGCGACATTGAAGTTCATCCGCAAACTGCGCCTCTTCACCCAGGCCGAGAGTCTCGGCGGCATCGAGTCACTCGTCGCGCATCCCGCGTCGATGACACATGCGTCTATTCCCAAAGCGACGCGCGAGGAGATCGGCATCACGGATGGACTCGTGCGCTTTTCCGTCGGCATCGAGCATGTCGAGGACCTGTGGGAAGACATCGAGCAGGCGTTGAGGAAGCGGGGGTGAGGGTCTTCGTTCGAGTCGAAGTGCTCAGTG
>JANPIW010000398.1:0-6793 GCA_031425215.1 Verrucomicrobiaceae bacterium
GCTGACTGAGATTGCCGTCGGACAATTCAAGGTTGCCGACGGGCTGACTGAGGTTGCCGTCGGACAAATCAAGGTTGCCGTGGGGCTGACTGAAGTTGCCGTCGGACAAGTCAAGGTTGCCGCCGGGCTGACTGAGGTTGCCGTCGGACAAATCAAGCTTGCCGTCGGGCTGACTGAGGTTGCCGTCGGGCTGACTGAGTCTGCGCTTGGTTCCAAAGCATCCGCCGCCCTGCATATTGCAAGGAGAGTGAGGCGGGAGGAAATAGCCGTCGTGCGCATGTGGGGAGAATAGCGGCAGGGCGGGTCAGCTTCCATGTGGCGAGAACCTCGCAATTTCCCGTGAAACTGGCACGGAAGCTGCCTTCCGCTTCCCGTATAGCTCCATTTGCTCTCCGAACTTGCCCAACTTGATCCTGAACGCCTTCGCCAGCCGCACCACGACATCCAGGGACGGATTGCACAGCCGCCCCGTCATCAGATCGCCCAGGTAGCTGCGGTCGAGGTGCGTGATGGCTGCCAGATCCTCCAGCGTCCAGTGTGTGAGGTTCATCAGCAGTTTCAAATACCCTGCCAGCAGCTTGCATTCCGGCTCCAGTTCCCCTCGCGTCACACACACCCGCCTGCGCGGCAGCGGCCATTTCTTCGGGGCCGTGTTTCCTTCGCAGGATGGCAATGCAGCACCGTTTCCATCGCCATTGGTCGGCAATACCCTCCGCCGCTCCACCGTCGGCGGAGTGAGTTGGAAGGCGGGCTTGCGCTTCATGGGAGGTGTCCTCGTCTCTTCTTTATCCTTTTCGCGGCAAAAGTTACAAGAAATCAGCGCCTTTCACGCACCGGCACCCTCTCCGTCCCGAGCTGCCGCCTCTTCCCGCATCACACGAGAATTTGTTGCCATCCAGACCATCCCCCGCTCTCATGGGCGGACCTTCCCGATGCCCGCCGCTCTCCCCACCCCCGAAGCCTTCATTGCACACTGGCAGAAGGCCGAGGCCAATGAGCGGGCCAACTCCCAGAGCTTCCTCATCGGCCTGACGCACATCCTTGGCGTCCCGCATCCTTCGAACAATCACGCCGACGGCTACAGCTTCGAGTTCCCCGTCAAAGTCCCCGGCGGCACGTCCACAAACTTCATCGACCTCTACCGCCGCGCGCACTTCGTGCTGGAGTCGAAGCAATTCACCGCGCAGAAGATGGAGCAGAGCGCGCTTGAGCTTGCGGCCATCGATGCCGGCGCGGCTGCGGAGAAAAAGAAAGCCGGCGTGGTGCGCGGCACCGGCGGCTGGGATGATGCGATGGTCCGCGCCAAAGGCCAGGCTGAGCGCTACGTCCGCTACCTGCCCAGCGATGAGCCGAACCCGCCCTTCATCATCGTCTGTGATGTCGGCCACAGCTTCGAGGTTTATGCCGACTTCACGCAGAATGGCAAAGCCTACCTCCCGTTCCCCGATCCGCGCACCTTCCGCATCCAGCTCAAGGACCTCGCCGATGAGAAAATCCGCGAGCGCCTCCGTCTCATCTGGACGAATCCTCTCGCGCTCGACCCGAGCAAAATCTCCGCCGAGGTCACGCGCGAGATTGCCGGTTACCTGGCCGAGCTGGCGAAGTCACTGGAGCAGGAAAAGCACGAGCCTGATGTCGTCGCCCAATTCCTCACCCGCTGTCTCTTCTGCATGTTCGCCGAGGACGTGGGCCTGCTGCCTGACCGCGCGTTCAGCGAGCTGCTGAACTCCCTGCCCGGCGATGGTTCCGGCTTCGTCTCCATCATCCGCACTCTCTTCCGCGAGATGAACGAAGGCACCAAGGGCGACATCTCTGTCGTCCTGCGCAAAAAGCTCCTTCGCTTCAACGGTGGTCTCTTTGCCGATGACACCGTCCTCCCCGTCAATGGATTCCAACTCGGGCTCCTCAAGGATGCCGCCAGGAAGCAGTGGAAGAACGTCGAGCCGGCTATCTTCGGCACGCTGCTGGAGCGCGCACTCGTGCCCGAGGAGCGCCACGCCCTCGGCGCGCACTTCACCCCGCGTGCCTATGTCGAGCGCCTCGTCCTGCCCACCGTCATCGATCCCCTGCGCGCCGAGTGGCAGGACGTGCGCGCCGCCGCCATCACTCATGCGAACAAGGGCGACCTCAAAAGCGCGCGCAAAGTGGTGAACGACTTCCACGAGAAACTCTGCCGCCTCCGCGTGCTCGATCCCGCCTGTGGCTCCGGCAATTTCCTCTACGTCGCCCTCCAGCATCTCAAGATCCTCGAAGGCGAGGTGCTCGACTTCGCCGCGCAGTTTGGCGAGGACATGAAGCTGGAGCTGGAGACGCACACCATTGATCCCCATCAGTTCCTCGGCATCGAGCTGAATCCGCGCGCCGCCTCAATCGCCGAGCTGGTGCTCTGGATCGGCTACCTCCAGTGGCATTTCAAAATCCACGGCCAGCGCACCCCGCCCGAGCCGATCCTGCGCGCCTTCAAAAACATCGAGTGCCGCGATGCCGTGCTGGACTACGACGGCGAGCCGCAGCCCGCGCGCGATGAAGCCGGAAACATCATCACCGTCTGGGACCGCCGCAGCACCAAGACCGACCTCGTCACGAATCGCCAGGTGCCCGATGAAACCCAGCGCGTCCCGCTGCTGACGTATGCCCACCCGCGTCCCGCCGCCTGGCCCGACGCGGATTACATCATCGGCAATCCGCCGTTCATCGGCAAAGTAAAGCTGCGCGAAGACCTCGGCGACGGTTATGCCGAGACACTCCGCGCCACCTATCCCGAAATGCCCGAGTCCGCCGACTTCGTTTTGTATTGGTGGCACAAGGCCGCCGCGCTCGTGCGCAGCGGAAAGGTCAAACGCTTCGGCCTCATCACCACCAACAGCCTCCGCCAGACCTTCGCCCGCCGCGTCGTGCAGATGCATCTAAGTTCTGTAGTCCCGCCTTTAGGCGGCTCAGAGAAGAACCGGCTAAAGCCGGGACTACAAAACGAAAACCAGCCGCTCTCACTCGTCTTCGCCATCCCCGACCATCCCTGGGTGGACACCGCCGAAGGAGCCGCCGTGCGCATCGCCATGACCGTCGGTGCCCTCGGCGCGCAGGAGGGCGACTTGCTCGAAGTGATGGACGAGCAGCCGCACGACGATGGATCAGCCGTCGTGACCTTTGCGCCCACCAAGCACGGCAAAATCTTCGCCGACCTCACCGTCGGTGCCGATGTCGCGGGCGCGCGTCCGCTCAAAGCCAACGATGGCATGACCTCAATGGGCGTGATGCTGGCCGGTCGCGGCTTCGTGATCGAAGAGGAGGAAGCGAAGGCTCTCGGCGCGGGCCAAGATCACACGCTGGATGCCGTGCTCCGCCCGATTCGGAATGGCAGAGACCTGCTGGACACACCGCGTCGCATGTATGTTATCGACTTCACCGGCCTGACCGTCGAGCAGGCGCGCACGCAATATCCCGCGCTGTTTCAGATTCTCCTCACGCGAGTGAAGCCCGAGCGCGATGCGAACCGCGACGCACAGTTCCGCGAGAAGTGGTGGCTCTTCGGTCGCTCCCGCCCGGAGCTGCGCGCGATGACGAAAGGGCTGTCGCGCTACATCGCGACTGTCGAGACGGCCAAGCATCGCATCTTTGAGTTTCTTGATTCGATCATTCTGCCGGAGCACGTTTTGATCGTGTTCGGCTCTGACGATGCTTTCCATCTTGGCATTCTGAGCAGCCGCGCACACCTCGTATTCGCGCTCACGTCCGGTGGCACGCTGGAAGATCGCCCTCGCTACAACAAATCCCGCTGCTTCGACCCATTCCCCTTTCCCCTGTGCAACGAAGCGGAGCAGGAGCGCATCCGGAAACTGGCGGAGGAACTCGACGCGCACCGCAAGCGTGTGCAGGCCCAGCATCCCGACCTCACCCTGACCGGGATGTACAACGTGCTGGAGAAGCTCCGCGACGGTAAACCACTCACCGACAAAGAACGCAGCATCCACGACCGCGGCCTTGTCTCCATCCTCAAGCAACTCCACGACGACCTCGATGCCGCCGTCTTTGCCGCCTACGGTTGGGAGGAACTCTGGGAGTGGCGTAACAAGGCGCACACCATGGAGTTGTACAACTTCGATGACGACACCATCACCCTCGTCGATCCCGCTAATGACCAGGGCTTTCATCAAACAATCGCCGCTTGGGAACGCAAACTCGACGCCGAAATCCTCCGTCGCCTCGTGGCCCTGAACGCCCAGCGCGCCGCTGAAGAAAAGCGCGGCATCATCCACTGGCTGCGGCCCGATTACCAAAACCCCAAAGGCGCGGGCGCAACGCAAGACACGCTCGGCCTGACGGAGAAGAAAAGCAGAAAGCAGAAAGCGGAAAGCGGAAAGGGAACATCAAGAAAGCCTTCCGCCAAGACTCCGTGGCCCAAGCCCCTCGCCGACCGCATCCGCGCCACCGAGCAAGCCCTCCACGCCGCGAAGACCGCCGTAACCGCCGCCGACCTCACCAAAAACTTCACCCGCGCCAAACCTCACGACATCCAGGAAATATTGGAGAGCCTCGTCACGCTTGGAAGGGCGAGAGCGGAGGGGAAGAGGTTTAGTGTGTGAGTATTCCACCTCAGTGACTCACCATGGCATTCACCCTCCAAACAGGCCGCTGGTACGGCTGGCAGATGATCCCGGGATACGTGGGTGAACGCTGCGTGCCTTTCTGCTGCCCGTGCCAGATGCGCGAGGTGATGCCGCTGAAGTCGGGGAACGGTCAGCTGCGAGTGGAGGTGTGGCTGACGGGCTATGCGGAAGGGGTGCAGGTGATGGAGAAGGTGTTGCAGGTGCTGCACCGGAGCGCGCACTACCTCGTCGCGCGCATGGATTGCGACAATCAGCACACCGACCGCTGCGTGGTGATCAGTGAGATCGAGGCAGGCTGGATCGAACAGTTTTGCCCTCATGTCTGGAGAGCCTTGGCGGGGCCCATGCGGGAAAATGATTCCGGGAGCATCCAGCAGCGTTTGACTGCCCTTTTCTCGCACCGTCCCGGGTGACGATCACATCTGATTAGTGATGAAATGGCATTATGAGACGTTGGTGCCCGCCTCCGCATTCTCGTCCTTGCTTCACGCCTGGGAATCCGGCGGAAACAACGGCAGGCGCGGCCTGCCTTCGGCCTGACGCTGGGCCTCCTGCTCGCTTGCCCATTCCGCCATTGCGCGGTGGTGTTGCAGATCGAGCCGCTCACTGAAGATCATCACGGGCTCACCATGCTCCGCAGAGCGAACGCCCGTGATCCAGGCCATCATGGAATAAAAAGCAGTGAGGCTATCACGGGCGACTTCCACGGGTGTATCGGGCCACGGACGATGCTGATCGTCATTGCTCCAGTCGCGATAACGCATGGCGAGGTCCACGATGACCGGATCATCGCAGGCGTAGTTGTCCCAATCCGCCACATGGCATGTCATCAACCGGTCCGCGTGTTTTGTGAAATCGAAGTCCACCGCTTTCACGATGCACATCCCGCGCAGCAGGATGGATTGCTTGGTATCAATCTCCGCCTGCCAGCCGTCAATTTCGACAAGGCAGCCGCTCAGACTGGTAAAGACGGCGTTGGTGACTGTGCTCATAAAGATCATGTAACAGAGAGAACGTAAGTATCAGCACAAAGGAGAAGGCAAGCGTCTGTTCCAATATCCAAATCCCTCGCCGACCGCATCCGCGCCACGGAGCAAGGCCTCCACGCCGCGAAGACCGCCGTAACCGTCGCCGACCTCACCAAATACTTCACCCGCGCGAAACCTCACGACATCCAGGAGATTCTCGAAAGCCTCGTCACGCTCGGGAGGGCGCATCAGAGCGGGGAGAGGTTTACGCGCGCGTTGGAGGAGTGAGCGCTGTGTTACGGAACTGTTGCTGGATTTTTTCCCACACCGTAGGATTCAGAGGCATGATTTTTCTCGTCAAATAGCTCGCCAATGCAGTGCGAGTGAATACCATCCGGTCCAGTTCGCGGCTGACTCAACTCTTCAGCGATGTGCTTCACTCAAAAACAACGAGCCATCATTTAAGCAACAACATGAAAACATCACGCATCCTCTCCACTGTGCTTCGTTTCTCCGCCGCCACCGTTGCCACGCTGGCGTTTATGTTCGCCCCGCCGGATGCGCTGGCGGCTTCCCTCACAGGTGAATCGGTAACACTCACGGTGCGATACCAAACTACCCCCTCGGCACCATCGCCCACGACGCCCATTGATCACCTCATCCACACACAGACGTTCACGGTGGGTGCTGGCGCGGAGGTGAGCCAGGCGTTTACGTTCACCTATGCCAGCGGTGGTTTCCCTCAGACGATCAATGGCACGGTCACAGCTGATGTCAGCGGCAACGGAATGATCGTCGGGTTTTCCGGGCAGCAACAACCGGGCGGGCTTGTCTATTCCCTAACCAGCGTGATCGATCAGTCGGCCGCAAGCATCACTTCAGCGACGCAGACCGCGTTTACTCAGAACAATGTCTTCGGCAATGCGGGAACGGCTCCGACTTTCAGCAACGCAGGCACGGGCACCATCAACTGCGGATTCTTCCTGGCTGGTTTCCAGCCGGGCCAGGTCAATTCTCAGACGATCGCCTTTGTGCTGGCGGATGCGGGCGGCACGCCGGAGATCGTGGTCGAGCAGCCCACGGGCACCAACATCGCCGATGGCGGCACCAAGGACATGGGTACCACGGATGTCGGCTCCAGCACACGGCTGACATTCCGGGTCAACAACATCGGCACCGGCAATCTCACGGGGCTGACCTTCAATGCCAACGGCGGCA
>JANPIW010000399.1:0-9041 GCA_031425215.1 Verrucomicrobiaceae bacterium
CGCCACCGTGAACGGAATCTCATAATCACCCGGCGACTTCGCGTTCCAGTTCGCGAGATTCTTCACATCTTGCTCGCCAACTTTCTTTCCATCGAGATTCCGAAGCAGCGACTCTAGCACGATTCGGATGGAAACCGGCAGCCGCGAGATTTTGCCCACGCCTTGTTTCTCCAGCTCGGGGAGCGAATAAAAATTTCCTTCTTTGCCGGAGCCGGTGGTGAATGTGCGGAGGGTGTTCATGCGAAATGGGGGCGGAGAGTATGCGGGGGCCATGCCAGGGCAAAGACAAATTCCCATGACGAACGCGCGGGGTTCGGGCCTTCTGCCCGATGCGCGGGCCTCAGCCGTGCTCCGGCGAGGGGATTTCACTGGCGCGCAGGCCGATCCCGGCTAAGTGCCGCCCCACTATGTTGTTCGGAATGATTCTCGCCGCCGTTTTCCTCCTCTCGGGAGTTGTCGCCTTCATGTATTTGCAGAAGGGCTGACTGCCCCTGTGACCTGCATGGCGTCGGTCGTGGAGGTGTCACGCGGAGACGCGGGAACTCGATCGCGTTGACGAAACCGTAGCCCGTGCCTTGCGCGAACGTGAGGAAAATCACGGCACCCTGGTCACTTTGAGATGCACAAAGCGCTGGTCGTTGCCGCCGGTTGGGACGAGCGCTTTTACCTGCTGCGTGTACCCGTTGTCGCTGAGTAAGGTTTCGGTCACGCCGACACCGCTCCAGGTGGTGAGCAGATCGTCGCTCCATTGCACTTGGAAGGTCAGCTCGGCCATGGCGAGTTTGTTGCGGGTGTAGGTGAATTCGATCACGCCGCCGCCCGGTGGCGCGATGGTTGTCGGCGCGGTGCCGTTGGTGTTTGGGCTTCCGGCAGTGGCAAATTCGAGCAGGTTTGAAATGCCGTCGTGATCGGGATCGGCATCGTCGGCGGCGTCGCCGGTGTTTGATGTGGTGCCGAAGTTCTGCTGCCGCCAGTCGGTGATGGGCTGGCCACCGGCGCCGGTGAGCGTGATGTCGAAGGGTTCCTCGTCGGGGTCGTTGCTGTGGATGTGCAGCGTGGCGGTGCCGGGGCCTTGTCCCAGCGGAGCGAAGGCGATGGTGAACGTGGTGGTCGCACCGGTGGCGAGCGATGTGTTGCCAGGATAGGAGATGGAGAATGTGGAGGCCGCAGGTCCGTCGATGGTGATGCCTCCGACGCCAGCGAATCCGGTGAGCGCGGCCAGTCCGACATTTTGGATGGTGAAGACGGTGCCGGGGGTGGTGTTGCCGACGAGCACCGTGCCGAGATCGCGGCTGCTGCCATCGGTGTGCGTGATGCCACCCGTGGAGACGACATGGATGTCGGGCGCGGGTACGGCGATACGGGCGAAGTTGTTCCGGGGCAGGGCGTTGAGATAAGTAAAGCTGCCGCCGACCAGCAAATCGCCATCTGGTTCCGCTAAAAGCGTCCGAACAAAATCATAATGAGCGGCAGCCGGAAATGTGTAGTCGATTTTTCCGTTGGCATTCAATCGCGCCAGTCTGGGCCACTGCACCCAATTGCCATCCGACCAGACCTGTTCGAAAGCGCCGCCAATCACAATCCTACCGTTGGCCTGGATTTGGATGGCCTGGACCGTGTCGAGCACTGCGCTGTAAAATGAACCGTCGAGGGAGCCATTCGGGTTAAGCCGGGCGATCCGATAGTTGGTGTAACCATTCACTTTGTCAAAGGCACCGCCGACGACGATTTTTCCATCCGAGGGTTGAACGGCGATGGCTCGGACCCCTCCGCCGGTGCACCCCGTGCCGGTGAAGAAGCTGTCCGCAGTGCCATCAGCATTGAGCCGGGCAAGATTGGACCGCAAGGCTCCGCCCATGCTGGCAAATTCACCGCCGACGAGAATCTTGCCGTCGTGAAGCACGATCTCATCGACCGTGCCGCCACTGCCGGGTACGAAATTTAGATACACGCCACCGTTGTCCGTGAGATCAAACCGGGCGAGCCGCGGCACGAGGGCGGTCACGTTTGCGTAGCTGAAAATGCCGCCAGCCAGCAAGGTGTTGCCCGGCTCCACGGCTAGCGCGAGCACATAGGAGTTCACGCTGGGATACCAAGTCTCATCCACCGTGCCATTAATATTCAGCCTAGCGAGGTACTGGCGGGGAAAGGTGCCGTTGGTGCCAGTGACACTGGTGAAGTAACCGCCGATTATGATCTGCCCATCCGCTTGGAGCGCCACGGCGAGCACGCTGTTGTTTGCGCTGGTTTGGAAACTGTTGTCCACCGAGCCATTGGCTTCCACCCGCGCGATGTGCGAGTGACTTGCTCCACCGACCGTGGTGAAATTCCCCGCGACGATCACTTGACCATTGGTCTGCACGGCCATGTCGAGCACAGCTCCGCCTTCCACGTTTGGATTGAAGCCAGTGTCCACCCGCTCTCCCGTGGACGCGTAGTAGCCAGTTCCGGTGAGGTTCACATAGAAATCTCCCTCGTCGGCATCATTGCTGGCGATGTGCAGCGCCGCGCTGCGGGTGCCCACGGCAACTGGAGTAAAGCTCACGTTGAAGTTAGTTGAATAGCCCGGAAGCAGTGTCGTGGGCGAAGGCTGGCTGTAGTCGAAATCAGCTGCGTGAACGCCGGTGACGCTTGCTAGCAAGCCTGTCAGCGGCGTTGTCCCGGTGTTCGTGATCTTGAAGGTGACATAAGGCGAAAACCAAGTGCCCTCCACCGCCGCTGTGCCCTGATTAACCAACTGCCCCAGCGTGACCAGCGAATTGTCAAATTCCAATCGAACCTCGATCTCCGGCGCCGGTGGATCTCCCACGAGCGCAAGAACGTGGTTGTATCGGCCGGTACTGACGTCGGTCACGACTTTCCCACCGGTCAGGATGCTGCTGAGGACCAGTTCCATGGGCAAACTCGTCCCAGCTCCAACGGCTGTAGCCCCACCCAGTTGTCCGGAGCCATTGCTACCCCAGACGAATACCTTGTTATCCGCCGTGGTCGCAAGGCTGTAGTCGTAGCCTGCCACGATGCGCGTGACTTGCCTGGTAGCGAGCGCGCCGCCGATCAAGGTGGGATTGAGGCGCTGGATGCTGTCCCCGGTGCCGAGCGCCCCATAGCCGCCGTAGCCCCAGGCATAAAGTTTACCATCGCTGTCCACCGCGAGTGCGTGGTATTCCCCAGCGCCCATGTCCACAATGGTCTTGCCCGCCATGTCCCCCGTGGTGCCAACGAGCACGGGCAGGGTGCGGTTGGTGGTCGTACCGTCGCCGATCTGCCAGTAGTCGTTCTTGCCCCAGGCGTAGAGCTTGCCGTCAGCGGTGAGGGCGAAATTCTGGCGGCCGCCAATGCGGATCTTGACGATACGGTTGGTGGCGACATTCGGGTCCGGCAGCCCCTGCACCTTCACAGGCACGAAGCTGTCGGCGGTGTTGATTCCCGTCCCAAGTTCACCTGAGGTATTCTGTCCCCAGGCATAGACTTCCCCGCCAGATGTCAGGGCCAGACTGTGATGAGGCCCGCCCGCGATGGCGATCACGCTCTTGCCCAGGAGTCCGGGGGAGTTGGTCACGACTTGGGTGGGTGTTCCCACACCGGGATAGGGGCCACTCGATCCGATGCCCAATTTTCCGGCGGTGTTCTCTCCCCAGGCAAAGATGAGTCCGTCCGAGGTCAGGGCGAGACTGTGATCATAACCCGCCGCGATGGCCGTGACGGTCTTGTTATTGAGCGTCGCGGAGGCGTCGCTAGCCACGGCCTCCTCTCGATAGCTCGCGAACGAAGAGGACCCCAGTTGACCATTCACGGCGTAGCCCCAGCCGAACACCTTGCCATCCGCCGTCAGCGCGAGGCTGTGAGAAGCGCCCGCTGCCACCGCGGTGACCGTCTTGCCGGAGAGTGCGCCTGTGGTCAGCACCGCCTGGGGCGCGTTGAAGTAGGATTGATAATTAGCGGTGCCCACGCCGATGGTGCCAGTGTTGTTGTTACCCCAGGCGTAGGGAACCCCGCCCGCAGGCGGTGGAACCTGCGCGTTGCCGAAGCCAAGATAATTCACGTCGAAGGGATTCTCGTCCGCGTCGTTGCTGGCGATGTGCATCACCGCATCACGCAGGCCGGTTGCAGCGGGGTTGAAACTCAGGGTGAAGGTCCAGGTGGCACCACTCGCCAGTTCCGCGTGGGTGAGCATGACGACGCCGTCGGCTTTGAAGTCCCCGCTTTGCGGGCCATCGAATGTCACCACCAGTCCGCTGAGCGGGGCGGAGCCGGTGTTTTTCACCACGATGCTGCGCGTGGAGCCACCGCTTGGAGCACCCACGGAGACGGCGGGGAGGCCTATGGTGCTGAGGCTGTCTTCCAGCGGAGTCAGACCATCAAAGACCTCGATCTCCGGAGCGAGCGGTGCGCCATTGCCGCTCAAGTTGATGAGGTATGGCGTTTCATCCGCGTCATTGTTTGGAATGGAAAGTGATGCCGTGTGCAGCCCCAGATTCGTGGGAGAAAACTGCACCACAAGAGAAACCTGTCCTCCTGGGGCCACCGTCGTCACGGTATAAGGTGGCACGCTAAATGCGCCGCTCTGCGCTCCGCCGATGGTCGCGATCAGGCCCGTCAAATTGAGATTGGTGGTGCCGGTATTATTGATCGAAAGTGTGATCGAGGTGGTGCCGCCCGGATAAGTCACAGCGCCAAAGTTCAAGGTGCCGTTGTGTGCCACGAGCGTGGAGTCATTCCTCACTTCGATCTCCGGACCGGATGGCACCGAGGGACCGTGAATGCGTGCCAGATAATCGCGTGCATCGACTCCAGGGGGCCAAAAAAAATCGCCACCGAGCACGACCTTGCCATCCGACTGTAGCGCCAAGGCATAGACATCGGTCGAATAGGGAAAGCCGGGATTGTACGCAGAGTCCACGGTGCCGTTGGTGTGGAATCGCACGATATTACGATGCTGCGCGCCGTTCACAGAAGCGAAGAGGCCGGCAGCGATCAATTTGCCGTCGCCCTGCGTAACAAACACACGTGGGCTGTCGCCCCCAAAATCGGGTGCCCACGAAGTCAGGGCACCATTGGAATCCACCTCGGTAAAGCCGTTGCGCGTTGTGTTGTTCACGTTGGTGAACGCACCGCTAAAGATTACATTTCCATTGGGCCGATGGTATATCCCGATCACGTCTTGCCCGTCGGTGTTCACATTAAAATTCGTGTCCAGAGCACCTGTCGCCGAGCTGATACGCGCAACACCTCCCCGTGGCACGCCACCGACAGAAGTGAATGTCCCACCGATGAGGAGCGCACCATCAGACGGCTGGATGTCTAGGGTAAGGACGTACGCTACAGGGTTGCCAAGGAGGGTTGCATTGAACGCCCCGTCAACCGTTCCGTCTGCGTTCAGCAGCGCGATGCCTTTTCTGCTGAACGTTCCGTTCGAGCCTGTCACGTTGTTAAATATGCCACCGACGATGATCTTCCCATTGCTCAGTTCTCGGATGAAAAACGCCTCACCTACCAATGACGGAGTGAAGGTGGAACGGTGCGTACCGTTCGGTGCAAGCCGTGCGATGCCGGCATGATTCCCGCCGCCGATTGTGGTGAACTGACCGCCGACCAGGATGTCTCCATCGGCGCAGAGAGAGAGGCAAGAAACATTGCCGTTGGCCGTGCCCACGAACGAGATGTCCTCCGTCCCATCAGCATTCAGCCGCGCGAGCTGGCTTTGCCCGCCGCCGCCGATGGAGTTGAAATAGCCGCCTACCAGGAGTTTCTGCTCCGCACCCACAGTCTGAAGCACGACAGCACCAACTGGTTGGTCCGGCGCGGGATTGAACGGTCTGTCTAGCGTCCCGTCCTGACCTCGTGCGATAGTTGGCACAAGGACGAGGCAGCATGCTGCCAACAATCCGGTCATCAAGAACCGGCGGCAGGAGGTGGATGGTGTTTTCATAGTGGCAGAGGAGGTGTGTTCGCCCTCTTCATACCGGCCGATGAAAATTTGTTACACCACCGGGCAAAATGATGGCATAAACTTGATTTGCTGATGAGCACTCGTCCACATCCCGAACAACCCAACGGCCAGTCGCCCTTTCCCACCACGAGCTGGACGCTGATCCAGAAGGTACAGAAGGGGAGCGAGGCCGATGCCGCGCGGGCGCTGGAGGCCATCTGCCGACAGTATTGGTATCCGATCTATGCGTATGCGCGGCGCTTCGGCCTCCCGTCGCATGATGCGGAGGACATGACGCAGGTGTTCTTCCAGAACCTCATCTCGCACGAGGCCATCCATGCCGTGCGCGAGGACAAGGGCCGCATGAGAACCTTCATGCTCGCCATGCTGCGGAATCTGGTGAACAAGAAACATCGCCACGATGCGGCGGAGAAACGCGGAGGCGACCAGCCCGTGCTCGTGTCATTCGACGATGACAGGGCGGAGGATCGCTACAAACGCGAGCCTGCTGACAAGAATGATCTCGATGTGGTCTTCGATCGCGCCTGGGCCGATAACCTCCTGGCCGCTGCCGGTGATATGCTGCGCGCGGATTTCGTCAAAGCGGACAACCTCTCCGACTACGACCTCATGCGCGAGTTCCTCCCGCTGGGTGACAACGCCACGCCCTATGCCGAGATGGCCGCGAAGCTCGGCGTCACCGAAGGCTCCCTGCGCGTGCAAATCCACCGCATGAGAAAACGCTACGCCGCGTTGATCGAGCTGGAGATCGCGCAGACCGTCAGCGATCCCGCCGAGCAGAAAGCCGAGCTGGCGCATCTCATGGCGGTAGTCGGGAGTTAAAGTCGGAGCTAAAAGCCTCGATCCGCCGCGCCGACTACTGGGACGTGGGAGCGTGCTGCTCGCCCAGCGCGTCGTCCACTAGCTCCGCGATCTCCACTTTCTTCAACACCGTCTTCGGCACGAAGATCAGCGAGGCGGCACCGTCAGTTAGCGTGTCATCGTGGGCCTCTCCAATAAAGACACCGTCCATCCATGCGCTGAGAACGCTTCCCTTCATGGTCACCAGCAACTCGTGCTCGCGGGTCGGATCAAAGCCAGGCGGATGCGGCTTGCTCGCACCGATGTCGTCAGAGGTTTTTTCTCCTGGGCGCAACCGCTTGAAGATCGTCTGATGCATCTGGCAGAGCACAAAAAGGAAACCGTTGTTCTCGCTGCGGAGATTCACCTGCGCCTCGCCGGTGTAGCGCACGCGCACGGCGTAGTCGCGCAGGCCGGGCGGCGTCAGCGTCAGTCCCGGCGGAGTGTCGCCCGAGGTCCTGAGGATCGCGCCGTCGCTCTCGACGCTCAGTCCTTTCGTGCTGCGCGCCTTCTCGCGCACCGCCTCGGACACGTCCTGCCAGTTGGTGATGTTCGGCAGCGCGTCTGGTTTCGCCTCCGCAGCTTTGTCGGGCGTGAACCCGGTGGTCTCAAGCCGGGTGATCTCAAAGCCGGGATAGGCTTGCAGCTTGCTGCCTCCAGAGGTCAGGCGTGAATCGCGGGCGGAGGCCACGAGCTTCCCGTCAGTCCACACGCTGAGTTCATCTCCTGAGGCGCGGAACTCCCATTCGATCTCCCGATTGCCGACGAGTTCCGGGGGCAGCGGCTTCTCCTTCCACAAATAAACCGGCGGCATCTCAGCGGCGACCTTTTTGTCCTCGCGCTCCATGTAAATGAGGGTGGTGACGCGGCCCGGCATGTAAGCCTGGAACACATAATAACCCTTCCAGCCGGGGCGCACGGTTGTTATGCGCACGGAAGGTTGCAACACGGGGCTCTTGAGCATGGCCGCCGTCGCGCCCTCAGCCACGCGAGCTCGGATGCGGATGGCACCATCGGTCACGCTGCCCAGGTTTTGCAGGGCCAGACTCGTAGTGGCTGCCGCCGCACCATCCTTCATCGACCACGGCGAGGGCCATGTCATCGTGCGGAGGCGGTCGATCCAGATGCCGGATGACGATGGCTGTGTGTCGCCTGATGCCTTGGTGCCTCGGTGCATCGGCGTCACGCCGGTGGTCTCCAGCCGCGTGATCTGCATGCCTGCATCGAAGTGGATGGTACAGATACCGGTGGGCACGCGCGGGTCGCGGGCGGTCTGGATCAATTTGCCATCGGCCCACGCGCTGAACTCATCGCCTGCGGCGCGAAACTCCCATTCGATCCCATCGCTGCTGGAGTCGTCTCCGATCGCAAGATTGGCTTTCCACAAATTGTCGATCTTGCCTCGAATCCCGGCCTTTTCCTTCTCCTCGAAATTGAAGGAACATGTGCGCTTTGGGACGAAGACTTGAAACTGATACTGCCCAAAGCCCGTTGCCTTGTCTGGCATCGCTCCGTTGCGAATCTCCACCGCCAGCATCGGGTTCTTCGAAGCCTCCGATCCCGGAGCGCGGCGCACGCGCACCCGCACGGAGCCATCCTTCAACGTGCCGAGCATGCGGGTGAATTTGGAGGTCGGCGTCAGCACGCCATCCCTCAAGCCGCCCAACTCCGCAGTCCAAGGATTCACCTCCGGCGGAACGGCTTTCAGCCAGTCGATTGTTTTTCCATTCGTCGCTGCCAACGCCGTCATCTGGGGCGCAGGCGGATTCTCGCGCACCTTGATCGGCGGCTGCGCAGGCTGCGATGAGACAGACGAATCAGCAGTAGCCGACTCTGCGGAACCAGGCTTCGGTTTGCCGCCGAGGATAAAAAAGGCCGCCACTCCGAGCACGGCGCCGATGCCGCCGATGCTGAGCCATGTGGTCGCGGGGGAGGATTTCTTCACTGGGGCGGGCTTTCGCGCTACGGGCGGCGGACGGGCGCTCTTCTCGCCCGGCGGGCGCGGCTGCTTTGCCACGGGCCTCTGCGGGATCTGACTCGCAGACACGACTCCGGTACCGTCATCCGTTGCCTGCGGCGTGGTCAGGATCACGTCAAGTGCGCGGCGCACATCCATCGCGCTTTGGTAGCGCTCCTCGCGATCCTGTTCCATCGCCTTGCAGATGATCGCGTCAAAGCGCGGATCGGTGCCGAGGCCTTTGTGCGAGGGCATCTTGAACATCCCGCGCGGCACCTCGCCGGTGAGCATCTG
>JANPIW010000400.1:0-12740 GCA_031425215.1 Verrucomicrobiaceae bacterium
CAACTGGGGCCGCGCCGTCGCTCCGACATATGGCTCCATTGTTTTGCTCCAGCCGCTCTCTCCGGGCTCGTCGGGTCACATTGGGTTTCTCCATGCGATGGATGAAAAGAATGTGTGGCTGCTGAGTGGGAACTCATCGAACCAGGTGCGCATTGCGGCATACTCGAAGACGAAGCTGATCCACACCGCGCCGTATCGCTGGCCGTATTAAAGCGCTGAATGGAACTAATGGGAGCGAGGGGAATGCAAAAGTGCGCGCTTCGCATAACCTATAACCTTCAACGCATCACCCCGCCCCATGTCGCACATCCTCCTCCTCCCTGTCGGCAGCGCGGGTGATGTGTTGCCTTTCATCTGGCTGGGGAGGCAGCTTCGCGCACGCGGGCATGAGGTGACGATGATCACGGCGGCGATGTTTGAGGACGCGGCGCGAGGTGCGGGGTTGGATTTCACGGGCGTGGGCACGAAGGAGGAGTTTGAGGCCGTGATGCGCGACGCGCGCATCTGGAAGCCTTATCACTCGACGAAGTTCATCTTCGAGTACGCCGCGAAAAACCTGGGCCGCGCGCGCGATGAGATCCGCAGTCTTTGCGCGAAGGAAAAGCCTGCGTTGATGATTGGCTCGCTGCTCGCGCTGGGCGCGCGGCTGGCGCGCGAGGAACTGGGCATTCCGCTCGTCACCGTGCACCTTCAGCCTTCGGTGATTCTTTCCGTGCATGACACGCCGGTGTTTCTCAGCGAGGCGCCGTGGCTCGCGCGATTGCCGCGCTGGCTGAAGCAGCTCGCCTTCGCGATGCCAAATCCCATCGAGCGCGGCGCGATGCCGTGGGTGCGCAAAGCGTGCGCTGAGGCGGGGGTGAAACCTCCGCGCAGTCTGATGAAGGAGTGGTGGCACTCGCCCGACGGAGTGCTGCTGCTCTTTCCCGAATGGTTCGCCGCGCCGCAGCCCGACTGGCCGCAGCCGCGCTACCAGCACACGTTTCCGCTCGAAGACCTGGCAGCCGAGCAGCCGCTCTCCGCTGAGCTGCGCGCGTTTCTCGCCGCCGGAGAAAAGCCCGTCGTCTTCACTCCCGGCAGCGCGAATGTACAGGCACATCAGTTCTTCGAGGCCGCGCTGGGTGCGATGACGGCGCTCGGCAAACGCGCTGTGTTCGTCACGCGCGATGTGACGCAGCTCCCTGCAAATCTCCCGCCTTCGATCTTCGTCGCGGAATACGCGCCCTTTGGCCCGCTGGTGCGCGAGGCCGCGGTCTTCGTGCATCACGGCGGCATCGGCACTCTCTCGCAAGGTTTCGCGGCCGGTGTGCCGCAGCTTCTCATGCCGATGGCGCACGATCAGCCCGACAATGAAAACCGCCTGCGTCGTCTCGGCGCTGGCTTTGGCATCGTGCCGAAACGATTCACCGCGAGCAACGTCGTCACTGCGCTGGAGAAGCTCACGACAGATGCTGCCTTTGCTTCATCAGCACAGCGCTGCGCCGCGTTGATCAAGAGCGGTCCGCACACTGAGGCGATGATGAACTGGGTGAGCGCTCTCATGATCGGCGCATGAAAAACCCCGGCATGATCGGGTCATGCCGGGGCTTTGCGAGATCGCGATGTGCTGAGGTGATGATCAGTCCGTGTACGCCGTCTCGCCGTGTTCAGCGAGGTCGAGACCCTGGGCCTCCTCTTCATCAGTGACGCGCAGGGGCATGAAGATGGAGATCACTTTGAGGATCACATAGGTGGCCACGCCGGAGAGGAGGACGGTGAAGAGCGCGGCGAGGAGCTGCGTCTTCAATTGCGCGCCAATGGCGAAATCGCCCAGGCCGCCAGCAAATGATTTGGTGCCGAACACGGCGAGCAGGACAGTGCCGATGAAGCCGCCGACTCCGTGGACGCCGAAGACATCGAGGGAGTCATCGTAACCGAATTTCTTTTTCAGCTTCGCGCACGCGAGCCAACAAACGATGGCCGACGAAGCTCCGATGCACAGCGCGCCGATGGGACCGACGACACCTGACGCTGGCGTGATGGCGGCGAGTCCGGCGATGGAGCCGGTGGCAACGCCGAGCGCACTGGGCTTGCCCTGCAACAGCCATTCGAGAGTCATCCACACCAGCGCCGCCGTGCAGGCGGAGAGATGCGTGACGACGATGGTCATGGATGCCGCACCATTGGCCGCGACCTGGCTGCCGCCATTGAAACCAAACCAGCCCACCCACAGCATCGCCGCGCCGATGATGGTCAGCGGCAGATTGTGCGGCACGAAAGCGGCGTGCGGGAAACCTTTGCGCGGCCCGACGACGATGCAGAGCACCAGCGCGGCCACGCCCGCCGTGATGTGGACGACGATGCCGCCCGCGAGATCGATCACACCGGTGAGGCCGAAGAATTTCCCCGCGTGCCACACGCCGTAGCACGTCGGCACATAGACCACGAGACTCCAGATGATGCAGAAGAGCATCATCGCCTTGAACTTCATGCGCTCCGCAAACGCGCCGATGAAGAGACCGGGCGTGATGAGGAAGAACATCATCTGATAGCCGAACCAGAGCACCTCGGGGATCGTCTGCGTCTTGTAGATCGCATCCGGCCCCACGCCGCTCAGGAACATTTTTTCAAAGCCGCCAAACAAGCTGCCGCCATCCGTGAATGACATCGAGTATCCGCAAACGAGCCACACGAGGCTCAAAGCAGCGGTGAGCACAAAGCACTGCACGTAGATGGAGAGCGTGTTGCGCGCTTTCACCAGCCCGGCGTAAAACAACGCGAGGCCAGGTATCATCATGAAGAGCACGAGCGCGGATGAGGTCAGGAGCCAGGCGGTGTCACCTGAGTTGATTACGGGGGCGGTGTCAGCGGCTCGGGATGAGGCGGTGAAAAACAGGCTCGCGAAGATCCCGAGGATCGCCGCAGTCCGCTGCCGTGTCGGGAGGAACGGTGGTTGGAATGTCATGGTTGAATTGGGTTGGAAGCCGCCGATTCAAGCAGGAAGCGCGGCGATGGGGAAGAAGATTCTTCGATGAAGAGCGGAAAGTGCGCCCGCCTTGTGTGATCTGGATCGAGCGATGAACGGACGATCAGTCCGCGGGCACTAGCATCGCGGGCGGGCGCATCATGGGGCGAAGACAAGCGCGTGACGCATGAAGAGCTGTGCCCTTCCCGCAGTGCTCACGGTGAAGATGTGATTCAAGCCGGAGCCGGTGTCGGTGACGGGGAACCAGTCTTCGAGATTCTCGGAATACTCCGCGCCGTAGGTCACGCCGGTGATGCCCGCGGGCTGTGTGTAGCTCATGGTCATGCTGCCGCCGGAGGTCACGGGCGCCGGGATCTGCGTGATCGCTGTGTGAGTGAGGGGATTGAGGTTGAAGGCATATTCAAGACCATTGCGGATGCCATCGTGATCGTGATCGTCCGTCGCACTGCCTGTGACAGAAGGATAGGTCGTGGCGACCCAGCCCGTGTAGCCGCTTGGTGCCTGCGCAGTCACTGCTTTCATCGGGCCGTGGCCATACCAGCGCAAGCCGACGCTGGGGCGAACGCGCATGTAATAGCTCGTGCCAGCAGCGAGAGGAGCTCCGACGGTGCTCGCATTGAGCGTGAAGCTCGTCGCCGCGGCGCCGAGCGTGGTCGTCACACTGTTCACCAGCTCGGTGGCGTTGGTGATCGTGACGTCGTCGATGAAAAAGCCATCGTTGGTCGTGGTGCTCACGACAATGGAGCCGCCGTTTTGCCGCATGATGAAGCGCACCTTGATGATCTGCCCGGCGTAAGCAGCAAGGCTGACGCCGCGGCTGATCCAGCTCGCGTCCCAGAGCGCGCTGCTGAGACCCACGCCGTTGCGACTGAACACACTCGTCCATGTCGTGCCGTTGTCCGTGGAGACCTCCGCGCCGAGAGTCGTCGTGGTCGAGGCGAAACGTCCGCGATCATGCCACTGGAGCTGGCTCGCGGCACCGGGCATCACATCGCGTGCGACGATGAAGCTCTGATCCACAAAGCCGGGAAACGCGAGGTGGAACGCCTTCGCTCCCGAGCGCACGAGGCCCGTCTGCCGCAAACCGTAACTGCCTGTCGTTTGATCCGTGATCTGTGGCGCAGGCGCATCTTCCGCGCCCTCCGTCCATGCGGCCGCGCTGCCTTGCGAGATTTTCAGCTCGTATTGATCTGCCTGCGTGATGCTGTTGAAGGTATAGCCCTGGCCCGTCGTGGGTGGTGTGCTCGTGCCGCTGATCGAAACGGAGTCACCGAGCACGTCAGGGTTGAAAATCGTCACCGAGTAGCTGCGGCTGGCTGGAGCGCCACCGCCTGTGATGCCGGAGACGGTGATGTTGTAGGTCACGTCACTGGTCACACTCGCGGGTAGGCCGGACGGCGTCCACACGAGCGTGTTGTCGCCCACATTGGTGTCTGCATTTGAGATGATGGTTGTGGTCACCGGCGTAAGGCCCTGGGTCATCGTCACGGTGGCATTGATAAAATTCGCGCCCGGATACGACAGCGACCAGCGCGCGGGCACGAGCGAATGCGGCACAAAACCCGAGTTCGGCCACGCGACAAATTGCAGCGCGGGCGCGGGCTTGAAATTGTCGATCACCCAGAGCGCGTTCGCTGAGGGGTTCGTGCCATTCACCGGCACATCACCCGTGCCCATCTCTTGCGCTCGCGTGTACATGATCCAGCGCCGGTGACCCACGATCTGGTTACCGCCGCCATCGTCCCGCATGTAGGCGTTCACCGCCGCCGTGCCGTAATTGCCGAGAGCGAGGTTCGAGTTTCCCGCTGCTTCGTAACCGTTCGCCGTCCACAACGTCCAGGTGTTCGGCGGGAAATGATTGAGCGCCTGATTCGCCGAAAACATCAGCGCCGCCTCCTGGCACTTCGCAGATTCTGTCGCATCGAAAACGATGTCGCCCGGCAGCCCGCCGAGCGCGCGGAAGAAATTCACCCGCCGGCGCACATCGTCTTTGAAGACTGCGCTCGTCGTGCCCGGCACACCCGAGGTCACGCTGCCCGTCCACGCCATGTTCGCCGCAAAATTTTCCGACGCGTTGTAAGCGACGTTGTAAAACACGAGCACATCCCGCCGATCCTGCGCATTCACGACAAAGCCGCTGACCGCGCCCGGGCTGCCCACGCCGGGCGTGTAGCCATGCGCGCCGCCACAACCCGCGACCAGCGCCGCTCCGACGAGCGCCCCGATCCATCCAGCCCTGCCAGGAAAAAACATGGCTGCTATTGTGCCACAGCGCAGGGATCGCGGCAAGAAGTCCCAACATCGGAGGCAAAACCGGCCTGTTGATGGACCGATAGGCATGGACCCTGTCCTCCGCTACCTCACGGACTCGTCACTCTCAGCCGGGTAAACAGCCGGTGTGGCTGCCGATGGGCACGCTGGAGACGTGCTGCGGCGAGTTTGGTGCTTTTGCATTTAACCCGGCCGCCGTGTGCTTGGCGGCGGTTTCACCAGACGGGAGCCTTGCTCCTTCTGCCGGGCGATCACGTCGGCAAAGAGCGCCTTCATGTCATGGCCGAACTTGGCCGACATCGCCTCGCGGGTGCGGTGGATGTCGCCGATGAGGTCAGGTTCCGTGGTCGTTTTCATTGTCCCATGAGTTCTTCAGGTGTGCAGATGACGGGGCAGGTCACACCAGCTTTGCGGCAGGCGGCCTCGATGTCGGGAGCCAGTTCCGCGTTGTTGATGTGCCTGCAGTTCCAGGTGAGAAGAAAGTCCATGTTCCCACAGGCGGCAACCGCGATGTGCGCCGCATCCACTCCGGCCTTTGCCGGGAGCTTCTGCGGTGTGTGGCAATGGCATGACAAAGGGAAATGCAAAAGTAGTCCCAATGGCGATCAATCAAGCCAGCTCTCGACACGCAGGCCGGGGACTTGATTGAAGTCCCGAATATTGCGTGAGAGCAACAGGCAGTCGTGCGCGAGGCTGATCGCCGCGATCTTGATGTCCATCGTGCCGGTGCGCGGGATCAGTTTGCGAAGCTTGGTGAAACCCTCCGCCGCCTCCAGGTCGAAATCCAGCAACGAAAATTTGCCCAATGTATCAATGCTTCTGCGAAACTGGCTGTAACCTTTCACCTGCTCCGGTCCCGGCGGGCGGCTCTTGATCACGGCCAGCCAGCCCTCGAAGGATTCTTGAGCCGTGATGATGGAGACAAAAACATCCGCCTCGTTTTCGATCAGGCGGCGCGTAAGCCTCCCGCCAGCTTCCGACTCACGGATGATTTCCGTGAAGTGGTTGGTATCCAGAACCACAAACATGCGTTCAGCGTCCCTCGTCGTTCGCCTTCTCCCGCCATTGCGCGCCGAGACGCACGGCCTCATCCAGCAGGTCGCAGTCCTTCATCGCGCCCACAGCCTCTCGCCACGTCGCCTTGGCCGCGGGCTTTGTCTTGGTCTCAAGTTGATTCATCCGCTGCTTCAGTTCAGCTATCTCACGCTCCATCAGTTCCATGCTCATGGCGCAAATGATGCCTCACATCCCCGTCACACGCAAGCATCGCCGTGCCCGCCCGGAGGACAGGTGTCTGCTCCCTCACGGCGCCGTCACTCTCAGCCGGGTGAACAGCCGGGTGTTGCTGCCGATGGGCACACTGAAGACGTGCTGCAGCGGGGTGCCGGCTTGCGTCACTGCCATCAGGGTGACAGAGCGACAGGTGGTATGTCACTTCCCATTCTCAATGGCGCGGGTGGTCGAATCCCCATCGTCCTCCATAGTGGATGCGTTCGTGCCGATGCTGTGCGTGTGAAGGGTTGATGTTTACGGGGGGTGACAGCGAGTGCTCGTATGCCAGACACATCTGCAAGGCGGCCTCAAGCGGGTCCATCCCTCCCGTGCCGGTGCCGAGTCCCGGACATGCCAGACTGGCAATCTTGTTTGGCTCGTTGCGGTTGTGGCGATGCACTGCCGTGATCGCGGCCCACAACGCTAGATAAACATGGTCGGTGCCATTGATGTTCATGGGAACCCTCATCGTCGGAGTGTGCGCCACAAACGGATGGGAGGAATGGCCCGTGGGCGCGATGATGCAGGTGCCCACGGGCTGCTCACCAAGATGGTCCTCGAGAATCCGCTGCTGAATGTAGTCCATGACATGCCGCCCGAAGTGCCTGACCACCGCCAGGTCCATGCCCGCATCCATCAGTCCAAGCGAATTACCTGCCGTGACGACACAATCATAAGCAGGCAAGTCTTCAAAACGTCCGGATACGATCTCAACTTCGGGATGCTGACGAAACTGCCAGCGTGCCACGTCGCAAAACTCACGGCCACGATCCACGATTATTAGCTTCATGTCAGAGGCCAACGATGTCTCATAATACTCAAGCTTTTGGTGTGAGAACGACAGTGCGCGCCTTGTCATCTCGCGCTAAGACTACCGGCGGAAGACCTCGCCGGGGCTTCCTGAAAGTCACAGTGAGGCCGCCGCAACTGCACTGCGTGGAGTCGTCAGGATAACTGTGAAGAACGTCGTGGCAACTGAGGCACTCGACAAGCGGGCTTGGCTGTCCGAGTTCTTCTGCCGCTGTCACGATAAAACGTCGTGAAACCTCTTGGGCAGGAATGTGCTCATAATGGTCGCGCAACCAGTCCTCATTGGATCTTGCTGTCTTGAATCCTTCGATTGAGCGATTTGGGATGGCTTGTCGATGCGCCTCGCGATGCGCCGCCGAACGCTGATCGAAGATCAACTTGCCGCGCTTCTTTAACTCGCGTTTTTGATCTGGGGTCATGTGTGGTTGCCTAACAGAAAGCTCCGAAACAAAAATGTCGGTTTGTCACGGAGTGTGTTTATTTCCAGCATTCTTGGGGGTCGGGACAGGAAAGTCGAGACTATTGTCGGTTGGTCTCGGAATGTGTTGCGAACTGGCAGGGAGACTCTCAAAGCGGTGAATGCGGCGGTGTGATGGTAAGAGAGGATCGGCAGCGGGCGTGTGGGTTTGGGGCGGATGATTGCGGCGGCGCGCTGATGGTTGGTTTCTCTGGCGTGATGGCCTTTGGGTCTGCGCTGGAGGCGGATGTTTCCACTTTACAAGCTGGATCGGTTGCTCCAAATGACCGGGCTTCTATGACAGAAACATATGTTGTCTTTGCACCAACATGTGTTTTCAATAAGAAAACATGTGTGTCCTTGATAAACACACGCGTTTATATTGCAAATTCATGTGTGTCATTATTTAGAACATGTGGTTTATATAACAAAGCGTGTGATTTTTTAAATGAAACACATGTTATTAAAAATAAAACATGCGTTTTGTTTGTGTAAACTCATGTTATCGTGTAAAAAGCATGTGTTTCGACAGTAAATTCATGTGTGTTTTCAGCATAAACATGTGTGTTTTTTGCGAGAAACTTCGTTTTCTTGGCAGAATGTGTCGTTTTTGCCATGCATCCGTTACTACTGAACACCTTGCCGGGGTCGTTTCCACGAAATCCAACGGGGACCGAGGGATCTGCGCGGGCTTCCTTGGAAGGGGACGGCAACAATCTCACCGATATCCAAAGCCATGAACACGATCAAAGCCGTTGTTGATTTCACCCGCTATTCCAACGTCGATCTGGGGCCGGTGGCGGAGCGCATTCACACGAAGATGGCGGACAATGCGGCCACTTTTGGTGATCCGCCGGTGTCGATGACGGAGCTGGGGACGCTGGTGCAGACTTACAAGGAAAAGCTCGTGGCGCGCTCGAGCCGGGCCACGGCGGATGTGCTGGCCCTCAACGTGGCGCGCGAGGAACTGGAGGAGGCGCTAGGTGAACTGGGCCATTATGTGAACGTGAAGGCGAAGGGCAGCGCGGCCATCGTGGAACTGAGCGGTTTTCCCTCCTATGAACGGACGCGCACGGCGGACACCTCGCCGCCCGGAGCGCCCACAAATGTGCGCGTGCTTCACGGCAGACTGAGCGGGACCGTGCTGGTGCGCTACCGGAGCGAGCGCCTGCCGGGGGCCAACGAGGTGCAGACGACGGGCGATCCGAACGTGGAGGCGGACTGGAAGACGGCCGGGATCTTCCTGGGCCAGAAGGCGCTGCTGGAGGGGCTGAAGCCCGGCACGGTGATCTGGGTGCGGGTGCGCACCGCCGGCCTCAAAGGCGTGATGGGCGCATGGAGCGATCCGGCGCAGATCATGGTTCTGTGAGGTGCGCGGAGACGCGCTGTTGAACGGTGGCTGAACAGTTGCTGAACTTAGTTGAACGGTGGTTTTGAAAATGCTGGCGGGGGTGCGGGCGGCGCTGCTCCAAGAGCTTCGCGTTGCAGCGAGGAAGCTGGCAGCGGATTTCAGGAGCGCGAAGAGCCTCCCTCATTTTGCATGGGCGGGGGCAGGCTTCGGGCTTGACCATGCGATGCTGTGCGGACATGGTCCGCGCTCGCATCCCTCATCCAAAAACCACAAGCTTATCACGATCATGCGCCATCTGCTCATCACTGCCGTCACCGCCGCGCTCGCGGCTGGTTCCTCATTCGCCCAGGACGCGAAAGTTGATTTTGAAAAACAACTGCTGCCTGTTTTGCAGGAGCGCTGCTTTGAGTGCCACAAAAAAGAATACACGGACGAGAAGACGGGCCGCATCAAGAAGCCGAAGGGCAAGTTCCGCATGGACAATCCGGCGCTGATGCTCAAGGGCGGCGAGGAAGGCAAAGACGTGGTGCCGGGCAAGCCGAACGAAAGCAGCGTCTATACCTCCGTGAAGCTGCCCGAGGACGACGACAAGGCGATGCCGCCAAAAGGCGACCGCCTCACTGCGGCCCAGATCGAACTGATCAAGCAGTGGATCGCCGAGGGCGCGAACTTCGGCACATGGAAGGGCGCGGCGGAGTAATCCGCGCGCGCATTTCCAGCCTGCTGGCGATGCAACCCAAATGCCGGAGTCACTGAGCCCGGCTGCAAAGTCTTCGATATGTCAGCGCCAGCAGGCACCAATTACTCGGAGCTGAGTCCCGAGTTGATCATCGCGACGCTGGAGCAGCTCACGCGCCGGGTGGGTGAGAGGTTTCCGAAGGCCGGTCTGTTCAAGGTGTCGGCGCATCTGCTCAAGGTGGCGGACAGATCGAGGCAGAGCGCGGAGGCTTCCCGAAAGCCGATCATGTGGGTGCGGTGGGTCACGGGGTTGTTTCTCGCCATCGTTCTGGTGTGCGGGGCGGTGAGCCTGGCGCATGTGGAGTTCGCGGAGGGGAAGATTCATTTCGCCGACTGGGTGCAGGGTGTGGAGGCGAGCATCAATGATGCGATCTTCATCGCAGCAGGTTTGTTTTTCCTGTTCACCATCGAGCGACGCATCAAGCGACGCGCGGCGCTCAAGGCGCTGCACGAGCTGCGCTCCCTGGCGCATGTGGTGGACATGCATCAGCTCACGAAGGATCCGCAGCGCTTCCTCGCGCCGCTCGTGGCCACGGCCTCATCGCCGCCAAAACCTGAGCTGACGACGGAGGAGCTGGTGCGCTATCTCGATTACTGCTCGGAGCTGCTCTCGCTCATCGGCAAGCTGGCCGCGCTCTTTGTGCAGCACTTCGATGACGCGCTGGTGCTGGCGACGGTGGATGAGATCGAGCAGCTCACGAACGGCCTCTCGCGCAAAATCTGGCAGAAGGTCATGATCATCCAGGCCGCACCAGCCGGAGGGTGATCTCCCGCAAAGAGTTTGCATCTTCATTCATGCCCGCATTCGTGGACGATCATGTTGCGCTCTGCCATCACCGTCATCATGGAAGTTTGGCGGCATCAGCGTGCGCGAGTAGCGGCACGATTTTGCTGCGTGAAACAAGGCTCGCGGCTCGTGATGATGAGCACCATGAAAAACCGATTTGTCATCGCCCTCGCAACCTGTGCCCTGCCGCTTTTCGCGCAGGAAGTTCACTCTGACCGCACCGTCACCTTCAAGTTCACCTCGCCAAAAGCGAGCGAGGTCTCGGTCGGCGGCGACTTTGGCAAAGGCGGCGCGATGACGAAAGGCGAAGGCGGTGTGTGGAGCGTCACCGTCGGACCGCTGGAGCCGAACATTCACAGCTACAATTTCAGGGTCGATGGCCAGCAGGTCGCTGATCCGCTCAACAACCGCTCGAAACCGCAGCGATCGGGCATCGCGAACGTCTTCGAAATTCGAGGCGACAAACCATCCATCTGGGACCGGCAGGATGTGCCGCACGGTGTCGTGCATCTGCATGAGTATGACTCGAAGGCCACCGGAACCACGCGTCGTCTCCGCGTCTTCACCCCGCCCGGCTACGAGGCCACCGCAGACCAGCGCTTCCCCGTGCTCTATCTCTTCCACGGTTCCGGCGACAACGAGGCGACGTGGACCGACTTTGGCCGCGCACATGTCATCCTCGACAACCTCATCGCCGCTGGAAAAGCAAAGGCTATGATCGTCGTCATGCCCGACGGCCACACCCTGCCGCCCGTGCCGCGCGATTCACCCAAGGCCGCTGAAGTACGAAACAAAAACGTCGGCAACTTTGAGGCCGATCTTTTGTCCGACGTGATGCCCTTCATCGAAGAAACCTACCGCACGCGCGCCGACCGCGAGAGCCGTGCCATCATCGGTCTCTCAATGGGCGGCAACCAAAGCCTTCTCATCGGCCTCAATCATCTCGATCTCTTCGCCTGGGTCGGCGGCATGAGCAGCGCCGTGCGCGAGCCGGACACGCAGCTCGCGCCCTTCTTCAAAGAAGCCTCCACCGCAAACGAGAAACTCCGCCTCCTCTGGATCGCCTGCGGCAAGGACGACTTCCTCATCAAAGAAAACCAAAGCCTCCACGCGATGCTGACTGAGAAACAAGTGACGCACACCTACGCCCAGACAGCCGGCGCCCATAGCTGGCCCGTGTGGCGCAGGTATCTCGCGGAGTTTGCGCCGTTGGTTTTTCAGTGACCAAACTCAATTCAAGAAGTGATCGGTCTGAACAAGCCGAGATGAGTTGCAATCTATGCCCCCATCACCCACTCTCAGCCCCGAATGGTAAAGCTTCTCAGTCAGCCCAAGGTCATCCGGCCCCAAGAGTCGAACGTGATGCAGCGAGCTGACGCGCCGGCGCATGGTTGGTATCGCTTTGTTCTGTCCTACCCTCCTCATCTCGTGAGGAAGTATGCGGATGTGTTCGGCCTTGATGGCAAAAGCCTGCTCTGCGATCCTTTTTGCGGCACCGGAACCACGTTGGTTGAAGCGAAGAAATTGGGCATCCCGAGCGTCGGATTCGATGCTCATCCGTTTGCGGCACTGGCTTCCCGAGTGAAGACAAACTGGACGCTCAATCCGCAACGCCTCCGCCAGTTGGGCAAGACCATTGCCACGGACGCTGAGAGATGCATGGAGGACGTGGGGCTGCCCGTGCAGTCGTTCAGCTCGCTGCTTATGGAAGTGTCGCCTGCTGAACCCTGGCGCAGATACAAGCTCGGGCCTGAAGAGGAAAAAGTCATGCCGCTGGGATTTGTCAGTGAGCGACCACTGGCGCGCTTGTTGATTCTGAGGGGCCGGCTGGAGGAGCTCACGGCCGCATCACCGGTGGCTGTCAGGGATTTTTTCCGTCTTGCGCTGGCACACGTCATCGCGAACGGCGCGGGGAACTTCGCCTTCGGGCCGGAGATTTATCGTACACGGGAAAAGCACGACTACGATGTCGTGGGTCATTTTGCAGAACGTGTGTGCGTGATGACTGACGATCTTGAGGATCTCCAGGAGGTGACGACACCGGCAAAAGTTTACCACGGAGACGCTCGCAGTCTTGAGTCACTGCCCGACG
>JANPIW010000401.1:0-4292 GCA_031425215.1 Verrucomicrobiaceae bacterium
GAGGCGACGGCTCGTCCGAGACCACCATCAAGACCACGACGAGCACCGGCACAATCACCGAATATGTTCCCGGCACCACTTTCATCGTGAAGGAAACCAGCGGTCCGGTTACTTATCGCTACGGCAAGACCGTGGCCTACGTCACGAAAAGTGGCAAGGTCATCACCTCCGACGATCTGGCCACCCGCATCAAAGTGGGCCAGCCCGTGAGCGTGCATTATGCACTCGACGGTGAGAATCGCGTGATCAGCCGCGTCGTCATTGACGATTGATCGCACCCATCTAACCGGCACGGCCTTCGGGAGAGGCTGTGTCAGTTGAAGCCGGCACTTCTTAAACGAGGTGCCGGTTTTTTGTGTAGTGCCGTCGGCTTCTCGCATCGGAAAGCAGGGTTATACCCCATGTCATCTGGACGCCGACGGGAGAAAGATCAGCGCGAATCGCAAACATCAAACATCCCTCATCCTATGAAACCCCATCTGCTAGTCCTTCCAGTTCTTTGTCTCACTAACATGACAGCGCGCGCGCAAGTCACCGTCGTTTCGCCTGCCCCCTTGCCGAGTGTCGTCATTCAAACCACCCGCCCGCTTGATCCTGTGGTTGTGCGCCGTCAGTTGTCGCTCGCGCCTAAGGTGGTGATCGTCCCCGCCGCGCCCGCGGCCACGGTGATCACGCAACCTGCCACCGAGGTCGTGAAGACCACAAAGACGACCACGGTCGTGGACACGCCGGGAAGGCCGCGCCGAGTTTACAATTCGGAGCGCAACGTGGTGATCGTGGAAGAGCAGAACCAGAGCCGCGAGCTGACATATGTGACGCTCCCCGTGCTGTTCGTGAAGGAAACCGCCGAGCTGCTAGATGTCGAATCCCGTGGTGCGCTCGAGCAGGTAGCTGGCGTGATCCTTGAAGTCAGCAAAACGGAGCCTGGCGCGATCTTTGACATCGAAGGTCACACCAGCACCGATGGCACGGACGAATTTAACAGCACTCTCTCCGCCGCCAGAGCGCAGCGCGTTTTTGACGAGCTTACCCGCCGCTACGGAGTGCCAGCCAGTGCGCTGAGCGCCCACGGTTACGGAGAGAGCTTCCCCATGTTCCCCAACGGAGCGGAGGAGCAGATGCAGCAGGACCGCCGCGTGCTTGTCGTGCGCACGAAGTAACCCTCTTCAATCACAAAACCCAAACCCCGAAACTCTTCACACCATGAAAAAACCAAATATGAAAAAACTGTTCCTCGCCGGCCTAGCGTCCGCGAGCCTTCTGTCATTCACGAGCTGCGAGACCGTGGATGATCGCGATTACGATGACGATGATGACGACGCTCATCGCCACCATGCGCCCAGCACCACCACGACCACAGTTGAGGAAACAACATTGAGCCGGCGCGTCCCCGGCCCGCCTCTCACCAACACAGTGGAAACACAAACCATCCGCTCATACTAGAAGCGTTTAGCGCACGGATTCCCGAAAGCGGCCTGGCGAGATCCGGGCCGCTTTTTTCGTGCCACTACACCGCCGTCATGCTGGCGCGGGTAGGGCAAACGCCGCGTGGACGCAGTCGGGTTCCACGCCAGGGAAAAGAATTGCGTGCCTCGAGCATTCGATGTTCCAGCGCATCCATCTGGACGATGTGGTTGCGCAGGTTGCGGCTCGGAAGGCCTCGCCTGCGCAACTCGCTTCACTGCCTTGCGCAACTTCCACCAACACCAAGAAACGGCTGTTTAAGACATCCAGGAGTTCTCCGAAGCACTGTGCGAGCGCGCCCGCGCTCGGCACCTCGAATTTTGACGACCACTCCTTCCGCCTCAACGACGAGGCGAACCTGACCATCTACGTCGCCCATTTTGCCGCGAGGCTGGTCGAGGTTTTCGACAGCGACAAAAGCACATCGCGTCTCGATGACGCGCGCGGCAATCGGCAATAGGTTGAGTGAGATAGCGGGCGCTTTGCACCCGCGATTGGACAAGCACGACCTTGCCACACGCGCATCCTTGACGATTCGGGTTTCACCCCATGGATACGCAGCGGTGCAAGCTGGATGGTAACCCGATGATTCAACCAATTTCTGACCCCGCCTGATGGACGCGCATGAGCCTGAAACGATGCCAAAAGCAAAGCCAGCCAGCATTTCGGAGCTGTATGTGGCTGCGCTGCGTGTGCATTTGGAAGGGAGCACCTTGCTGAGCATCGAGTCAGCCCGTGACCTCGGACGGCAGGCCGCCGCACAGGGAATCGAGACGGCAGGCGTGGCAAAGATCCACGAGGCCGCGCTCTCCGCGCTGATCCTGGCGGACCGTGCCGAGGCGAAGCGAAATGACATGCTCACGCGCGCAGAGATTTTTTTCACGGAGGCGATGACGCCCATGCAGGAGACGCCTCACGGTGCGCTGGAGGAAAAGGCGGGGCTGGAGAAGATGAGGGAGACGCTGGATCTGGCGGATTCCAATAGCGAGCTGCAGCTCCAGATTTCCTCACGCCGGAGCACGAGGGTGGCGCTCAAGTCGAGCGAGGAGTCCTCGGGTCAGTTGCTCGACGAGTCGCGCGGTCTCGAGGTGCGCCTGGAGGAGATCGCGCGAAGGATTTTGTCCGCGAACGAGGAGGAGCGGAAGAGAATGAGCCATCAGCTTCAGGATGAAATCGCGCAGACCTTGCTGGGAATCCACGTCAGGCTGTTGGCGCTGAAAAAAGAGGCCGCCGCGAGCAATGCAGGCATCATTAAGCAGATCGCAACCACACAGGGGCTGGTGCAGCAGTCTGTGAAAACCATTGACCGGTTAGTCCGTGAATTCGGCACTCAACATGAAAGCCCGGCTGGCTGAGATCTCGCGGCTTTATCACGCGGCCTTGCAGCTTTATCTGGCGGAGGGCGCGGCGGAGGGGATGGAACCGGCGCGCGAGCTGGGCCGTCAGGCCATGAGCCTTGGCCTGCGCACGACCGATCTGGCGAGCATGCATGAGACCGCGCTGGTGTTGCTCCTGCTTCCCGACACGTCGTCCGAAGCCCGTGATGCCTTGATGGGCCGGGCCGGGCAGTTTCTCGCCAAGGCCAGCACACCCATGAAGGAGACGCATCGCGTCGCGCACGAGGCGAATTTGCATTTGAAGGAAATCGTCAGGCAACTGAGCCAGCGCACGATGGAGCTTGCTGCGTCCGTGGAGGAGCTGCGCCTGGAAATCAGCCAGCGCAAAGCCGTGGAGGACTCCCTGCGCGCGAGTGCGGAGGCGTCGAGCAAGCTGCTGGCAAGATCACGGCAGATGGAGGAGGAGCTGCGGCTTCTTTCCCGCCAGCTTCTCACCGCGCAGGAGGAGGAGCGGCGGAAAATCAGCCGCGAGCTGCATGACGTCATCACGCAGACGCTCACCGGCATCAATGTGCGGCTGGCCGCGCTCAAGGCGGAATCCAACGCGAGCACGAAAGAGCTGCAAAGGAAAATCACCAGCACGCAGCGGCTCGTGGAGCGTTCGGTCGATATCGTTCACCGGTTCGCGCGGGAGCTGCGCCCGACTTTGCTCGACGACTTCGGGCTGATCCCCGCGCTGCATTCGTTCATGAAGAGCTTTACGGAAGACACCGGCGTGCGCGTCACATTGACGACCTTTGCGGAGATCGAGCTGCTCGATGGCGAAAAGCGCACCATGCTCTACCGCGTGGCGCAGGAGGCGCTGACGAATGTGGCCCGCCACGCCCACGCCAGCCGCGCGGAGATGCGCATCGAGAAGCGCGAGGCGATAATCCGCATGGAGATCACAGACGATGGCAGGGGCTTCGTGGTCGATGGAATCACGTCCACGAAGCGACACAACCGCCTCGGCCTGCTCGGCATGAGGGAGCGCGTGGAGATGACAGGCGGCACCTTTTGTGTGGAGTCATCGCCGGGGAAACACACCACGTTGCGTGTGGAGATACCGGTCATATAATCCGAAGTCCGAAATCTCAAATCTCTATGAAGCGCATCAACGTCCTTCTCGCTGACGATCACCGCATGGTGAGGGAAGGGCTGCGCGCGCTGCTGAAATTGGAGGAGGACATCGAGGTCGTGGGCGAGGCCGAAAACGGACATCAAGCCGTCGCGCTCGCCAGTCAGCTCGCGCCTGATATCATCGTCATGGACCTCGCCATGCCGCTGCTCAACGGGCTGGACGCCATCAGCCGCATCCGTGAAACCACACCCGCCTCCACCAGGGTGCTCGTGCTCTCCTCCTACGCAGAGGACGCCTACATGCGACAGGCCAGGGCGCTCGGCGCCTCCGGCTATCTCGTCAAACAAAGCGCCGCGCATGTTCTACCCGCC
>JANPIW010000402.1:0-4237 GCA_031425215.1 Verrucomicrobiaceae bacterium
AACCTCGTAACGATGCGCGCCCGGTGAGACGAGACGATCCGTGACACGCAGCGTGCCTGTGCCGCGCTCGATGCTGACCTCGTTGCGACCAAGCGATTGTCCGTCGCTAAATATCTCGACCGGAATCTTCGCGCCGTTTTCGCCAGCGACCGCGATGTCGATCAGCAGTGGCTCGCCGACTTGCGCGCGACGTGGAATGGCCAGCCGCAGGATGCGCCAGTCATTGCCGCCGCCCGCGCGCGCCAGCCTGTGATCGAGCGCGATCTCTTGTTTCACCAGCCGCTCCGCCAGATCGCCCAGCGGCTCCGTCGAGTAGCCATCCGTGAGCGCGAGCAATCGCGCTGCACGAGAGCCGTCCGCCTGCGCGAGCGCAAAACGAATGGCCGAGGCGAGCTGCGTGCGGCTTTTCTGTCCGGCATACACCCGCGCATCTCCAGCGCCACGCACCATCGCCTCGCTCGCAAACTCGACATAGTTCACCCGATCCCGCGCGCCTTTGCCGCGCTCGATGATGCTCTGCCACTCATCGAGACGCGGCCCGAGCGATGGTTCAGCAGACTCGGAGCGATCCACGAGCACCCAGAGATCCAGACCGTCAGAGAGGCGGCGGATTTGCGGCCGCGCGAGCAGCAGCACGACGAGTGCGAGACAAATGAAACGCAGCGGCGCATGAAGCCGCAATGCGCGCCAATACCAGCCCGCGAGCACGAGAAGCGGCACAAGAATGAACCATTCGGGAGAGGCGAAACGCATGAGATGCAGATATGAACCGGGCGGTGCGCGTGAGCATGGCATAGAACACCGCAACGCCAATCTTGTGGGTGCGGCATTTTGCCGAAGTCCGCCACAGCGGCTTCCATCCGCGTATGCTCAGAGTGTGTGCGGGCGGTTTCGCCCAAGGCTACATCTGATGCCTGAATCCGGGAGATGGGAAGCATTCCAAACCCCTTCCCGCTCATTTCTCCCATTCCGACGCGCCGTAATGAGATGGAAGAATTAGCAATGGAGAATTAGAAATGGAGGAATGAAAAGCGGGGCGGAGAAAAGACTTCCGTCCGGGGCGGGCTTGATGTACTCTCGCGGCCACGATGAAGGAGCCTTTCCACTATTCCGCGCTCGAGCGCATCCCTCGCCCCTGGGTGCTGGCGCTGTGCCTGATGACGTTGCCGCTGCGGCGCATGGAGGCGGAGGACAGGGCGGATTTCAAATTCAGCTACTACCTGGAAGACCACAGCCGCACGGAGGCGATCTCGCCCGCGCTGCTCATCCAGACCGATCTCACGCCGAACACGGTGCTGACCATCGAGAGCGTGTATGATGTGATCTCGGGGGCGACGCCGACGGGTGAGCCGCCGCGCCGCAACACGCGGGAGGTGGTGACGACATCGCAGGTGGCGGGTGCGACCTCATTCGTGGCGGTGGCAGGCCCGAGCGGACGAGGCACCACGCTGGTGCCGGTCGCCACGTCATCGACGGTGACGGAGACCACGCTGGAGGAATATGGGAAGCCGTTCCTGCCGATGGCTGAGTACGAAGACGAGCGCTGGGCGCTGAATGTGGGGCTGCGTCACCGGCATGGGGAGTGGGTGTTCGAGGGCGGCATGGCTTACAGCACGGAGTCGGATTACCAATCGGTGGCGGGCAGCCTGCTGGTGTCGCGTGATTTCAATGAGCGCATGACGACGCTGACGGCGGGTGTGTCGCTCACGCATGATGATGTGCTGGATGCATTCACTGAGCGCTGGGAGAACAAGGACAGCATCGACGGGCAGATCCAGCTCGCGCAGGTGATCGATCCCAACACGCTGCTGAAAGTGAGCTTTGTGGCGGGCACGTCGCACGGTTTTCTCAACGACCAGTACAAGTATGCGCTGGTGGGCACTGCGGCGGTGCCTGAGCAGCGGCCGGACCAGCGCGACAAGGAGGTGGTCTATCTCTCGCTCAACCGCTTCATCGAGCCGCTCGACGCGGCCATCGAGGCGAGCTACCGCTTTTACAACGACAGCTACGGCATCGAGGCGCACACGGTCGGTCTGGAGTGGTATCAAAACCTGGGCAAGCGTTTCATCCTCGTGCCGAACGTGCGCTACTACGAGCAGTCGGCGGCGGATTTCTTTGACGTGAAGTTTCCGGAGGGAGCGAAGACTTTCTCGTCGGACTACCGGCTCTCGAAGCTCGGCAGCGTGACCTATGGCGCGAAGCTGATCTGGAAGGCGAGCGACAAGTTTTGGGCGGACATCGCCTATGATCGCTACTCGATGTTCGGGCGGAATGGCGACGTGCCGGGCGAGGCGTACCCGGAGGCGAACATCGTGACGGTGGGGTTCAAGATATGGTTTTGAGCGCGCCGGTAATAGAGAAGGAGCGTGCGGGCAGGAGCGCCGGCATGATGGATGACTGGAGCCGCGCGAACTTCCGCGCGATGGGCACGGACTGCCAGATGCTCTTCCGCGCGCCGTCGCGCAAACAGGCCGCCGCGTTTCGTGAGCACGCCATCGCATGGGTGACGGAGTTCGAGCGCAAATACTCGCGCTTCAAGGCGGAGAGCATGATCTCCGAGATCAACCGCCGCGCGGGCGAGGCGTGGGTGGAGACGGACGCGGAGCTGGAGTCGATGCTCTCGCTCTGCGATTGGTATCACTGGAGCACGGAGGGCGTGTTTGATCCCACGTCGCTGCCGCTTATCTCGCTTTGGGATTATCATCACGAGCATCCGGTGGTGCCGGCGGAGGATGACATCGCGCGCGCGCGCCAGCTCGTGGGATGGAAGAAGGTGGAGAAGAAACCCGGCGGCATCTTTCTCCCGCAGCGCGGCATGAGCATCGACCTCGGCGGCATCGGCAAAGAATACGCCGTGGATCGGGTGCTGGAGCAGGCGGCGCAATGGGGTGTGCGGGACATCATGGTGGACTTTGGCCGCGACATCCGCGTGGCGGGCGAGAGTCCGCATCGCGGCGGCTGGCGTGTGGGCCTGGAGCATCCCGATGATCCGGGCCGCTGCTGGGCCGGTGTGCTGGTGAATGATCGCGCCGTCGCGTCCTCCGGCGATTACCTGCGCGGCTTTGAGGTCGGCGGAAAGTTTTACGGCCACATCATCGACCCGCGCACCGGCTGGCCGGTCGCGAACGGCTGCCGCGCCGCAACCGTGATCACGCCATCATGCACCGAGGCCGGCGTGCTCTCCACCGCCGCGCTGGTGCTGGGAAAAGCGGAGGGCCTCGCGCTCATCTCGCGCACATGCCTCGCGCAAGGCTCCATCTGGTGCGACGGCGCGCGGCACGACACGGCGCGCTTTGACGATTACGTTTTATGAAATCGCACGCCACGATCATCCGACGCGCGCTCATCGCGCTGATCTCATGCCTCACGCTCTGCCAGTGCGAGCATGTCCCGCTGATGAAGCGGGGCACGCTGGCGGACTTCCGCATGGAGCCAGATCGCGATCCACTCTGGACCTCGCTGCGCGAGCATGTGTTCTTCTCACGCGAGGCCGCAAGCGGCGGCCGCTCCATCGGCGGCGGCGGGTGCGGGTGCAATTGAAGGTGGCGCAAGCCGCCATGCCGTTAGGCAATCCTGCCGATGGCTGTGGTGTTCCGAGCGGGAGGCTCGACGGATGGTAGCCGGTGGTGGAGCGAGTCTTCGAGCGGAACCACCGGACAGGCGTGGGCGACAGTCTCACCCCAAAGGAAGCGCCCCGGAGGGGCGCGAGAAACGCTGATTGGTTCCTCAACGCGGATGCACTCGAGGCGTGCTTCTCGCGCCCCTGCTGGGGCGCGGCCTTGATTCGCGCGGTTGGCTGCATTGGTAGTCCGGTGGTTCCCGCTCGCAAAGCCTCGCTCCACCACCGGCTACCTTCCACCATGCCTCCGGCATGAAGACAAAACCAGCCACCCCCGAAACTCAGCGACGGCGGAGGTGAGCGCAGATGAGCACTACCAGCGAACCGAGACAAGCCAACGAAGAGATGACTCCAATCCTTATCGTCCAAGCGTAGGCGACAGGAACAGCTTCCATTGTGCCCGATAGCAGACGGACCAAGGAAAGAATGTGATTCGGCATGCTATTGGTCAGATACGCCAAAAGCTGCCAGACGACGAGCAGCCCCGAAGCCGCAAACACGATCCATGCTGCTGGGATGTAATTGCGAATCTTCATCTCGATGAGTGCAGAAGCGCCTAACTACTCGCTGCTAAACAAAAACAACTACTTCACAAACATGGGATCGTCAGGATTGCCC
>JANPIW010000403.1:0-8486 GCA_031425215.1 Verrucomicrobiaceae bacterium
TTCTCGATGCGCAGCGTCCGCGTGCGAGTCGCCGGATTCACCATCTGCCTGCCAGCCGCCATCACCTGACGGCGATCCTGCGCATTCATCCGCATCAATGCCTCGCGCCTCTCCGCATCCATGCTCGCCGCCATCTGATCCACCGCCGCGCGACTCGCCGCCGTGAGTGGCACTATGCGATCATCCGCCAGGCCGAGGCCCGATTTCACCTCCGCCAGCAACGACTCGCCCTCCACATCCAGCCGCTCGCGCTCCTCCAGCATCTGCGTCTTCACATGCTCCGCCACCAGCTTCTCCTCCTCCGCCTTCTCCTTCATCAGCGCGCCCGTCCATGTCGCGAGCTGCTGCGGCGTGAGCGCGCTCTTCACTGCCGTCGCCCATTCGCCATGATTGCGCGCCTCATCCGCAGAGTTCATCCGCGCCATGCTCGACATCACCGCGCTGTTCAAAAAGCTCCGCCGCATCTCGTCAGAGAAATGACCGAACACATGCCGCATCTTCGCCTCCCACACCGGCTGCATCTTTTCCAGCAACGCCGCCGCCGCGTCATCCAGCCGCTTCACCACCGCGCCATCGATGTTCGTCGCCGACTTCACAGCCGCCGTCTCGCGCGACAGCTCGGCTTTTTGTCCATCGCGATACGACCGCAGCGTGGTCTCCGTCAGCCGGTCCACCTCGTCCTTCTTCACTGCCGCGCGCGCCGCCGCTTCTTTTTCCCACGCCGCGAGCTGCTGCGCGTTGAGCACGCTCTTCAATGTCTCCGTCCACACTGCCATGTCCTCGGGCCGCGTACCGCCGTCGCACAGATTACGCGGATTCAGAGCCATGCTCGGCGCGATGTTCTCCACGCTCTCGACAAACTGCGGCCCCATGCTGCGAAAAAGTCCCCGCCACGCATCCAGCAAACTGTCCGTCCAAACTGGCATCGACTGGTCCACCGCCTTCGGATACGCCTCCGCCAGTTTTTTAGCACCAGCCGCGTCCACCCCCGTGACCTCCACCACATCCGCCACGACGCGCGCCACATCACCCAGCCGCGCCTGCTTTTTCGTCCCCACCAGACGCGAGATGCCGTTCTTGAGTTTCAGCTCCAGATCCTCCGAGAGTTTTTCCTCGGCGAAGGAAAATGAAGACGACAAAGCTGACAGCAGCATCACAACGAGACACCGAGCCAGCGAGGAACCACGGGGCAGAATCATAAAACTGAAAATGACTCCCATGATTTTACCCCACCATGATTTTACCACCTCATCACTCCGGCCTGACACGGTAAAATCATGTCGGATAAAATTATTATCTGGAAATGCAGAGACGCTGCTTGGGCTCTTTGGAGTGCGGGGGCGCAGCGAGGAACGAGCGCAGACACCGCTTTGGCTCTTCGCAGGTTCATTTCTCGAATCTGGCCGACCCGTGATTCGCACACTGATCTTCCGAAGAGTAAAAGCGGCGTCTCCACCCCTTCGGGGCTTCGCCGCCGCACTCCAAAGAAATGCGCGTTTCACTTCTTCACCTCCGTCTTCTCCAGGTTGTTGAAATAAACATCCAAGCCCTTCTTGAATTCCTCCGGGAACTCACGCCCCGCTTTCCCGGTCGATTGCCCCACATCACGCTTTGTATCGCTCGTAGTCGCATCAGCTCCAGGGCCAAGCTCGCTCAACGCAGACGATTGCGCGCTGGCCGCAGTGCCGCCGCTGCCTGCGCTGGAACCGCCGCCTCCGCCACCACCGCCGTTTTTCTGACGACGCGTTTGCAGCAGCAGCTCAATGGCATCCGTCTCTGCCGCAATCACCGGAGCGCCAGTGCTCGGCTTGTCCAGCTCCTGCTGCGCGTCGTCCATCACGCGCGACACAGCATCAAGGAGCTTGAGTTCATCGGTGAACGACTTCGCGCCATTCGGCAGCGCGACAATGTCGCTCATCGTGCTGCGCGTCTTGGTCGAGATGCGCGCCTGTGTCGATGACAGCCGCAACGCGCCGCGCGCATACACCGGCCGGTCGAGCGCTGGTTTGCTCTTCTCCATCTCGCGCGTCTCGTCGCGCAGCTTCATTTCGTCGCGCAGGATTTGCATGACTTGCAGCACGATCTCGGGCGGCAGGCTGTCCTTGCTCTCGGCCTTGCCGGGCTTGCCTTTCTGCTCCTCGGGCGCGGACACGAGTTCCTCGGCCCAGCGGTCAAGCGTGTCGGCCCAAAACTCCGCAGTGCTGATGGACTGGCCGCTGAGATTGATCGCGAGATCATCACCCACGCGGTCGAGCGCGCTGACCACCGAGGTCTTCTTCATCTGGTCGAGGATGTTTTTAAAACGCGGCTCTTGCTTGCGCTGGTAATAGGCATCGAGGTCGTCCTGAATCACACGCACCGTCTCGCTCTCGCTTTTTTGCTGTGTGGAAAACGCGCTGGTGTGCCGCGCAGGCTCGGGCTGCACACTGGCTTTCACCAGGCCAAATGAGTCGAGCGTTTTCTGGCTGAGGCCCGAAGCCATCTCCATCTGCTTGCGCGAAGCGAGCTTGAGCCGCTTCACAAACGTGCTGGCCTCAAGTCCCGCGAGAATCTTTTGAAGCTGGTCCGTCACCTTCGCGAACTCAGCGAGAAGATTCCGCTGCTCCCAAAGAGCGCTGGAGAGTTTCTCCTGAGCGGGAGATTCAGCAGGAGGCCCGTCTGCGTTTTCCGTTTTCGGTTTTCCGTCTTGTGGCGCGGCGGCCAGCTCGGTGGAAGGCATGCCAAGTTTGCCCGGCGCTGGCGGCTGCGGTTTGGAGTCCTGCGGCGGAGGTTGCTGCGGCATGGAGCCGCTCTCGCGGAGGGAGATGTTGGGAACGGGCGGCGGCGGTGGTTTGGCGTTGGGGTCGGCGGGTTTGCCTGGGCCGGGCGGCGGTTGCGGGCCGGTTTGCACGGTGGGAGCGGTTTTGGATTCCGAGGGTTTGCCTTCGGATGGCTTCGCATCAGACGGGTCGGAAGGATTGGCAGGACTGGTTTTGGCAGTGGCTTCCTGCGGCTTCCCATCTTGCGGCTTCCCGCTCTGCGGTTTGCTCGCGGCGTTGGCGGTTTGCTTCAAAAGCTCCGCCACGCTCGGCATTTTTTTCTCTGCTATCTCATTCAAGGACTTCGCCATCTGCGCCCAGTTCTCCAACTTGTCCGCCTCGAACTCCTCGTTCTTCGTCGCCTGCTCCACGAGACGCTTGCCTGCGTCCGCGAGTGATTCCAACCGCTGACCATTCGCGCGCTCTGCCATGGCTTGATCAGAAACGCGCTTGCGATTTTGCGGACGGTCCAGCTCCTCGGCGCTGAGTTCGCGCAGTTCGCGGTTCGTCGCGTGGAGCTGCTGTTCGCGCTCGTAGCTTTCCTTTGCGAGCTGCAGCCATTTGCCAAACTGATCCGTGAGCCAAAGTGCGTGCTCGGCTTTGCCCAGCACATGAAGCACATAGGCAGCCGAATGCGCGCGCGGTCTGCCCGGGAGGTAGTCCTCCGCCCACGCTCGCACCTCGACGCTCTGCGGCCTCACTCCATCGCGCTCCGCGCAAAACGTCGCGCGCGTGTCCATGCCGCGCATCTCGGGCGCGCCCGCTGCGGCGATGCGCTCGCCAGGATCAGCGGCGATGCCGTCGAGCGGCTTCCACCCGAGGCCCACGCGCTTGATTCCAAAATCATCCTGCACGCTCAAATCAAACGCGATGACCTCCGACTCCAGCACCACCTGCTCGATGCCCTCTCGACTCGCGATCACTCGCGGCGCGTCATCCGCCACCGCATCCACGCGCAGCACGAGCGGCTCGCGCGGCGTGAGGCCGTCGATGTCCGTCCAAGAAAACTTCTTCTCGCCCGACTCCATGATCGGCAGCAGCTCCGTAACGATCTTCGCCCCCGCGACTCGCTGCGCCTTGCCATCGACCTCCGCGCGCGACAGCTCACGACTCGCTGTCGCCGTGAAGCTCGCGCCCGCGCCCTTGAGCACACTGATCGCTCCGCCACGCACCTCCGTGACCGGCTGCGTCTTGTATTGCAAATACTCCGGAAGCGTCAGCTCCGCGCTCAGCGACACCAGCTCGGGCCGCGCCGTCGGTTTCACCTCGATCGTCTTCCGCACATCACCTAGCGACACCTTCATCGTCGCGTCTTTCTTCTGCGGCGGAAAATCAAAGCGGAACGCATCATCCGTGCGCGTCACCTCGCGCGACTCCTGTTTGCCGATGCGACCGGTGGCCTTGTCCGGCGACCATTGCGTGTCCTTCGCCAGCTTCACCTCGAGATCGAACGACTCCGCCAGCGGCACCACCATTTTCTGCGGCACCTTTTCCACACGCGCGAACGTGAACCGCTCGATGTCCGCCCACGGCGCGATCCAGCGAGCCAGCGCATTGCGCGCCGCCTCGTTCACAATAACAAACGCCACCGCCGCCAGCGCCACCACCACTGCCGCCGCCCAGCCCCACTGCCGATGCCGCGCGCGCGGGACCGCGTTGGTGAAATCACGATCCTTCACTTCATTCGCCGCCTGATCCATCGCCGCACGCACCAGCCGCTCGCTCCGCCCCGCGTCACCGCTCTCCATTTTCGCCAGCTCCACGATTCCGAGAAGCTGATCGCCCAATCGTGGAAACGTGCGCCGCAAAAGCCGCGCCGCATCCTCCAGCCGCCGCTGCCGCCAGACCCAGCGATGCCATTTCAGCGGCAGCCCGATCCCCAACACCGCCGCGCCACCCGCGAGCAGCACCCCGCGCACCCACCCCGGCGTCTCGAAAAAGCGATCCAGCGCAAAGACCACTATATAAGACAATGCCAACCCGAACGCCGCCGCCAACAATCCCTCCGCAAGTTTCACCACCCAGACGCGCCGACGGAATTCCGACAGCTTCGTTTCAAGAATGGGGGGCAACGGCGTGTTCATGCGACGGAGGATCCGACGGCCCAAATCATAACCGACAATCCCCCCTGTGAGCCAGCGCAAAGACGGGCTGGGGTGAGATTCTTTTTCGGTCAGCCAGTCTCATCGGAACCACCGACTGATGGTTTGAACACCGAACGGAAAGGAATCCGGCTTGCCTTTGTGTTGTTGATCCGCTTTGATTTGAAGCGTCCACCGCGCACCACATGACCGTGTCGGAACTCGAATAAACCCGAAAGTCGGGTTTTACCCCATCGACGGCTTTTCCTTTCATGCTAACGAGGACGCCGAAGGCTCCCATTTGAACTCGTCCACCCTTACTCCCATGACATCCAAGGCAGGAACGTTTCCTGACAGCGTAAACGATTGAAGCAGGCTATGGACACCAAGAATACTCGCGCGCAGTTGAGCACGCTGGCGGCGCATTTGGGAGAGCGGCGGGATGCCATCCTGCAAAACTGGCGCAAGGCCACGGAGAACGCCGTGGAGCTAACCATCGCCTCTTCGTTGACGCGCCTTCAGTTCAACGACCACATTCCTGGCGTGCTGGATGCCCTCGCCCGCCGGCTGCGCGCCTGGCCCGGCGAAGAGAGCGCCCGCGCTCAGCAGAAAGAGAAGGAACAAGTCAATGAGCACGGCTTGCAGCGCTGGCAGCAAGGCTACCAGTTGCGCGAACTGACGCGCGAGTGGGGCCACCTGCAAATGGCGGTGATGGATGAGCTGGAGAGTTACGCGCTGGAGCAAACCCAACTGGAGCTAGACGTCATGCCAGCGGCACGGCGGGCGTGGACGCAATTGTGCTGGGACGGCATCAGCGACAGCGCCACGCAATACTGGCGGCTGCACCAGGCGGAAGCCAACGGCCATGTCCGCGAGCTGGAGCAGGCACTGGAAACGCTTAGCGATCTCGACCGGGCGCGGACTTCGGCATGGCGCGATGCGGCACATGATCTAAAAGGCAGCATGAGCGTGGTCTCGGTGGCGAGTTCCGTGCTGGACGGGAAAGATGTGTCCGAATCGCAGCGGCAGGAATTCTCGCATCTATTGAAGCGCGGCGTGTCATCCCTGCACGAAATGCTCAATGATCTGATGAGTCTCGCGCGGCTGGATGCCGGGTTGGAGCACCGCAAGGTCGCCGCCTTTGATGCGAGCGTTCTGCTCACCGATTTCTGCGAAACCTCGCTGGCGCTGGCCGAGGCGCGCGGTTTGTATTTGAGAATGTCAGGGCCGGAATCTCTCCAAGTGCATGGCGACCGGGCCAAAATTCAGCGCATCCTGCAGAACCTGTTGCTCAACGCCCTCAAGTACACGCAAAGCGGCGGTGTCACGGTCATCTGGGGTGCCGGCAAAAGTCAGGACACCCAGGAATGGATGTTTTGCGTGCAGGACACCGGCCCCGGACTGGACGCAGGCCCCGGCGCACCGCTGGCGCGCCAGCTTTACGAAGCCACGCAAACCGCCCACGCGGCAGAAGACATTCACGCCCTGGAGCGCACTGAGGGTGACATGGCCAATGCGCCCACCTTGCCCGCCCAGTCAACAACCCTCCCGGCAAGTCAACTGCCCGGAGAAGGCGTCGGTCTCTCCATCGTGAAGCGCTTGTGCGAACTGCTCGATGCCAGCTTGGAGCTGGAAACCAGTCCCGGCAAAGGCTCCACCTTCCGTGTCGTGCTACCGCAGCGTTATGACGCAGGCGCGGCGGCGGCTGCGAGCTAGGCGGCCCGCGAGGTTGTAAGAGGCAAGCGGCCAGAATTGCAAAGAGTCGTACTCCAGCCAGAGTCGAGTTGCAGCTTGACGGGTGCATTTCTCCATGGCGCGACAGCGCCACGCACGCCGACCACCAGCAGGACCTGCGGACTGTCACTGCCCGTTGCACCGCCCAGCCGGCATAGTCACGAAAGGGAGCGGGCCACAGTTTCTTCAGCGTAATTTCGATGCATTGCCGATGCGCTCCCGCCATCCAAGGAGGCGCAGAGCATTCAACACGACCACGATGGTGCTGCCTTCATGCAGGACGACCGCAATACTCAGCGGAATAACCCCAAACCCTGAGGCGATGAGGAGCAGGCCGATGACACCGAGCGCGATCACAAGGTTCTGGCGGATGATGCGGGCGCTGGCGCGGCTGAGGCCGATGGCGAAGGGCAGCTTGCCGAGGTCATCGCCCATGAGCACGACATCGGCGGTTTCCAAGGCGACGGCGGTGCCGCCCGCGCCCATCGCCACACCGACGGTGGCGGCGGCCAGGGCGGGGGCATCATTCACGCCATCGCCGATCATTGCGATGACGCCGTGACCGTGCTGAAGCTCACGAATCAAGGTCAGCTTGTTTCCCGGCAGCAACTCCGCGCGGACATCGGTGATGCCGATCTGCTCTGCGACTCGATGAGCGACGGACGCATTGTCGCCAGTGAGCATCACGAGTCGCTCGATCCCCTGTGCTCGGAGTCGTTGCATCACTTCTTTAACCTGGGCTCGTGGCTCGTCGGCGAGGGCGATGACGCCGATGAACTTGCCTGCGCGTCGGATGATCACGGTGGTTTGGCCGTCGCCTTCGAGCTTGGAAATCGTGTCGGCAAGCGGCTGGCCTTTTTCAGCCGCAGGGTCAACAGCAAAAGCGCGCATGGCTCCCACCAATACCTCCGTGCCTTCGACATGCGCCTGGATGCCTTTGCCTGCGCGGTTTTCGATCTCGGTGGCGGAGGGGAAGGTGATGTTACGCTCCCGCGTCGTCTTCACGATGGCGGCAGCTAGTGGATGACTGGACTGTTCTTCGACCGCAGCGGCGATGCGCAGCACTTCGTCCTCGGAGGTGCCTTCAAAGCCGATCACTTTCGTCACGGCGAAACGACCGGTGGTGAGCGTGCCGGTCTTGTCGAGAGCCACGGTGTTCAGGTGGCCGAGGTTTTCCAAATGGACTCCGCCTTTGATCAGCACTCCGCGACGTGCCGCCTCCGCGATGCCCGCGAGCACGGCAGCGGGTGTGCCGATGGCCAGCGCACACGGCGAAGCAGCGACGAGCAGCAACATGCCGCGATAAAAACTCGCGCTCCAGGTCCATCCAAACACCAGCGGCAACAGCACGATGACAAGCAGCGTGCCGATGAGCACCGCTGGCACAAAACGCCGCGCAAACGTCTCCGTGAAGCGCTGCGTCGGGCTCTTTTGCTCCTGCGCTTCGGCAACGAGCTGCATCACGCGGGCGAGCGTGTTGTCGCGGGCCAGCCGGGTCATGCGCACGTCGAGCGCATTGTCTTGATTGATCGTTCCAGCGAAGACTTCGTCGCCCGGTTTGCGCTCGACGGGCACGCTTTCGCCTGTGATGGCGCTTTGATCGATGCTGCTCTCGCCCGCCGTGATGACGCCATCCACCGGCACGCGTTCGCCGGGTTTCACGACGACGACTTCATCCACAACGAGTTGTTCCACCGGAACTTCTTCGAGTCGGTCGCCACGTTTCGTGAAGGCCGTGCGGGGCATGAGTTCACCGAGACCTTCGCGCGCCGCTTCGTTCCGGCGGTGCTCATCGGCACGCTCCTCGTCATCGTCGTGTTGCCGCTCGTGTTCGGCTGGACGTGGAGCGCGAGTTTTTACCGCGGCATGTTGC
>JANPIW010000404.1:0-4892 GCA_031425215.1 Verrucomicrobiaceae bacterium
GCATGTCGGAGCATGGGTTCGATCTTCGCCTGCCGTGCCTCTCCCTTCGCGGCGCTGTAGTCCATGTGCAGCTCGCACGAGCGCGTGTAGAGCGCGAGATCGTCGAGCCGCGCGCGGATGCCGTCGTCGATCTCCATCTGGCGCGCGTCATGCAGGTGGCGGTACATTCTGCCGATGAGATCATCGCTCACCGGCGGGCGGCTGCGGTTGATGAGCGTGTAGAAGCGCGTCATCGGCAGCTTCGCGGGGCCGAACGCGTGGTCGAGGAAGTCATCAAAGAGCGCCTCGACATTGCCGGCCTCGTGAACATTCCAGAGCAGGCGCGAGGCGATGTAATAACCGAGGCCGTTGCAGCCCCAGTTGTCGCTCGACTCGCCGGAATAATAGCGCGCCCCTTTCTCGCGGAACTGCGGGATCGTCTCCTGGATGTAATCGAGGCGCGCGGCGCGCGCTTTCGCGGGCATGTCGTGATCCCACGGATGCACGCTGAGATACTCGCGGATGCCGAGAGTCCGCGCCTTCGCGCTCCAGCCGCTGATGAGCTGGTCCATCGTGAAGCCGCCACGGATAAAGCCGGCGGCGATGCTGACGACGACGTTCTCCGCCGCCTCGAAGCTCGGCGGCGGCGAGTGCTCGCTGTAGGCATACTGTCCCACGAGCTTGCCGGGATGCTTCGCCGCCACAGCGCGCGCCACTTCATTCGTCAGCAGCAGCACACGGTCGCTCACGCTGCCGATCTTCGAGCACTCCGCGCACTCGCACCAGCCGCCGCCGTCGCTCGGCTCGCATGAGACGGAGTCTTGCGTCGGGTCCGCATCAAATTGCGCCAGCGAGTGCGCGACTACGAGCTTGCGCAGATCAGGATTCGAGATGCAAAACTTCGCGCCGCCGCGTTTGCCGTCCTTCAGCGCGAGGTATTCCGGATGTTTCTCAAACTCCGCTTTGTGCTTCGAGAGAATGCGGTCATACGCGTGGCCGCTGCTCAGCACGATGCCCTTGGTGGCGCGGTTGCGCGCGTTCCATGCCGCATAGTCCGCCTGCCGCTCCTTGATCGCGCCAAAGCCAAACCAGATCGAGCGCGCAAAGTAGTCGGGGCATTCGATGGCATCCACGTTGATGCTCAGGTCCGCGCTCTTCGGTGTGATCTCCCAGTTCTTGCCAGGGAAAAACTGCCGGTGCCCGAGGCGATGCAGCAGATCCCACACCGCGTGCTCCACCGCCAGCTCCGTGTTGCCCAGCAGCCAGAGACGATTCGCCTCCGAGCGCAGCATGTAATTCTCGCGCTCCGTGATGGCGGAGGATTTCAGGCGCTCGTCTTTGACCTGCGTGGGGAAATCCGACGTGAGCGCGACGACGATGCCGCTGGTGTTCGCACCCGTCGCGCTGCCCGCCTCGAATTTTCCGCCCGTGATCCGGCTGAGATATTCCGCCAGAGTCCCCGCCGCCTGTCGCACACGCTCCGTCGCTTTCGAAGTAGTCACGACACGCAAAGCGGGCGCGCCGTCTTTGGCGATCACACAATCATCAGCCATCACCATGCCGGTGAAGGCGAGAAACAGGGCAGGGAAGAGCAGCCGGGGCATGAGTCGCACCTTGGCCGGAGAACGCCCCGCGTCACGAGGAAAGCGCGGGGAGAACTCTTGTCGCTGCCAAGGCTCTAAATTTTCAGTTTGCCGCACAGCATCTGAGATTTGGCGGCATCTTTTTGGTTGCCAGCATTCCATAGGCTCCGGCATGATGCGGGTATTCTCCCGCATGCCCATCTTATCCACGACCGCTCTCGCCAAATCGGCTCCGTATCTGCTTCCGTTTGTGAAACCGATGGTGAAACATCTGTTCGGACTGGAGGACGGCCTTCTCAAAGACCTCGTGGAGAAAGGCATCGACCTCGCGGGAGACGACGCGGCGGACAAAATTAAAGCATTCCTCAAGCTCCAGCCCGACGCGGCCAATGGCCTGCTCAACGAGCACCTCATCCGCCACACCGGTGCGGTGCTTGGCGCGCTCGTGAAACGCTACGCCAAGGAAGAAGCGCCAGGCGCGCACCGCAAAGACTTGCTGCGTCTCGCCCAAGCCGTTCCCGGAGGCTGGGTCGATTACGTCGCCGCTGACGCAGGCAAATTATCCGCGCTGCCCGAGATCGACATTCAGCAGCGGCTCGCCATCGCGTTGACTCCACATACGCCTGCCCCAGCGCTCGACCCGGCATCCTTCGCCGAGTTCTTCCGTTGGCTGTCCGCGCGGAAAGAAATCCTCGCGCCAATGCAGAGCGGCGTCACACCCGCGCTCGTGCGCTGGGTGAAAAAGCATCTCAGCACCCAGCTTCTCATCGACTTGTGCAAAGACACGCCGGAGGGAAACGCCGCGTGGAAGGACGGCACGCTGCGCATCCTCCTCGGCGCACATGGAAAGCTCGACCGGCTCGACGCCATGCTCGCCGTCCTCCATCAAAAGAGCGACGTCACCGCCATCGCCATCGAAGACACGCGCCAGACCACGAAAGGAATCGCAGCGACTCTGCAACGCGACCTGTCCGACAAGAACGCTGCCGCGCGCCGGAAGAAATGTCTGGGGGACATGCTCGACGCCTTTCGTGGCTATGAGGAAATCGGCCTCGACAATTACGCTCATGCCGAGCAAGAGCGGCCCGATGTCCGCAAGCTCTTCGTCCATCCCGCCTGCTCGGAGAAACATCTGCGCCCCGAGGACGTCGATGCTGCGGAGCAGAATCCCTCGCTCGATTGCCACACGATAGAGCTGCTCCCGCTTCTCACGCAGCCGGACTACCGCCGCACCGTCCTCCTCGCCGATCCCGGCATGGGCAAGAGCACGCTCATCCAGACCATCATCGCCTTGCTCGCGGAGTCACGCACGATAGACGGCGCGCGCGAGCTGGAAGGCACCTTCCCCGTCCCCATCATCTTGCGCGATCTCGTGCCGCTCTTGCCGCAGGACGACATCGAATCGTGGGACTGGCGGCTGCTATTGGACACGCTCATCACCAAATACCGCCGCGAGGAGAAAGCCCCGCCGCTCTTCGACGCCTACGAAGGCCACGAGGATGAAATCCGCGCGCTCATCGAGAAAGATTCAAAGGCTTTCTTGCTCATCGACGGCCTCGACGAGATTGGAAACCTCCAGAAGCGGAAGGCTATTGTGCGTGTCATCCAGGAAGGCATCCGTACGGTGAGCAAAGAGGCGCGCTGGCTCATCACCTCGCGCATCATTGGGTATGAGGAGGCGGCAGTGGATATGGTCAATGGTCCGCTAATCTGGCCCAGTTCAGAGGAGAATTCAGAAATTCTGTCTGAAGAGCAAAGATTGAAAGTTGCGGCGGCGATGGTATCCCGCTTGGAGGAATTATGGAGAAGTTTCAACGAGTCTGCCGCTATTCCTGAGTCAAACGGGTTAAACGCCGGGTATTCCGTTAGCAGATACGACAGAAGTTCAGGTCGCCCAAGGTATGATCTAGCTAGTGGTCTTGGTCACGGTCATGCGGGCGAGAAGGCGGTCTATTATCACTTTTCAATCGCGCGCCGTCTCTACCTAGTCCCCTTCGACAACCAGCGTCAGGAGCAGTTCGCCCAGCGCTGGTTCAGGCTGCGAAAGGTCACAGACCACTCCGCCGAGTTGCTGCGCGAGGTTCGTCGCCCCGGCGCGGACGGCGTGCGCGTCATCTCTCGTGTGCCGAACCTGCTATGTTTCATGACCATCCTGAAACGCAGCGGCAAGCCCCTGCCTGATGGCCGCGCCGCGCTCTACGCGGAGATCGCCAAGGCGTACCTCTCCGGCATCGACTCTGCCTACCGCCTTAGCGCGGTTCACGGGCACGACTGTCCCTTCGACCTGGCTTCGCGGCTCGAGATCTTGTCACATGTGGCCATCGTCATGCAACAGTTGCGCAGCTCCGATCCGCAGAAGCAATCAACCTCCCGCAATGCATTTTCAGTTGGGAGCATTCTCATCCCCATCTCTCATCTTCAAGTTCTCCTCCTGCCGGTCATCCAGTCCATGCAAGCTGAGGGTCGGGTGACGCGAGCGATATCAGCGGATACTTTGTTGCAGGACTTGCTCAATCATATCGCCAGGCGCTCCGGCTTGCTCATTCCACGGGGAGAGGATGCGAAGAGCCGTCCGCTCTTTGGATTCACCCATCTGTCATTTCAGGAGTACTTCGCCGCTGTCGGTCTGCTTGCCGAGTTCGAGCGCCATCGCAACCGCTTCGCCCGCCAGGCCGAAGCTGCCGCCGAGGGGATGGACCTTGCAGAAGGCGATCTCGACCGCGAACTGCCACCATCTGGTCCCCATGTGTTTCCGAAACCGATGTTCGCCGTTTTCGCCGCCAGTTCGATCTGGCACGAGGTGCTCATCTTCGTGGCCGAGACGCACGCCCGGTCTCCTTCGATGCTCTTGCGCTGGCTCTTTCCGCCGCTGGAGAAAACCGCTCCTGCTGCAGCGACCATTGGCCAGGGGGGCGGGCTGCAATCTGGTGGCGAGGTATTGCCCCTTATGCCAGTCGAGGCCGTTTCACTCGCCGTCAGACTCGCCCATGATCGGGAAATCAACCTGCAACCGGAAACCCGCACTCGCTGGTGGCGCATCCTCTGGGGTGCCTGCCTCGAAGGGACGGATTCGACGTGGTCAGGAAGAGACGAGCCGCGCTGGCCCATCGCCCCCCTCCTGCTCGAGCGCCCGGAGCATCGCGCGGAAATCCTCCAAGCCCTCGCCACTGTGCAGCCGCAGCATCCGGAAAAAGGGTTGAGGCTCTACAAGTGTGACAAACTCACCAGCGCCGATCTGGAGCACCTGGCCGGCCTGCGCGGGTTGAAGAAACTTTCCCTATGGGGCTGCACCGGGCTGACCGATACCACGGCCCTGGCCGGGCTGACGGG
>JANPIW010000405.1:0-4654 GCA_031425215.1 Verrucomicrobiaceae bacterium
GAATACCAAATTGAGACCGCGACTGATGCGCTCTTCACCGTGCCAGCCGATAGCGGATGGATCACCGTGACCAATCACACTTTCATGGGCCTGGCCGATGGTGCGACGCATCATTACCGCGTTCGCGCGCGACAGACCGTTCCCACCAGTGTGGAAAGCGCTTGGAGCGTCGTTGTTTTCTCCACACAAGATGCGACCGCGCCACAAATCACCTCGCGCTCCGGCACCACCACGCACACGAGCTACGCGATTGCTGGAAGCGCGTCTGACTTCTCCGGCATCGCCAGCCTCACCGTGAACGGCATCGCCGCTGTGAGCACCAATGGATTCGCCACATGGACCTCGCCGCCCTTCACGCTCGACACGGGCGACAACGTTTTCACCATCATCGCCAGCGACAACGCGCAATCGCCCGCCAACACCACGACGATCACGCGCACGATCACGCTAAGCCCCAGCACCCAGGGCGACGGGATTCCCGATGCGTGGAAAGCCGCGCACGGCATCGACCCCAACTCCAATTCCTTCATCAACGGCGCGCTCGGCGACATCGACCACGACGGCATGTGCAATCTGCTCGAGTACCTCTTCGACACCGATCCGCAAACACCACAAGCCCCGCCCTGCGTCTGCTCCATCACGATCAACCCCGCCGACTCGCAGCCCTACCTCACCGTCTCGTATCCCCGCCGCATCGGCGCGCTCGATCTCATCGACGTGATCGAGGTCTCCCCCGATCTCACCGACCCAAGCTGGACCGCCGCCCCATCCGGCCACGAGGAAGTGAGCGTCACACCCAATCCCGGCGGCATCACCGAAACCGTGACCATCCGCATCAAACCCGCGCTCACCGCGCCGGGAAACACGGCGCGATTCGCGAGGGTGCGGGTTACAGCGCAGTGATCACACACTGATCGCCCTGCGTGCGCGTCATCATCGTTTGGGCGCTTCTACGATCCGATGATTGCGCGCACTGCGGCTGCGAAGGCATCGGGATCATCCGGCGATAAAACAGCCGGGCGCTTTTTCATGCGCACGACGACGGTGTGGTTGAGATCGGTGACGTAGGCGCGGTAGCTGCCGAGCGTTTTGCTCCAGTAGAATCCGGTGAAGGAAAACATGCCGCCGTTGCCGCAGGTCCGGATGCTTTTGCTCATGGCCTTGGGCGTGACCTCGACGGAGAGGATGTCCGCGCGCGGCAGCACGGTGTTCCACCAGAGTCGGCGGATGAGGATGCCTTCACTCGTGACGGTGTAGCTGCGGATGACGAAAGGCAGCGCGCCCAGCAGCACGGCGACAATGCCAATCACTGACACCGGCCAGACGAGCGGCGGGATGTTTGGCCCGCGCAAAAAATGCCAGTCGGCGAGGATGATGCCCGCGAAGAGCAGGGTGACGAACAGGGACGTGCCTTTGAGCAGGCGGCCCCAGGGGGCGGCGAAGGTTTGATGGATCATGGATGTGGTCTCTCTGTCGCCACTCGCATCCGGTCTCCCGTCCGCTCATGGCGCGGTTGAATGCGTGGTGGACTACAACGTCATCGCCCTTCGCGTCATGAATCAAGTCAGTTCACAGCGCCCATGCCAGGGACGAGAATCTCATCGCCAGTCACAAGCCTCGATGTCGTGCTCATGCGATTGAGGCGGCGGATCTCGGCGGCGCTGGTGCCGAAGTCTTTTGCCACAGTGTCGATGGAATCGCCAGGCTCGAGTCGATACGAAACGACCTGGCGATTGTTCGTCACAGGCGGTGTGGGCGCGGTTGGTGGCTTCGGAGCGGGGCCGGGATACGTCGGCGCTGGGGCGAGACCATTGCCGGCGGCGGGCACATTTGATTTTTGCGACGTGACCGAGCGAGCTGCCTGGGTTGGCGTTGCTTTCTTCGTCACAAATCGGGGCGATCCATTGGCGGGAATGACAAGCTGCTGCCCGACTCGCAGCGCGTTCGGGTTCACGAGTTTGTTCGCGCTCTGGAGAGAGGCAGTGGCGATGCCGTATTTCTTGGCGATCACACCGAGGCTCTCGCCGGGCGCGACGATGTGCGTGAGGTTCTTTTTCACAGGAGCAGGCGCTACGTTCGGCTGCGACACGCCGGTCTTTGCATGAGCAGTGGCTCCAGCCGGGATCACGATCCTCATGCCCGCTTGAAGCTTGTTCGGGTTCACGTTCGGGTTGGCCTTGGTGATCGAGGCGACCGTGGTGCGATACGATTTCGCGATGGAGTAATACGTCTCGTTCGGCTGGACGAGGTGCATCCCCGAGCCGGCGGGCGCGCTGGGCAGCGTCTTACTGCCCTTCTGCGGAATCATGAGCACTTGGCCTGGCGCCACGACATCGTTCGGCATCCGGTTGAAACTCATAATCTCGCCTGGACTCACACGGTTGTTCATGGCGATGCGCCACAAGCTGTCGCCCTGGCGCACCTGATAAGTCGTGTAGGGCACAAGATTCTGCGGCTGAGTCGCGCCCGTCTCATAGGAGGGCACGGGCGCGGGGCCTGCATGACCGAGTTTGTCCACGTCCTTCTCCAGATGATAAAGCCGGATGTCCTGCCGCTGATCATTCGCGGTGACTTGGGCCAGACGCTCGGAGAGGGATTGGAGCTTTACGCTCGTGTTCGTCGGCGCGGGCGGCTGGTAGGCCGGGTATTGCGGATTTTGCGCAAAAGCTCCGCCGACTGAGGCCAGTCCGATCAGAGCAGCGCCAAGTCGCAGGGTGAAGTGGGGAGCACGAAACAGAGAGGTTTTCATAACAGCTATTTTAGAAACCCTGATTATCTTTGCAAATTAAATTTTTGAAACTATATCCTTTGCAGTCTTTATCGGTCCCGGTTTTTTGTGAAAGCTGCCTTGCTCATCTTTTTCCGCTCCGTCGCCTCCTACGCGGCGCTGGTTTTGGCCGGTTTTTGCCTCTGCCTGCTGCTGGGTATCGACATCGGCTGGGATGCTCGGCGTGGCGTGACCAATGAGGACACGAAAGCCAAACCGCTCATTGTGATCGACGCAGGACATGGCGGACAGGACGGCGGAGGCGTGGCCAACAAGCTCATCGAGAAAACTGCCGCGCTGGACATCGCCCTGCGGCTGAAAGTAAAGCTCGAAGCTGCGGACTTCTCGGTAAAGATGACGCGTGAACGAGACACGTTTCTGCCGCTGGAGGATCGCGCGGCCATCGCAAACAAAGCGAACGCCGATGCCTTCATCAGCCTGCATCTCAACACAGCGCTCAGCGGCGATGCGGCGGCCAAAGGCATCGAGACTTATTTCTCCGTGGACAAAAGTCTCGCTGCCATCCGCCTCATCCGCCAACGCGCAGATGTCGCGCCGGAGTCCGCGTTCGAAGACCGGCGCGGAGAGAATCTCGCTGAGACCATCCAACGCGCCGTGTGCGCGCGAACTGGCGCGGCGGATCGAGGCGTGAAGGAACGCAATTACAGCGTCGTGCGTCACACCGCATGTCCTTCCGCGCTAGTTGAGTGCGGCTTCATGACGAACATCGAGGAAGCGCGCAAACTGCGCCAGGACGATTACAAAGATCGCATCGCAACTGGTGTCGCCGAAGGGATCAGGAAGTTCTTGATCGCGCAAACGTCCGAGCCTTCTCGCGGGCTTGTCGTGAAGGACCGGCGTGTGGCTCGGGTGAAGCTCGTGGCCAAAGATTGAGCGCAGCTTCGGCTTGCAGCGCGAGGTCATTCAGCGAACCTCGGCGCCCGTCATGCCATCCGCCATCAGCAACCGCTCCATACCGCCGCAGCCATCAGGCTGGAGCTACTGGCTGTGGTCCGCAGCGCTCATCGCACTCGTCTCAGCGGCGCTTTACGCGACCTTTGCCGCCGTTCATTACCAGTGGAGTTGGGCTGGTGTCTGGCGCTACCGCGCGCAGTTTTTCAACGGCTGGCTGGTCACCCTCGCCATCTCCGTAGCAGCGATGCTCGTCAGCCTCGTTGTCGGATTCCTCCTCATGATCGGCAGGCGCTCAGCGTTGCAGCCGGTGCGGATTTTTTGCGGCGGGCTTGTCGAGTTTCTCCGCGGCTCGCCTTTGCTCGTGCAGTTGCTTCTGGGCTATTACATCATCGCAAACGCGTTGCGCATCGATGATCGCATCGTCGTCGGCATTCTGTTGCTCGGTTTCTTCGAGGGCGCGTATCTCGCCGAGATTTTTCGCGGCGCGGTCGAGTCCATCGGCGCGTCGCAGCGCGAGGCCGCGCGCGCGGTGGGTTTCAATGTCGCGCAGACTTATCGCTTCGTCATCATCCCGCAGGCGTTGCGCCGCGCGCTGCCGGGCACCACGGGGCAGCTCGTCTCGCTCATCAAAGACTCCTCGCTGCTCTCCGTGATCGGCACGGAGGAGCTGGTGAAAAAAGTGCAGAACATGAATGCGGCCACGCATAGCGGGCTGGAGGGCTTCATTCCGCTGGCGCTCGCCTATCTCGCCGTGACCCTGCCGTTGTCTTGGTGGGCACGGCGGCTGGAGAGGAGGTTCGCGTATGAAACTTGAGGCACGCGGAATCGAGAAACGCTACGGCGAGCATCATGCGCTCGCCGGCGCCAGCTTCAACACACGCGATGATGCACGCGTGATCGCGCTGCTTGGCCCGTCTGGCGGCGGAAAATCCACGCTGCTGCGCGTGCTGGGCTGCCTGCTCACACCTGAGG
>JANPIW010000406.1:0-15413 GCA_031425215.1 Verrucomicrobiaceae bacterium
CTGATCTGGGAGGCGAGGCGCGTCCGAGCGGGCTGCGCGGTCTGGCCTACGGCTTAGCATCAGTGCTCTGCATGGTGGTGGGTCTCACCATCGCGAAAGGTCCGCTGGAGCATTCGCCGTCGATGCAGTCCACCTTTGTACGCATGGTCGCGGGCGCTGTCGGGGTGTTCGCGGGAGGTCTGCTCACCGGAAGTGTCGGAGGCTGGATCACACCGCTCAAAGAAAAAAGTTTTCTCGCGCGTTTCCTGCTGGCAGTCAGTGTCGTAACTTTTGGCGGATTTTGGCTGTCGATGCATGCCATTAAACATCTCGATGTTGCCATAGCGAATACGCTTAACTCGACCGAACCGATATTTGTACTTCCTCTTGCATATTATGTGCTCCATGAAAAACTCTCAACTCGTGCTGTCGCTGGTGCGCTTATCGCCGTCGCCGGAGTTGCCTTGATTCTTTTGCCCTCAAACCCCCCACTTTAGAAAGGAAATACCTCACCATGCTTGGTGTATTGGAAACCATCGGATCAGGACCCGCGACAGATGTCGCTTTTCTCGACGCGCTCAAACGCGGCGTGTTCACCCGTGCAGTCTTGCGCACCGCATTGCTCGCTACGGGCGATGCCCAGGAACAAATGTTTGCCTACGCACGGCAGAAGCGCACGGAACACTTCCCTGCGGAGGAGGTCGAGGCCCGTAGCGTCATCGAAATATCCAACGTCTGCCTCCAAGGCTGTCACTACTGCAGCATGGCCAAAGGCTCCGGCATCAAACGCTACGTCATGAAGCACGACGCCGTCATCGAAATGGCTGACTTCCTTTATGAACGAGGCCGTCGCGTCCTTCTCTTCCAGTCCGGCGAAAACCAGGCCAAAGCCTGGGTGGATGCCGTCGCCCGCACCGTCGCGGAGATCAAGAAGCGCCACCCCGACTTTGAGATCATCCTCTGTCTCGGCAACATGAGTCGCGAGCAATATATCCAGCTCAAGAAAGCAGGCGGTGACCGCTACATCCTCAAGTTTGAAAGCTCCGTGAAGCGCCTCTACGAAACGTGGAAGCCCACAGACACCGTCGAGGAGCGGCTCAACTGCCTCAAAATGCTCATTGAGGTCGGCTTCAAAACCGGCTCCGGTAACATCGTCGGCATGCCCGGCCAGACCGTCGATGACGTGATCGACGATCTCATGCTCATGGGCGAGTACGATCTCACCATGAACTCCTGCACCGTCTTCATCCCAGGCGAGTCCTGCGGATACAAAGACGAGCCGATGGGCGACGTGGACATCGCCTTCAACAGCATGGCCCTCATGCGCATCATGTTCCCGCAGCGCCTCATGCCCACCACGAGTTGCCTCGAGAAGTGCCGCCCGAACGGTCAGTTCATCGGCCTCATGACCGGCGCCAACACCGTCACCATCCACGACGGCACGCCGGACAATTACAAGGCAATGTTCCCGATCTACTCCACGAACCGCTTCACCCCAGGCAATAATCACCTCCTCACCGCTGTCGAAAAAGCAAAACTCCACATATCCACCCATCCATTACAATGAACACCGCCTTCGCCACTGACTCCGTTACCGAACGTTTTGGTATCAATCCCAAGCTGCTCATCAATCATGAACCGCCGCCACTGCTCGATGTCGGGCCGCCGGACCGCGCGGCACTCATCGAGAAAGCAAAGCTCCGCGTGAACGACTTCCATCGTCTCCGCGATGCCGGCCTCGTGAACAAAAAGGGTGACTTCTATCCTTCCGTCCATTACCCGCCCATCGTCATGTATCCGCCGATGACGGACGACGAACTCCTCGCCGGCTACACACTGCCTTCCGACGGCATGGTGGATGTCTATGCGCACGTCCCGTTCTGCAATTCGCACTGCGTCTTCTGCCACTACCCAGTGAAGCTGGGCCCTCAGCTCAATGAAAAGAGCCGCTACCTCGAAGCCTTCCTCAAGGAGACCGACATCTGGCGCAACCGTCTCGGCGTGGACCGCATCAAGGCTCGCTCCGTCCTCGTTGGCGGCGGCACACCCACCTTCCTCGCGCATGACCAGCTCCGCCGGTTCCTTGATGGATTCTGCGAGCGGGTCGATCTCTCCCTTTGCCGCCAGTTCAACTACGACGTCGATCCCAACACCCTCATCGGCCCCGAAGGCTCCAAGCGTCTCGCCATGCTGCGCGAGTACGGCGTGGATCGTCTCACCATCGGCGTTCAGTCGCTCAATCCCACCATCCTCAAAAAGATGGGCCGCCATCACGGACCACAGGAAGCCCTCGTCGCCATCAAAGACTGCCTCGACATGGGCTTCATCGTCAATATTGAGTTCATCTTCGGCTACCCAGGCCAGACCCTCGAAAACTGGCTCGATGTCGTCGAGCAATCGTGCCAGCTCGGTGTGCATGAGATCCAGCTTTACCGCCTCAAAGTGGAAGCTTACGGCGACCACCAGGGCGCGGTGAAAAACTACGTCGCCATCAAGCCCGAGGAAGCACCAACGAACGAGGAGCAGTTCGTCATGAAGCAGTCCGCCATCAACATGCTGGCGCACTACGGTTACTTCGAGAATCTGCGCCGCGTCTTCTCACGCCGCCGTGGCGACTACTCCGTCTATGCGCACAACCAGTGCTGTGTGCAGTTCGACCAGATCGGCATCGGCCTCACCGCCTTCAGCAGCCTGCGCGACCGCTTCGCGCTCTGCACGCAGAACTTCGACGAATATTACGCCGCCATCGAAAGCGGCCATCTGCCGATCAACCGTGGTTACATCCGCACACCCGAAGACCAGGCGCGCTGGGGCATCGTGCTCCCGATCAAAAACCGCAACGTCCGCCCTGCGAACTACCGTCGCGTCACGGGTCTCGGCATCGACGAAGTGTTCCGCGGCAAGATCGAGGCGCTCAAAGCTGCCGGTGTCATGCGCGAGAACGAGAAGGCTCTGGAGCTTACCCCGCTGGGTGCCTTCTTTGCCGACGAGATCGCGCAAAACTTCCACGCGCCCGACTTCGTGCCGTATGCGCGTGACGAGTACTGCGAAGGCCCGCTGAACCCATACTTGAACCAGGAATTGTTCTCTTAATGGACGGTGCCTCAAACGTTTGAGCATTCGCCATTGGTCACTTCGAGGGTGGATTTGCAGCAAAGCGGATCCACCCTCCTCTTTTTATTCAGCCCCACCTCCGCACAAACCACATGAATCCCGCCCGCCCGACCTCCAACTTCATACTGGCACTCGCGCTAACCACAACATTATGCCTGTCCCCGTCAGCGGGCGGCGCGGAAGCAACCGCCCCCAAAGATTTCACCTCATTTGAACTCGACTCCCGGGCCTCCCTTATCCGAGTGGGAGTCACTCCGATGAATGTAACGAAAGAGGGACGCGAGGCTGCGGAGAAGGTGTGGAACGCGATCACGAAGAATGACGCAAAACTGGCCGCAGAGGCTATCGCGGACTTCGACAAACTCATCCCGGTCGAGAACCTCGGAGGCGATTACACCGCGCTGCAATGGCTGTGCCGTGATCTCATCGCAACAGTGGAGGGAAAGAAGCCGCGCTACGACCATATCGGCACGTTGTTCCGCGAGTATCTTGCCGGAGACGGCTACAAGAACTTGAAGGAGTATCTTCAACGCAAGTATGGCCTGGGCGATTTCCAGCCGGACGACGTGGAGTTGCACAAGACGCGCCGCCGTGTGCTGGAGGACTACGTCATGTTCATGAACCCCGAGCGCGAGCAGTGGGAGTCCAGCGCAAGCATCCTTCGAATGCTTGCGATCAAGCCCGGGCAGAAGATCGCGGATGTCGGCTGCGGCCTGGGTTATTTCACACTCAAAATGGCGCATCTCGCCGGTCCTACGGGCCTCGTGTACGCCATCGACACCGATGAAAGCTACACTCAACGCGTCATGGAGTTCGCGGCCAAGGAACAACTGTCAAACATCAAGCCGGTAGTCTCCATCCCCACCGACACAAAAATCCCGGAGAAAGTGGACATGGCTTTCATCGCCTCCCTTTACCACGTCATCTATGGCTGGTCCACAGAGCAAGCAAGGAAGGCGTTTGTCGAGAGCATCAAAAAACAGCTCAAGCCCGACGGTCGTCTCGTGATCGTGGATAATCTTCCAAATCACGGTCGCGAGTTGCATTCCTGCTTCGTGGACAGGAGGCTCGTCACCTCGCAGTTCCACCATTATGGCTTCGACGAGGATTTCTACGCTGAGGTCAGCCCGTTGCGCTATGTGCTGGTCCTGAAATTGCGCCAGTCCGGCGACAAAAAAATCCTTGCGCCGTTAGGCACGGGCGGCAAAAAGGCCCCCGACGGCACCATCATGGTCCACTCGACCAACTCGCTCGTCCACATCGGCAGCCTTGACTCGTACGACATCACGGATGGAGGCATCGCCGCAGCAAAGGAAGTGCTGAAGGCGCTACAGGACAAGGATCGCGGAGCCGCTCTCGACGCCATCAAGATGTACGAGCGGCTGATTCCCAATGAGAATTTCGGCGGAGAATTCACCGCGCTTCAATGGTTTTGCGAGCACTTCGTGTCTCCACCAGCGCGGCAGCGCGAGATGCTCGCTGACCCTCTCGTGAACGCCTATTTCCACTATCTGGCTGACGACGACTACGACCTCATAAAGGAGTATGTGAAGAACAAATACAAGCTCCTCAAGCCGGGCGAGAAAACCAAGCTCCTCGAGGATCCCGAGCATCCACCGCAGCCTAAGGAAGCAGAGCCTGACGAGAAGGAGACAGGCAAGGACGGGGAGGCATTGGACAAGGATGCCAAGGGAAAAATGCTCCCTTCTCCGCCCGGGACAAATGCAGGGTCCAAAAAGGCAGGATCACCTTCGAATGGCAAGGCCGCTTCGAGCAAAGACGGAAAAGACGACGCGCGCTCAAAAGCCATTCGCCCTGGCGATGAGGCCACCAATCCCGCTGTGGGCAGAACGCAGCGCACCTTCTTGGAGGACTTCATCCTCTTTAACAACCCGAAGCGCCCAAGCTGGGAAAAGACGGACAAAATCATGTCCCTGATGCCCATCAAACCAGGGGACAAAGTCGCCGACATTGGGTGCGGGTCCGGATACTTCACTTTCCGGTTCTCTAAAATGGTCGGCCCGACCGGGAAGGTTTTCTCGATGGACATCAAGCAGCCGCACCTCGACTTCGTGAACGAGTTCAAGGATGCCCAGGGCATCAAAAACGTCGAGACCATCCTCGCCGCCAACGAGGACATCGGTCTAAAAGAGCAGGTGGACGTGGCCTACATGTGCTCGCTCTACCACATCATCTATGGTGTGGCGCCGGAGGACGGGCGTCGTGAGTTGATGGCCAGCATCAAGAAGGCGCTCAAACCCGGCGGCGTCTTTGTCGTCGTGGATAACGGCCCCGTGGAGGACCAGACGCTGCCTTATCACGGTCCGTATCTCGCCAAAGAGATCGCCATCAACCAGATCGAACGCTACGGATTCAAATTCGAGTCCTACGATCAGATCATTCCGCAGCGCTACATGCTCAAGTTCCGCCACCTCAGTCCTTGAGCGGTCGCGGGGGAAAGGTCAGGCAATGATCTTTTTCACCACGTTTCCGTGGGTGTCGGTAAGCCTGAAATCCCTGCCTCCATGCCGGAAAGTGAGCCGCTCGTGGTCGAGGCCTAGCAGGTGCAAAATGGTGGCGTGCCAGTCGTGGATGGTCATCTTGCCGTCTGTCACCTCGTAGCCATGATCGTCTGTTTCGCCGAAGCTGAAGCCGGGTTTGACACCGCCACCAGCCATCCACAGGCTGAAAGCGCTCACATGGTGATCACGTCCGTCAGCACCCTCCGCGTGGGGCGTGCGGCCGAACTCACCGGCCCAAATGACGAGTGTGTCCTTCAGCAGGCCCCGCCCCTCGAGATCTGTCAGCAATCCCGCCACGGGTTTGTCCACTGACTTGCATAATTCAGGCAAGCGACGCGTGTGATTGAAGTGCGTGTCCCAGTCACCATGCGTCACCTCGACGAAGCGCACACCTGCCTCGATCATGCGACGTGCCAGGAGGCATTTGCGCCCGCAGTCATCTGTCGCCTCATCGCCGATCCCGTAGAGCCGCTGTGTGGCCTCGCTCTCCTTCGTCAGGTCCATCACCGCCGGCATCTCACTTTGCATTTTGAAGGCCAGCTCAAAGGACTCGATGGCGCCCTCCACTTGCGGCTCCGCTCCCTCGCGCGCGAGCCGCGCCCGGTTGATTATCTGCAAGAGATCCAGCTCCGCGCGTTGTGCGACGGCCGACAGGGCGGGCTTGAGATTGGGGATTACTGTCTTCGAGATGGGTTGTCCGTCCGTGCCGACCGGCGAGCCTTGATGGATCGCAGGCAAAAAGGCGTTGCCGTAATTCTGAGCGCCCCCAAAGCACGAGGGCGGCGTGATTGTGATGAAGCCGGGCAGGTTCTCATTCAGTGATCCAAGACCGTAATGTGTCCACGCGCCGAGCGATGGCCGCGCGGACTGGGTCACACCCGTGTGCATCTTCAGATAGGCGGGCGCGTGGGCTTGCAGGTCGGCGACCATCGAGTGGATCATGCACAGCTTGTCCGCGTGCGATGCCATGCCGGGCACCAACTCCGACATCCACAGGCCGCTCCGCCCGTGCTGTGAGAACTCCCATGAAGAGCCGCGTAACACGGTGCCCGGGCGCGGTCCCGGCCTGCCCGTGTCAGCAGCGAGGCGTGGTTTCCACATGATCGTGTCGAGGTGTGATGGCGCCCCTTTCATGCAGAGGAGAATCACCCGCCTCGCCCGTGCGGGGAAGTGCGTGCGTGACGCGTCTCCCGCCGCTGTGAGGCCGCTGAATGCCAGCCAGCCGAAGCCAAGCGCGCCGCAGCGCAACACATCGCGTCGGGATCGGAGAGAATGCATCGTCGTGTTCATTGCGTGGAGGGGACTTGTTTTCATCAAAGGAAACGAAACTCCGCGCTGCCAAAAAGCGCGCGGCAAAGGCTGGTCCACGTCGCAGCCTCGTCACCAGCGGCGCGTGAGTCGATGAACCGGCGTCCAGCGGCGCTCTCCTCCGCGAACGGCGGCCTGCCAAGGACCAACAGACTCGCGAGGCGGAAACGAGTGTCGAAGTCCGCGCCTGCCACGAGCACACGACGCGCGAGCCGCGCCGACTGGCGGGACACAAACGCGCTGTTCATCAGGAAGAGCGCCTGCGCAGGCACAATGGTGGTCTCGCGCGCTCCGAGCACCACACTGGCATCGGCGCTGTTGAACAAGGATAGTGTGGAATGCGGAAGATCACGCACCGCAGGAAGGTAGATGGAGCGGAAATCGCCTTCCGCCGTCATCACCGCCTCCGCCTTCAGCACGGGAAAGCGCAGACCGTCGATGGGCCCCTGACCCGTCCTCGCCAGCAGTGATCCAGGCTGCGGCGTGAGATCGAGCGTACCGCTCGCGGCCAGCATCGCGTCCCGCAACGACTCGGCATCCAGGCTGCGCACATTGGCGCGATGAAGCAGCGTGTTGTCGGGATCGACCACAGACGCGATCGGTTCAGCGGGCGCGGTTTCCTGGTGGTCGGCGCGCGCGAGCTGCCAGACGCGACTGAGCACGATCTCGCGCACGAGCTTTTTCATCGACCAGCCCTCCGCCACAAACCGCGAGGCAAGATGATCGAGCAGCGCCGGGTTGCTTGGAGCCACGCCCATCTTTCCGAAGTCATCCACGCTCGGCACCAGCCCGCGTCCGAAGAGCCAATGCCATGCACGGTTCACGATCACACGCGCCGTGAGCGGGTTCGCGGGCGAGGCGATCCAGCGGGCCAGTTCGAGGCGACCGCTCGTGTTCGGAGGGATGGGGATGTTTCTGCCGCCATTGAGAAACAGCGGCACACCACGCGCCACTGGATCCTGCTCCTTCGCGAGCTGGCCGCGCCCGAAGAAGGGGCTGTCACCTATGCTGCCAAAGGCTGTCGGCGGCGCGAAGGCAAACGAGAACGGCGGCGCGGGCGGTGAGCCGGGAACGGGCTTTTCGAGCACACCCATGATGCGTGGTTTCAAGCTTCCATCGGCGCGAAAGGCGCGCACATCGACCTCGAGAGCGCGAAGGCGGAAGAGCACCTCTTCGAGCACCGTGCCGTCCGCCGTCATCATGCCCTGACGCGGGGGACCGCCGCCAGCGGATGCCAGCGCCTGGAAAAAAGTGCCCAGCAGCTTGTTTTGTTCGGCCGTGACCTGCGCAAGCTTGGCCGGGTCCATGCGGCGCTCCACCATGGGAAGGCCCAGCGCGTCAGGTAGCTCGATGAGCGCTGAGCCGTTGCGCCCTTGTGCGCCGCCAGGCGTGCCAAAGCGCGTCTCAGTCGAGAGGAAAATGCCCGCCAACGCTGTGTAATCCTCTTGCGTGATGGGATCGGCCTTGTGCTCGTGACAGCGCGCGCAAGCAATCGAGAGGCCCAAAAAAGCGCGCGAGGTGGTGTCGATCTGCTCGTCGGCCAGATCGAGCGCGAACTGGGCGCCGCTATTTTCCAGCAAAGTCTTCGGCCCAATGGCCAGGAAACCCGTGGCGATGAGATGGCGCGCGCGCTCCTCGTCGCTGCTATCCGGCAGCAAATCCCCGGCGAGCTGCTCGAGGATGAAACGGTCAAAGGGTTTATCATTCTGAAATGACTCGATAACGTAATCGCGGTAGCGCCAGGCCTCGGACTGGATGCCGTTGACGTCGCGCCCGTTCGTCTCCGCATAGCGCGCCGCATCGAGCCAGTGGCGGCCCCAGCGCTCGCCGAACTGCCGCGTAGCAAGCAGATCGTCCACCACGCGTTCAAAAGCGCGCGCATCGTTTGCGGCGGTAAAGGCCTCGATCCTCTCTGGAGGCGGCGGCAGTCCCGTGAGCGCGAAATACACGCGTCGCAACAGCAACGGCTTGTCCGCGTCGGCCACGGGTTTCAATTTCTTCGCTTCGAGCGCCGCGAGGATGAAGCGGTCGATGTCCGTGCGCGGCCAGCTCACGTCATGCACGCGCGGCACCTCCGGCGCATTCACCGGCTGGAAAGACCACCATGATCGCGCCTCCGCATCCACTGCCTTCACCACGCGCTGCCGCGACGCGCCCGTCCGCGGATCGTGCGCGCCATCGCGCACCCATTGCTCGAAGTCCTTGATGACAGCGTCTGGCAGTTTGCCGCCCTTGTTCTCCGGCGGCATGGCAGTGTCGGCATCGGTGTGACGGATCGCCAGGATGAGCAGGCTCTTTTCGGGATCGCCAGGCACCACCGCAGGGCCGCTATCACCTCCCTGCCGCGTGGCCTCCGCAGTATCCAGCGCCAGGCCGCCCTTCATCCGGCTCTCTCTCTGCGAGTGGCACGAGTAGCACTTCTCGGAGAGCACCGGCCTGATCCGCGTCTCAAAGAAGGCGTCCTGCGTGCTGACGGGGGGCACGGCCGCGCTCATCAGAGGCATCGCGAATGCTGCTGGAATGAGGAGAAATCGCTTCATAAAGGATGGGATAAGAATTCATGACTTGGTCTGTTGCAAGTCACAAGCCCCAATAAAAACTTAGTTAATTTTGAACGACGCGCCCCTCGTGCATTCGCTTGCATTTTGGAGCGTTCAACCGTCAATCAGGGTCCCTGCCCCCATTCGAGTTCATGCATATTTCATTTTCACCATCCGCCAACGCACGCATTCCCGGCCTGTTCCATCTCATCGTGCTGACGCTTGCGCTGGCTGGTTGTGGCAAGCCGCCCACGGCAGCGACTCCCGCCACAGTGCCGTCCCCTGGCTACAATTTGATCTCGGAGCTTGGATCAACCAAGACCTCGCTCATTGATCTCGAGGGACGCATCGTGCATCAATGGCAGAGCCAGCACAAACTCGGCGGCAGCGCGTATCTGCTGCCTGACGGCCGGCTGGTGCGCTGCTCGCTGCTCGATAACAACCCCTTCGCCGCGTTGTGTCCCGGGATGACCGGTATCATGGAGATTTTTGATTGGGATGGCAAGCTCACTTGGAGTCATGTGATAGGAACAGAGAAGGTGAGCCTCCACCACGACGTGGTCGCACTCTCCAACGGAAATCTGCTCTTGATCGGCGTGGAGAAAAAGAACCGTGACGAGATGATCGAGACGGGGCGTGATCCTGCCACTATTCGTAACAATGAGATATGGGTGGACACCGTGATCGAAATCAAGCCGACAGGCACGTCGGGCGCTGAGATCGTCTGGGAGTGGCGGCTCTGGGATCATCTCGTGCAGGACTTTGATCCCACCAAGAAAAACTTTGGCGTGGTCTCAGAGCACCCTGACCGCATTGATGTCAACGCTCTCGTGGAGAACCTCGCCCCGCCCGGAAGCAACACACTCTCCGTGCTACAATCCATCGGCTATGTGGCCGGGGGCCAGGGGGCGCGGCAGGCACCCTCCTTGCCCGACTGGACGCATGTGAATTCCATCTCATATCATCCCAAGCTCGATCAGATCATGCTCTCGGTCCGCGCTCTGGCCGAGGTGTGGATCATCGACCATGGCACGACGACAGCGGAGGCGGCCACCGGCGTGGGTGGACGCGTTGGCAAGGGAGGAAGGCTTATCTATCGCTGGGGCAATCCTCAGACCTACCATCGCGGCGCGCCGGGCGACCAGAAGCTCTACGGCCAGCATGACGCCAAATGGATCGCAGAGGGTCTGCCGGGCGCGGGGAACATTTTGATCCTGAACAACGGCGATGGTCGCAAAGGTGAGGAGTACACCAGCGTCGAGGAGATCAAAGCGCCGCTCCAGCCGGATGGAAGCTACAAGCTCGACGATGCATCCACCTTTGGACCCGCCGCTCCCGTCTGGACTTACGAGGGCAAACCACGAACGAGTTTCTTTTCGCGCTTCCTCTCCGGCGCCGAGCGGTTGCCGAATGGCAACACCCTCGCTTGTCTCGGCATGAGCGGAGAATTGGTGGAAGTGAACTCCACGGGCGAGACAGTGTGGAAGTGGCGCTATCGCGTCGGTAGCAACTCAGTGTTGTTCGGACAACCGACGCCGTCTGGCGGACAGAATGCAGAGAGAGCGCCCCCAGGTGGCGGGCCTCCCGGCGGCGGACCTCCCGGCGGTGGATCTCCCGGAGGTGGACCTCCCGGAGGTGGACCTCCCGGCGGCGGACCTCCCGGCGGCGGACCTCCACCATTGCCGGAAATAGTCGGCACTCACGGCCTCACATCCTTGGAGATCGCCCTGCTCATGGGGCCAGATCTCGGCATGAGCACTCTCATGGGAGGGCCGCCTGGAGGGGGTGGTCCCAACGGACCTGGAGGACCACCTCCTGGTGGTGGCGGCCCCAACGGAGCTACCGGCGGCGGCAATGGGCCGCCTCCCGTCGGCGGTGTTTTTCGAGCGGTGAGATATGCTCCGGATTATCCAGCTTTCACAGGCAAAACATTGAAACCTGCGAGCACTGCGCCCTCGCCACCTTCCCGTTGATTTTTGCTCCGGCCGGTTCATAACAAAAAGCCCAACCCAAACCTTCATCAGCAGTCATGGAAACCTTTCCCGTCCGCGTCTCCTATCAGTGGAAGAAACCCGAGGCCAAATCCCACCACGGCTACGCCATGGGCGTCGTCGAGTCCGAGGGCAAAACCAACGAGGACGTGATCAAGGCGCTGAAAAAGAAATTCCCCGCCCTCGTCCCCTTCGACATCATCATCGTGCGCCTCGAGTGGCGGTGAGTCCTTGACCTTGTGGGTGAGAAGTCTGCGCGCCCATGACAAATGCAACGACAGAAGCGCCCCATGTCATCGAGCTGAAAGTTCAGGAGCTGCAGCAGCTCTTCAACTCGATGGATCCATCCCCTTTCCACGAGCGTGATCTCGATCACGACGCGGAGCACTTCATCGTCAGTTGGGCGCAGGAATGCCATCACAGGACGCCCATCAAGATCGTCGTGCATGTCACGGGCAGTATCACAGGCATCGAGAATCCGCAGGCGCTCGTCGCCGAGTCCTTCCGTCACTACTTCGAGTATCGCTCCGCCATGACTCTGCGCGAGCTGAAGCAGCTCATGCGCGAAGGCCGTGCCAGCCTCGCCATTGGCCTCCTCTTCCTCATCGCCTGCCAGCTCATCGCCACCAGCATCCAGCCCGCAGATCGCGAGCACTGGCAGGGCATCGTGCGCGAGGGTCTCACTATCGGCGGCTGGGTCGCCATGTGGAAGCCCCTCGACATTTATCTCTACCGCTGGTGGCCCATTCGCCGCCTCATGCGGCTTTACGACAAACTCAGCCGCGCCGAAGTCGAGCTGCGCCTCGTATCAATACCCACACCATGAAAACCATCCTGCTCCTCAGCCTCCTCATCTCGCTCGCATTGCATGCGGAACCCAAAAGCGCCGCCGTCAAACACGTTGATGTCAAAGCAGCCGCCGCGCTCGTGCAGGAGGAAAAAATAGCTGTCCTCGACGTGCGTACAGCGAATGAATTCTCCGAAGGACACATCGCCGGCGCGAAGAACATCGACTTCAACGGCCCTTATTTTGAAGCGAAACTCAAGGAGCTGGACAAGACCAAGTCCTACCTCGTCCACTGCCGCTCTGGCGGACGCAGCAGCAAAGCGCTCCCCATTCTCCAAAAGCTCGGCTTCACCAGCATCCACCACCTCGACGGCGGGATCATGGCCTGGGAAGACGCAAAGCAGCCTCTGCAAAAGTAGCGCATGTAGCCGTTGGCGTGAGCCTGCGGATTCACCCGTTCCACACGAACGTCACAGGCTTCTCGATGTCGGGATGCACGCTGTGATGCACGGGGCAGCCGAGCGCGGTTGCTTCGAGGATCTTCCGATCAGCATGATCCGACGGCAGAGGAATCTCAATGGTCACAGGCAGCCGCACGATGCGCCGGGGCGAGTCATCGCTCATGTGTTTCTCCACGCTCACTTTCATGCCGGTGACATTGAGGTTCTTCTGCTGCGCCTTGATCCCTATCACCGTCGCCATGCACGTCGCGAGAGCCGTGGCCACGAGATCGGTGGGGGAGAACGACTCGCCCTTGCCGTGATTATCCACGGGTGCGTCGGTGATCAGGTCGTTCTGTGATGGCCCGTGGGTGGCGCGGCAGCGGAGGCCGCCCTCGTAGGAAACGGAGATGGAGATCATGTCTGAAAATGAGCGCGGAGGCTGCCGCGCGCAATGCTCATTCAGGCTTTTTCAGTTCCGCAAAAATCAACCGTCCGGCGCTCGTGGGCAGCACGCTGGAGATGATCACCTTCACCATCTCACCGATCTTCTCGACCGCGTGATTCACCACGATCATCGAGCCGTCCGCGAGGTAGCCCACGGCTTGATGCTTGTCCTTGCCCGGCTTGATCAGGCTGAGCGTGATCTCATCACCCGCGCTCACCTCAGGGTTCAGCGCCTGCGCCAGCTCGAGAAAATTTAGCACCGTCACGCTGCGCACGCGCGCGACGCTTGCGAGGTTTTCGTCGTTGGTCAGCAGCCGCGCGTTCAGCTCGCGCGCCAGATTCACCAGACGCGTGTCCACTGGCGCGTCCGATGGCGCGCTGTCCTCTTGAATGGTCACATCCAGATCACTCATGGCCCGCATCTTCTCCACGGTATCAAGCCCGCGTCTCCCGCGCTCTGCTTTCACAGCCTCATGCGAGTCCGCCAGCCGCTGCAGCTCATCGAGCACAAAGCGCGGGATCACCAGCGCTCCGGTGAGAAAGCCCGTCTGCATCACACGCGCGATGCGTCCGTCGATGATCACATTCGTGTCGATCAGCAGCGGATCGCCCTCCGACGCATCACGGCGGAAGCGCACATACGGGATCAAGAAAGCGAACTGGTCGCGGTCACTGCGCAGCGCGATGGTCACGCCAAAGAAGGCAAACACGGCGTAGATGCTGATCTCCGCGATGTTCCGCACCTGCTCCGCCTCCGTGAGCGATTGCAGCCAAGGGAGCTGGAAGATGCCGATGCGCGTGATCAGCCACGCCGCGAACACACCGATGAGGAGCCCGAACGTGGCGTATGAGAAATCGCGGATCGTGATCTTGGCGAAGATCGTGTCGAGCACCAGCAGCACCCCCATGAACGCCGCGCCCGAAAACGCCCCGACCCAAGCCGGCTGCTGAAACCCCAGCGCCATGGCGATCCCGAGAAAAACCAGCAGCGCAAAAAAAAGCGCGCGCACAACTCGGATGGACCAGCGGGAATTCATGAGGCAGAAGCGTCGTGAGTATCGCGGCGCGGCACGGAAGGTCAAACTTGTCGTCTCGCCGCCTGGATGTTTCGATAAAAAACGAGTTTGGCATTGACGACCCACGGAGAAAACCGGCAGTCTCGCACCATGAGTGAACCAAACCCATACGCCCCGCCGCAAACAAATCCAATTCCTGACTTCACCGAAGACCCATCTCAAATGCTGGCATCGCGATGGGCACGGCTTTGTGCCTCATTCCTCGATGCCATCATCGCCGACACAAAAGTGATCATGGCGCCGAAGAACTGACGCGCACAGCGCCTTGGACTGCCGCAGTCCAAAGCCTTCGCCCTCACACTCGGATGACATCCTAGCGGCGGCAGTGTATGGCGGATGCAGCACATGAGCCTGACGCAAAAACAACCGCCGCATGCCAGTCCGCCACCCGGACTTGAGCAAGCGTCATTGTTTGCCGACGAGGCTCCAACGCACGAGTCGCAGCCGCAGTGCAACGCCAGCGTGGTCCGGGTCCAGCTCGAAGGCGCGGCGGAGCTGGAGCTGGATTACGCGGTGCCCGACAAGCTCGCGGGCAAGCTCACCATCGGCTCCCGCGTCACCGTGCCGCTGCATGGCCAGCGTGTGCAGGCCGTCGTGATCGCATTGCTCGCGGCGTCATCAGGTAAATTCAAACTGCGGGAGGTGCTAGGCCTCATCGGCTCTCGGCCCATGTTCACCACAGGCCTGCTCAAGCTCGCACACTGGATCGCGGACTACTACGTCGCGCCCGTGCATCAGGTGCTCCGCGCCATGCTGCCACAAGCCGTGCGCGACAAACCTGAGAGCTTCATCACCGACAGCCATCTCACCATCGCCAAGGAGTGGACACAGGAGGAGATCGACAAAATGCACAAAGCCGCCCCGATGCGCGCGCGTGTGCTGGAGCTGATCAAAGAACTGGGCGCCGACGCGACGCTCAGCCGTCTGCGCAAAGATATCCCGCGCGCCACCACGCTCATCAAGCCGCTGCTCGAGCAAGGTTGGATCACCCGCGCCGAGGCGCGCATCGAGCGCGATCCGTATGACGACGAGCAGTTCATGCCCACCTCGCCGCTGAAGCTCACCGAGGAACAAGCTCCCGCGCTCGACACCGTGTTGAAAGCCATCCGCGATCCCGAAAAATCAAAGCCCATGCTGCTGCACGGCGTGACCGGCAGCGGCAAGACCGAGATTTATCTGCAAGCCATCGCCGAGGTCATCGAGCGCGGC
>JANPIW010000407.1:0-7447 GCA_031425215.1 Verrucomicrobiaceae bacterium
ACCGGTGGTTCCCGCTCGCAAAGCCTCGCTCCACCACCGGCTACCAGCCGTCATGCCTCCGGCATGGAATTCAACCCACCAACCTTGCTGGAACGCACCGCCAGTATCGGCAGGAGCGACATCGGCGTTGCCAAGACATCCTGCGAGGCAGAATGGTCGCGGAATGTCCGCTCCATCACCAGTCGTGCCTTGCCGAGAGCAGCGCACAGTTCGTTCATCTCATGCACAACGCGCAATCGCTGCTCGATGGCCTGCGGACTCATGTCGGCGGACATGACGCGACTCTGACGTTTGGTGTCGTTCATGGCGGAGTGTTTGAACGATCTTCTGTCTGGTTTCTTTTGTCGGAGCTTACGCGGTCACCAGCATTCTATTTCTGAGATGCTCTCCATGCCGCCATTGCTTCCCGGAGTTTACGCTCGGTTTCCTCTTCAGGCACGACTGGCTGAGTCAGGTCAAATGAGACATCCTCGTTCCAATGTCTCGCCAGCGCGTTCCAGTCTTTGATGGGAGTGGTTTGCCAGTCAAACTTGTCCCCATCATTGCCGACTGCTTCTGTCGGGCAGCCCCGGACACCTTCCATGAGCAGTTCGTGCTCTTCGACAGTTTCAGGTTGTTTGTACACATAAGAGTGTCCCATGCGGTCGTCGCGCTTCACGTTGTTTGGAGCAGTTTCCCTGCACAGGTCGCAGTCGGTGCATTGATCGTCCACATAGAACTTCCCTGGCACGTTAAGAGGATAACGGTTCTCGAAATCAGCCATGACATCCTGGTTCTTGAATTATGAAGCCCGGTTCACCGCGCTGAGCACGGCTTTGATGGAGGCCAGCTCGATGTTGGTATCGACCCCGGCGCCCCACACGGTTTTGCCGCTGGCGAGTGTGATCTGGATGCAGCTCAAGGCGCTGGCCTCGGTGCCGCTGCCGAGGCTTTGCTCGCGATACGTCGCGATCTCGAAGGGCGGCGCGCCGGCGTCTTTGATGAGCGCATCGACGAAGGCGGCGATGGGGCCGTTGCCGGCGCCGGTGATGCCGATTTCTTTTCCGCTGCGTTTGATGCTGCTGCGGCAGGTGAAGACGCCGTCCACGCCGTCGGCATGGAAGTGATGCAGCTCGTAGGGCTGCTCGCGCTCGATGTATTCGCGCCAGAACATGTCCTTCAGTTCGGTGGCGGTGACTTCACGGCCGAGCTTGTCCACCTGGTCATTGGCGATGGGGCCGAACTCTCGCTGCATGTCCTTGGGCAGCTCGATGCCGAACTCGCTTTCGAGAAGATAGGCCACGCCGCCTTTGCCGCTCTGGCTGTTCACGCGGATCACCTCGCGGTATTCGCGACCGATGTCCTTGGGGTCGATGGTGAGATAGGGCACGTCCCAGATGGTCTTGTGCGCGTCGTAGCCGGTGAGGCCTTTTTTGATCGCGTCTTGATGGGACCCGCTGAACGCGGTGAACACAAGCTCGCCCGCGTACGGCTGGCGCGCTGGCACGGTCATGCCGGTGGTGCGCTCGTACATGCGGATGAGGCCGTTCATGTCGGAGAAATCCAGACCGGGCGCGATGCCGTGCATGTAGAGATTCATGGCCACCTGCACGATGTCGAGGTTCCCGGTGCGCTCGCCATTGCCGAAGAGCGTGCCCTCGACGCGGTCCGCGCCGGCGAGGATGCCCAGCTCCGTGGCGGCTGTGCCGGTGCCTCGGTCGTTGTGCGTGTGCAGACTGATGACGAGAGCGTCGCGGTTTTTGATGTGGGTGCAGATCCATTCGATCTGATCGGCGTACACATTCGGCATGGCGACCTCGACGGTGTCGGGGAGATTGAGGATCATTTTCTTTTGCGGCGTGGGCTGCCACACATTCATCACGGCCTCGCTGATCTCTTTGGCGAACTCGACCTCCGTCGCGCTGAAGCTCTCGGGAGAATATTGCAGCATGACCTCGGTGCCGGTTTCTTCCAGACGATGAATGCGGTCTTTAATCATCTGCGCGCCGCGCACAGCCACGCCGATGATTTGCTCCTTGCTCATGCCGAAGACGTAGCGGCGCTGCGCGGGCGAGGTGGAGTTGTACATGTGGATGATGACGCGCCGCGCACCCATGAGCGAGAGCACGGTCTTCTCGATCAAGTCCTCGCGCGCCTGCACGAGACACTGGATGGTCACGTCATCGGGGATGCGGTTCTCTTCGATGAGGCGGCGGTTGAAGGAGAACTCGGTGTTGGATGCGGAGGGAAAGCCGACCTCGATCTCCTTGAACCCGCATTTCACGAGCGCGTCGAACATCTCAAGCTTCTGCGAGACATTCATCGGCACGGCGAGGGCTTGATTGCCATCGCGGAGATCGACGCTGCACCAGATGGGAGCGTGAGTGAGATGACGCGCGGGCCATTGGCGTTCGGGCAATGAGATCAGCGGGAAGGGCTGGTATTTTTGGGACGGGACGGAGTGCATGGAAACGGGGAAGACTGAGTTTTGACAGGATTGCAGGATTTGCAGGATTAACAGGAGGAATTTCCTGTTGGGATAATCCGGGCGGTGTCGCCTCGGTGGTTGGTGCGGACTTCAGCCCGCGTTGTCGCAGTGAGAAAAGATTACCGGGCCGCCACCCCGAGCAGGGGAAGGGCGAGTCGAAGCAGTGTTGTGCTACCGGTGATCATTGCGATGAATCGGATGGTACAACCGCGAGGCGCGGTGTCGAGCAGGAAAATTCGAGTGTTAGAGATTGACCTGCGGAGCCTGACCTGCGCTATAATTCAGCTCCCTTGCGCCATGAAAACTCTCACTCGTTCGATCTCCCGGCCGCGCATCGTCGCGCTGATTTTATCCGCATTCGCCTCGCCGGCCCTCGCGGTCAATGACGCCCACTCCACTGGTCCCGGACAGGGCACGCCTGACTCGCTGTGTGATGTGTGGCAGCTAACCTTTAATGCCTGGGGTCTGAGTCCCGATGGCGACGAGGACAAAGACGGCAGCTCAAACTTTGATGAGTCCGTGAACGGCACGAATCCAAAGAGCGCTGTGGACTGCCTGCGCCAAGTGAAGGTGAAGTCCTCCGCTGCGAGCATCGCGTTCACCTTTGATGCGAGGGCGGGCAAAAGGTACCGAGTGCTCAGCGATGACACCGCAGACGGAGCCTTCGCCACCGTGGAGACGCACGCGGCGCCGGTGAGCGGGCAAACGGAGTTCATCGCGACGCGCGACGATGCGCGGCAAAGCATCAGCGTGGCGCGCAGCGGCGGGAAGCAGCGCGTTTACAAGCTGGAGGTCAGTGATGCGGACAGCGACGGAGATGGCGCCGCCGACTGGGCGGAGTACAAGACAGACACCGATCCGAGAAATCCGAGCACGCCGCACAACGCATCCGACGGCGCGGCGTCCGACGGCGCCACTCTCGATGCGGTGCTCGCGCTGGCGGCAGTGGACACGGGAATCCTGAAGCTGCTGGAGCACGGCAAGGCGGCGGAGCACATCCCGGAGAACTCGAAGTTTTACCAGCAGATCATGATCTACCTCGCGGCGCGCGGCGGCCTGCCATCGAGCAGCAGCGGCATCGCGCGCGGAGATTTCAATGGCGATGGATTTGCCGACCTCGCCATCGGCATCCCGCGCGAGAATGGCAGCGGCGTGACGGCATCCGGCTCGGTGGTGGTGATCTACGGATCGAGCAACGGCCTGGTCGCCTCGGCCACAGGTATTCCTGCGGCGCAGTTTTGGTCGCAGGGCACCACCGGCATCTCGGGTGAGAATGAGACGAGCGACCGCTTCGGCACGGCACTGGCGTCGGGTGAGTTCAATGGCGACAATTTCTCCGATCTCGCTATCGGCATCCCGGGCGAGGACATCACCGTCGGCACCACCGCGCATCCCAACGCTGGCCGCGCTGTGATCATCTACGGCTCGCCGGTCGGACTCGCAGCCAGCGGCACGAGCATGGTGCGCGCGGCGCAGACCTTCGATCTCTGCAGCGGCACGCTCCCCACGGTGATCACCGAGGGCATCAGCTCGGAAATTTTTCCCGACAACGCCAGCCTCGGCCAGTCGCTGGCCTGGGGCGATTTCAATGGCGACACGATCGGCGATCTCGCCATCGGCGCGCCAAACATGACCGTGAAAGACGACGGAGCTTTTTTTGCCGACAGCGAGGCGGGCCAGGTGTGGATTCTTTTCGGCTCGCTCAACAACGGGCTGGTGCGAAGCGGAAGCCAGATCGTCACGCAGATCGGCAATCTCTCCCTCTTCGGTCTCACCGGCCCGCGGACCGGATGGCACAATGGCGCGTCACTGGCCGGGGGCGATTTCAATGGCGATGGAGTCAGCGACCTCGTGGTTGGCGCGCCGGATGCGAGCACGGGCGGCAAGAGCGAGAACGGCCTGGCGACCGTGTTTCCAGGTGTGGCGGGCGAGGGACTGGACTGGGGCCGAGGCAACTTTTTCGGCGCGGGCGCAGTCGGTGTCGTCGGCCAGTCCGGCGATGAGTTCGGGAGTTCATTCGCGGCGGGTGACTTTGATAATGACGGCCTGGATGATCTCGCCATCGGCGTGCCCGAGCAGCCTGGCCGCAGGACTGTCAACGCTGACGGCTCCGTCACTGATCGTGATCTCGCGGCGGGAGCGGTGCATGTGATGTTTGGAGACTCGAGGATCATGCTCACCAGCTCCGGTTCCCAATCATTCAACCAGAACGTGCTCTTCGGCACCGGACGCGAGGCGGGGGATCGCTTCGGCTACGCGCTCGCCGCAGGTGATTTCAATGGAGACACCATCACCGACCTCGCCATCGGCGTGCCGCGCGAGGACCTCGCCGGAGGCGCCGATGCCGGCGAGGTAAATGTGATCTATGGAGCGACCGGCTTCGGTCTCTCCTCCGCCAACAGTCCCGTACCACAGCGGCTCGGCGATGTCTCGGCCCAAGCGGGCGCGCAGTTTGGCCGCAGCCTCTCCGCGTGGAATTTCGGGCGCAATCAAAGAGTCGTGCTGCCGCCATTCAATCTCATCATCACTATCCGCACATCTGATCTCGCCGTCGGCGTGCCCTTCAAAGACATCGCCGGAAAAGCCGATGCAGGAGCGATGCATGTCTTCTACGGCACCGGCACCGGCCTCACCTTCACTGGCGAGCAGGAGTGGACGAAGGACACTGCCGGCGTGCCAGGCACTACCAGCGCGGGTGACTTTTTCGGCTCGACGGGATATTGATCACGCGGCACTTGGCGCCAACCGATGCTAGCCGCCTTTCGGCGCGATAGGCGAGACGGTCACGGCCATCACGCCTTCCTCGGGCCACCAGCCGAGCAGCTCGACTTTGCGGTCTTTGTCGGCTGAGGCTGCAATTCCTGCGCGCACAGCTTCGAGGAGCTTCTTCTGGCTCGCGTCGTTGATCTCCACGCCGAAGAACCCTTCGAGATTGCGGATGACCTCCTTTGAGGCGTCTAGGCCCACGAGCGAAAGCGTCTTGCCATCAGCGGCTGGCGGCAGCGCGGGCTTTTGAGACACGGGACCTTGCACGACGACGAGGCGCTTGAGCGCTGCGGTGGTTTTGAGCTCCTGCGCGCGTTGGGCGGCGAGAGCGGCGGCCTTTTCCATCAGCATGCGCTGCTCGGCGGCGACGGCATCCTCGGCCTTCACCACTGGCGCGGGAAGCGCGGGCGGCTTGATCGTTATGGTCGGCCTGAGCATCACGGGACCGTTTTGCGCTGGTAGCGCAGGCGCGAAACCTCCCGGCACCGGCAATGGCAAATCCTGCGCGCAAGCCTCAAAGGCCAGGAACGCGGCGGCTGCAAAAATGGTCGGGTGCGGGCGCAAGAGCCGGATTTGTAACACGACTGGGCGCGGCGGACAATGAGTTTGTAGCTGAACCGCGTGAGCGTTCAGCCAGTTGCCCTGACCGCAGATTCCTGCCAGCGGCTACTCAAATGCCAGCACGCAGCGGCGGTAGAATTCGACGGCGCGCTCGACTTGCGAGAGATCGACGAACTCCACGGCGGCGTGCGCCTGATCGATGCTGCCGGGGCCGAAGATGATGGAGGGAGCGCCGGCTCGGGAGAGCTTGCTGGCATCGCTGCAAAAGGGCACCCCGGCTGGCTCGGGGTTGAGATTCATTTCTCGCAATGCGGCGCTGGCAGTGCGGGCGATGACGGAGCCGGCGCTGGTTTCGAGCGCTTCATCAATGAGCATGGGCGGCTCCATGATGGCATCGAGCGTGGGATGCGCGCGCTTCAGCGCATCGAGCACGCTTTGATAATGCGCGAGCACATTAGCGGCGCGCTCACCGGGCAACATGCGGCGGTCGATCTCGATGGCGCATTCGTCGGGGACGAAATTCACCTGCACGCCGCCGCGCACCACGCCGACATTGAGCGTGGCGGGGCCGAGGAGCGGATGCGCGAGCGCGGCGAGCGACTCGTGTTCCTTCTCCAGCGCGAGGACGATGCGCGACATGTGGCTGATGGCGTTGATGCCCAGATGCGGCTTGGCGCTGTGCGCGGATTTGCCGCGCACGACGATGCGCCAGCGCAGGGTGCCTTTGCTGGCGACAATGGCGCGCAGTTCTGTCGGCTCGGCGACGATGGCGGCATCGGCTTTGATCTCCTCGCAAAACTTTACCACGCCGCGGAAGGAGTACTCCTCATCGACCACTGCGGCGAGAATGACATCGCATGGGGGCGTGTCGCCCGCTGCATGGATCTCCGCCACCGCGTGCATCATCGCGGCGAGGCCGCCTTTGTCATCGCATGCGCCGCGTCCGAAGAGCATGCCGTCTTTGATGACGGGATCGAACGGCGGAATGGTCATGCCTTTGATGGAGACAGTGTCCATGTGCGCCTCCAGCACGATGCTGCGGGTGCGATCACGACCCGGCAGGCGCGCGATGACGTTGTTGCGCCCAGGAAAAACCACCTGCTCCTCCAACGCGATGCCACGCTGCTCAAAGAACGCCCGCACCACCGCCGCCACACCCGCCTCGCCCGGCCCGCCTTCGTAAAACGAGTTCACACTGTTGACGCGCACGAGATCGGCGAGGGTTCGGATGACGGGGGATGACATGCAGACTCCTGTGCAGCATAAAGCTTTGTTTCCAACCTCTTTGTCCGCCTCAAGCGACAGCACGGATGAGTTCTACCGCTGACGGCGGACCATTCCTGCTGGGATCAAAATGGAGAAACCCCAGATCGAGGACTGGAGGCACTCACTCCCTGGCGAGCGCCTTTTCCACCTCGGCCTCGAGCCGCCCGCGCACATCCATGCTGATGAGCTTGCCATCCTTGCCCACCAGCCACATGGCTGGAATGGATTTGATGCCGAAGCGCGTGGAGAGGTCGTTCTTCCATCCTTTGCCATCGAAGTATTGCGGCCACTTCATGCCCTTCTCTTTGAGAAAAGAAAGCAGCGTGTTCTTGTCATCGTCCAGCGAGACGCCCACGATCTCGAAGCCCTTGTCGTGCAGCCGCTCGT
>JANPIW010000408.1:0-2808 GCA_031425215.1 Verrucomicrobiaceae bacterium
GCCGCTTTTGGTCCGACAACGCCCGCCAGGCCCCGATTGGGACACCGTGGCACCCGGCGGCTGCGCGATCTGACCCCGCTCAAGCGCCCTCAATCAAAAGGGCAAACGCGGCGTTCGGGCTTAATGGCTATCCGCTCTCAGATGGCGTGTTCGAGCTGCCGCTGATAATCTTTGTGAAGGAGTTCTCCGGGCTGGCCTTTGAAGTGCTGCCGTCTGCATAGCAAGCACGGTCAGGTGATTTTGCGGAAGACAAACTCGTTGCAGCCTGTGGGCACGACGGCGGGGATGGCTTTGACGGTTTCAAAACCGTGCTGCCGCACCATCCCCTCCATTTCGGGGATGCTGGCGTATTCGTACGGATAGCCGCCCACCCAGTCCACGACGTTGTAATAAAAATCCATGCCTCGCTCTTGCAGCAGCGGGTTCTTGCCGGTGACGAGAAATTTTGCCAGCCAGATGATGGGGGCGAAGAACCAGCAGCACAGCGGCTGCAAAAAGCGCGGAAGCATCATGTAGATGCGTTTGATGAGCCACCAAGGTTTGCTGCTCCAGTGCCGGTTGTAGATCGCGATCACATAATGCCCGCCCGGCTTCACGAGCGAGGCGCTGTTTGCGATGGCCCGCGCCATGTCGCCCGTGTGATGCAGAACACCCCACGAGTGTACCACGTCGTAGCCGCCATGCGCGCGCAGCTCGCTCTCGACGAAAACATCATCGAGCACCGAGCCGAGCACGAGCCGCGGATCAGCGCTCCCGGGCGCGAGCTTGCGCTTTGTATGCTCGTAAGCCTTCACGCACTTTGGATTGATGTCAGCGCCGGTGACCACCGCGCCTGCCTCCTGCGCCAGCAGCACGGTCAGTCCCTGGCCGAAGCCGATGTCGAGAAACGCACGCCCCCTCAAAGGCACGCCATCAAGCAGCTTCGCAAAATCTTTGCGCGCGGCCTCCACGCGCGCATCCGTCAGCGCGTTGGCGGCAAAACCGATCCAGTTTTCGCCGAAATCAAACTGTTCCTCACCCTTCATTGAAGCGCTCCTGCTAGCGGTGAATGCGTGGGGATGCAAACTCGTTGTGCCTGCGTGTGTGATGGAGGCGCATTGCCGCAGTGAGACAAGGTTTACGAAGACTCTTCGGAGATGAGAAGGCGCGGGAGAAATGATGACATCAAAACAAAAGGCAGGCTTTGCAGCCTGCCTTCAGTTTTGAATCGGATGCTGTCCGGCCCGGATTAGCGCGAGTAAAGCTCGACGACGAGCTGCTCGTTGGCGATGGGCTGGATCTCCTCGCGAGTGGGGAGGCGGTTGACGGTGCCGCTCATTTTGTCGCGATCCACGGTCATCCAGTCGGATGCTGGGACTGCGGCGGTCATTTCGAGGAAGCGACCGACGAGCTGTCCGCTCTTGCCACCACGAGCGGAGACGACGTCGCCGGGGGCGACCTGATAGCTGGCGATGTTCACGCGCTTGCCGTTCACGTTGAGATGGCCGTGGGCGACGAGCTGACGGGAGGCGAAGCGGGTATTGGCGAAGCCCATGCGGAAAGCGACGTTGTCGAGGCGGCACTCAAGCATCTGCAGGAGGGTCTCGCCAGTGACACCCTTGCGGCGCTGGGCTTCGTGGAAGAAGCGGCGGAACTGCTTTTCCATTAGGCCGTACTGATAGCGAAGCTTCTGCTTCTCGGCCATGGCGGTGCCGTATTCGGACACTTTGCGGCGTGCGCCACGGACGCCATGCTGGCCGGGCGGGAAGTTGCGGGTTTCGAGGGACTTGGACGGACCGAAGATCGGGATTCCGAAGCGGCGGGCGATTTTTTCGCGGGGACCAGAGTAGCGAGCCATGTCAGGGAAAAGTAGAAATTGAAAAGCAGAAACGAGAGATGTTACACGCGACGCGCTTTCGGAGGGCGGCAGCCGTTGTGCGGGATCGGGGTGGAGTCAACGATGCGCGAGACCTCAATGCCGAGGGCCTGGAGCGCGCGCACGGCGGACTCACGACCCGAGCCTGGACCGCGAAGGCGAACCTCGGCCTCGCGGAGTCCGTGACCCATCGCTTGACGGCAGGCGTCCTGTGAAACGACTTGGGCGGCGTAGGCGGTGCCTTTGCGTGAGCCGCGGAAGCCCATCTTGCCGGCGCTGGACCAGCCGATGACGTTGCCCATTTTGTCAGTCACGGTGACGATGGTGTTATTGAACGTGGCGTAAACATGCACGATGCCTGAGGAGACGTTCTTGGAGCCTTTGGCTTTGATGACCTTGGCGGCTCCGGGGGCGGCATTGGGATCGCCGCCTTCGAGCTCGAGCCAGACGCTCTGCGAGACGGCTTTGTCGCCGCTGGTTGGGATTTTGTCCGCAGTGGCAGCGACTGCTGCTGCACCGGGGGCCGGCGCAGGCGCTGCCACAGGTGATGCGGGCGCGGGTTCCGGTGTTGGGGGTGTGGTGATGTCTTCGGCCATGATAATTGAATGGGATTCGCGTGCTGCGCGAGGGATTAAACTTTACCCTTCTTCGCGCCGGGGTTGTGGGCGACGCCGACAGTCTTACGCGGACCTTTGCGGGTGCGGGCGTTGGTGTGGGTGCGCTGTCCGCGGACAGGCAGGCCCTTGCGGTGACGGGTGGCGCGGTAGCAGTTGATGCCTGCGAGGCGCTTCATGTGCTGCTGGATTTCACGACGAAGATCGCCTTCGGTGGGCACCTTCATACCAGCGATGGCGGAGGCGATCTGGGCGAGCTGCTCGTCGCTAAGCTCGCCCGCGCGGATGTGCGGGTCGATGCCTGTGATGGCGAGGATTCTGCGGCTGAGGGGAAGTCCG
>JANPIW010000409.1:0-12826 GCA_031425215.1 Verrucomicrobiaceae bacterium
ATCGGTCGATGAGGCGGTGGTCGAATTCAAGAATGGACGACCCGCGCTTGTGACCTTCTCGATCTACAACCGAGGCGACTCCGGCGGCATGGGGCCGTCAGAGTTTGAGGCGTTGTATAAGTCTGTGGGCAGCGCGGTGGGCCAGGCGCTCAAGGTCGCGCCGCAGCAGCAGCGTCCCGGCATGAACCAGGCGGTGCGGATGGTGAGCTGGCAGTGGCAGTCTCCCCTGTGCATTGCGCAGATGGATTACAATGACTACACCGGCAAGGGATCGAAGGCCGGGCTGCCGGAATTTCTGCGCCTCAAGCTCGCGCCTGCGGGAAACAAGGATTGGAACTTTGGTGCCAGCCCCACTGGATTGCTGACAAAGACTGTCGGCAGAGCCACGCTCATCAAGAGTGTGACGAAGGGCGAGGGTGGTGATGTGTACATCAAAGGCGTGCCGATGGTGGACCAGGGCGACAAGGGCTATTGCGTCGTGGCGTCATGCCAGAGGTTGTTTGAGTTTTACCAGATCGCCTGCGACCAGCACGAGCTGGCGCAGCTCGCCGGATCGAGCGCGGAGCAGGGCACGGATTCGCGGCTCATGGAGACGGTGCTGGGCAAAATCGACAGCAAATTCAAGACGCGCTTTAAGATGCTGATGAGTGCCTCGCTGCGTAACGAGGACAGTTACAGGCCCACGCCCGCGAAGTTTAACACCGTCATCAAAGACCATGTAGCGCAGGGCATCCCGCTGCTGTGGTCGCTGGAGCTGGGCACCGCGCCCGAGGAGCCGCCACTCCGCGACCTGCAATCCACCGGCGGCCACATGCGCATGATCATCGGCTATAACGAAGCGAAGGGGCAGGTGCTCTTCAGCGACTCCTGGGGCGCGGGACACGAGTTGAAACGGATGAATGCGACGGATGCGTTCGGCGTGACACGAGGACTGTATGTGATGTTCCCGCGCGGGTGAAGCTCACCGCTTCCGCACAAACTTCTGCACCCGCGCGCCAGTGCCTTCGGCGATATACACCGCGCCATCCGGGCCGATGGCGATGTCGTGGCCGAGCTGGAACTGGCCGGGATTTTTACCAAAGGAGCCGAAGGTATCTATCAGGCGGCCTTGTTCATTCAGCTCGACGGCCTTGCCTCGTTCAGTCGGCTTGAGCGAAGGGGAGCCACCGTCGATGGCAAAGATACGGCCGCCTGAAGCCGCCGCGACGCCATAGGGCTTTCCGATCTGCGGGCCTTTCCACTCGAGGAGGAAACCACCTCTGGCATCGAAGACCTGCAAGCGCTCGTTCTCCCGGTCGCAAACGATCACCCGGTCTTGCGCATCGACGCAGATGCCGTGCGGCAGGTTGAACTCTCCGGTTCCCTTGCCCTTCGTGCCCCACTCGAATTCAAACTCGCCCTCGGCGCTGAACTTCATCACGCGCGTGTTTTTGTAACCGTCGCTCACATAGAACGAGCCGTCACGCAGCACGGCGACATCGGTGGGCAGATTGAAATGCGCATGATCATTTCCTGGCACTCGCGCCTCGCCGAGCGTGAGGAGCACTTTGCCGTCGGGGGAGAATTTGAAGACCTGATGCAGTCCCACATCAGTGAGCCAGAGGTTACTCTCATGATCCACCGTGAGTCCATGGGGCATGAGGAAGCGGTTCTCACCCCAGGTGGCGAGCAGCTTGCCGCTCGCGCCATCCATCACGCTCACCGTCGGTGCAGCAATGGGTTCCTTCGAGAATGGATTTGCCCACACACGTCCGCTGCGATGAAACACAAACACCCGGTCTTGCGCATCAACGGCCACACCAGCGCAAAACCCGAGCACATGCTTTTCCGGCAACTGAGGCCAGCCTGAAACCACCTCACGATGCGACAGCGCAAACGCCGACGTGCCCAAAAGAGCGATGAAGCCCGCCAAGCGCATGATCATTTCAGTTTTCGGGAGAATCGTTCGGCGTCACTGCTCCGGAACACTTCGCCTGCTTCACTGGCATTGCTTTTCAGTCGGAACTCGAGCTTGTAGGGGCTGCGGGTGTCGATGGCGAATTTGTTGAAGGCGAGGCCCGGATCGGCGCCGGTGCTTTGGGGTATGAGTTGCGCTTCTCCGACGGCGAGCGTGGTGTCTTTGCGCGCGCGAGGAAGCGCCGAGGCGGCTTTGGCTGTCTTCTTTTTGCCTTTGCCCTTGATCATGTTTTTGCGGGGTGGGGACTCGCCGTATTGCGACCAGCTCGGATTGAGCTTGGGAGTGGCTTCGATGGCGACGGGTTTGGTTTCTTTGCCTTTGGCCATGAGGACGTTCTCCGCCATGTCGTGCCATTGCTTGACCATGCGCTGGACGATGTCGGGATGCTGCGCGGCGACGTCGCGCAGCTCGGTGCGGTCAGTGGGGATATGATACAGCTCCCACGGCTGGCTTTGGAAGCTGACGAGCTTCCACTCGCCATCGCGCAGGCCGCGATCACTCGCGAAGAGCAGATGAATCGGCGGACGCTCGGCGATGTCTCTGCCAGCGATGATCGGCGCAAGCGAGACGCCTGCGAGCGGTGCTGGCTTGCGACCCGGAAAGGCGTCGGGCACTTTGGCACCGGCGATCTCGGCAATCGTCGGCAGCACATCGACGAGATGCGCGGGGTTGCTCACAATGGCGCCGGGCTTCTGCTTCAAGCCAGCGGGCCAGTGGAGGATCGCGGGAGATGAGATGCCGCCCTCGAACTGGTTCTGTTTGTAGAAGCGGAACGGCGAGTTCCGCGCCCACGCCCAGCCGGTGCTGTCGCCCCAGTGCGTCTTCGGATCATACGGTTCGGTGCCGGGCGTCGCACCACCGCGACCGAATGGACAAGCGCCGTTGTCCGAGACGAAAACAATGACGGTGTTGTCGATATCGCCTGCTTTTTCGAGATCGGCGATGAGGCGGCCCATCTCCTGGTCGATGCGATCAATCAATCCCGCATACGCCGCCATCTGGCGTGCCCCGGACGACTTCTGCTCGGCATTGAGCTTTGACCACTCGGGAACGTGATCGGGTCGCGGCGATTCCGTCGTGTTCGCAGGCAGCAAGCCGACCTGCTTTTGTTTCGCGACACGAGCGGCGCGCATCACATCCCAGCCTGCGTCGTAGCGGCCGAGATACTTTTTGAAGTCCGCATCCAGCGGCTGCAACGGCGCGTGCGGCGCATTGAACGCGATGTAGGTGAACCACGGTTTCTTCGCCGATCGTGCCTCGCCGATGAACTCAATGGCACGATCCACGTTCGCGATGGTGGTGTAGAAACCCCTCTCCGGCACCGCGAAGGGCTGGCCGTTCAATCGAAACGTCTTGTCGCCAAGGTAATAATTCGTCGCGCCGGAGAGATGGCCGAAGTAGCGATCAAAACCGAAGTCAGTCGGTTCCTTGCTCAGATGCCACTTGCCCGTCATCGCGGTGAAATAACCGGCTGGCTTGAGCATTTCCGGGATGATCACTGCACGAGCCATGCTCGCATCGCCCGCCTGCCGACACCAGCGGCCGCTGAGCAAGCTCACGCGCGATGAGTGGCACTTGGCCGTGTTGTAGAACTGCGTAAAGCGCAGGCCATTCGCGGCCAGTCTGTCCATGTTTGGCGTTTCGATCTCGCTGCCGTAGCAGCCGAGATCGGAGAAGCCCATGTCATCGACCATGACGAGGAGGAAGTTCGGCTGCGCGGCGAATGACGAATGACAAATGACGAATGCCGTGAGGAGAATGAAGAGGCGCATGGCGAGAGGAAACGATGCCATCTGCATGGGTTTGCTTTTTTCTGGGTGCGGGCCACCCCCAGATTGAGGGATCACAACCAAGACCCCTCAGTATGAGATTTTCCCCAGATTCACAGCACGTCTGGGAGCATCAGCTAGCTCTTGCGCAGCTTGCCGTCGTGATCGTCATCGAGCCTGCGGAGCGTCTGCACGCGCTCTGGAACAGTCTTCGTTTTGTCTTTGCCTTTCCCCTCGCAAGGCGACGCATCATGGTTGCGTTTGCACGACATGTTTCGCTCCCTTCTTCTTTTCTTTGCGCTCAACGCTTCAGTCTTCGCTTCCCGGCCAAACATCATCGTCATCATGGCCGATGACCTCGGCTACGGCGATCTGGGCTGCTACGGCGCCAAGGCGGTAAGGACGCCAAACATCGACAAGCTCGCCGCCGAAGGTCTGCGCTTCACCAGTGGCTACTGCTCCGCCTCGACTTGCACGCCCACGCGCTTTTCGCTTCTCACCGGCACCTATGCGTTCCGCCAGAAGAACACCGGCATCGCTCCGCCCAACGGACCCGCGATCATCAAGCCCGACACCGAGACCATCGCGTCGCTTTTGAAGAAGGCCGGCTATGCGACGGCGGTGATCGGCAAATGGCATCTCGGGCTCGGCGATCCCGCGCCCGACTGGAACGGCAAGCTGTCCCCAGGGCCTCTCGAGATCGGATTTGATCACTGCCACCTGTTGCCCACCACAAACGACCGTGTGCCGCAGGTGTTTGTGAATGATCACCGTGTGCTGAATCTCGATCCCAAAGATCCGCTCTGGGTCGGCAACAAGGCGCCGGATGAAAACCATCCCACCGGACTCACGCACCGCGACACATTGAAAATGGACTGGAGCCACGGGCACAATCAGACCATCCACAACGGCATCAGCCGCATCGGCTTCTACACAGGCGGCATGGCGGCGCGCTTTCGCGACGAAGACCTCGGGGATGAATGGATCAAGCGCTCGAATGCATGGATCGAGTCGCACGCGAGCAGCCCGTTCTTCCTCTACTTCGCCAGCCACGACATCCATGTGCCACGCATTCCGCACGAGCGCTATCAAGGCAGCACCCCGCTTGGCTTTCGTGGCGATGCCATCGTGGAGTTCGACGCATGCGTGGGAGCGTTGATGAAAACGCTCGACCGGCTAAAGCTCCGCGACAACACCCTCATCGTGCTCTGTTCCGATAACGGGCCCGTGCTCGATGACGGTTACCGAGACGGCGCGGTGGAGAAGCTCGGCGCGCACGAGCCAGCGGGGCCGTTCAGCGGCGGAAAATACAGCGTGCTCGAAGGCGGCACGCGCACACCGTTCATCACATGCTGGCCCGCGCGAATCAAGCCCGGCGTGTCCGACGAGGTCGTCTGCACCATCGACCTCGCCGCCAGCTTTGCCGCGCTGACCGGCGCCGCGTTGAACGAGAATGCATGCCTGGACAGCATCAACGTGCTGCCAGCCTTGCTTGGCGATCTGGGCGCGAAAGGCCGTGATCATCTCCTTCAGCAAGACAACAGCGGCGCGAACTACGGTTTCCGCATGGGCGACTGGAAACTCGTGCGCATGAAAACCAAAGCCAGATCAGAGGCCACCGTGTCGCAAAAAAAACACGCCGACGGCGCCAGCGGCACACACCGGTTGTATCATCTGCTCGATGACGCGGGCGAATCCAAAGACGTGAGCGCGCAACAGCCGGAGAAGCTCAAGGAGATGATGGCGAAGCTCGATGAGATCATCGCGGCGGGACGGAGCCGGAAGTAGAACGCAGCATCAGAGGCGCGCAGCGCCCGAGTGCTCCGCACCTTCTAGGCCATCACTCTCTCACTGCGCTCTTCGTTTTGCCGCAATTCACTTTGGCCGCGAATGCGCGCTGCTATTTCTTCGCCTTCTTCTTGGCTCCCTTGCCTTTGCCCTTCGGCTGGTTGGTGGCGGTCAGTTTCGCAAGTTCGGTGAAGCTGTCGGCCTGCTTTTGCCAGACGGCTTCGAGCTCCCTCACTTTTTCCGGCATCTTGCCGGCGAGGTTGTTCTGCTCGGCGCGGTCAGTTTTGAGATTGTAGAGTTCCCACGGGTCGCCTTCGGCGGCGGCGAGTTTGTAGTCGCCCACGCGGATGGCGCGGTTGCCTTCGTGCAGCCACCAGAGGCTGTCGCGCGCGATGGTTTCGTCCTTGGCAAACGCGGGCACGAGGCTGTGGCCGGGCGCAGTCGGTATGGCCTCGCCGTTCCATTGCTTCGGTTTCTCGATGCCTGCGAGCGCGAGCACGGTGGGCACGATGTCGATCATGTGCGCGGGCGTGGTGCGCAGCTCGCCTTTCGCGATGATGCCGGCGGGCCAGTGCGCGATGAGCGGGGTGCTGATGCCACCTTCGTGCACCCAGGTTTTGTGACGGCGGTGCGGTGTGTTGCACGCGCTGGAGAAGCCGGGGCCGAGGCACAGATAGGTCGCGGAGCTGCCGGGCGAGGCCTGCGGATCGTGACCGCCGTTGCGCACCATGATCTCGGCGCTCGCGCCGTTGTCGGAGGCGAACATGATGAGCGTGTTATCAAACGCGCCCATCTCTTTGAGCTGCGCGATGATGCGACCGATCTCCTGATCCATGCGGTCCACCATCGCGGCGTGGATGGCCATCTTCGTGGCTTGAAAGCGGCGCTGCTCTTCGGTGAGTTCGCTCCAGGGCAGCGGGCGATTGATCTCGCCTGCGCCGAGTTTCACCAAGTCATCAGCGAAATGATACGGCGGGCCGACCTCGCGCTCGAGCGCGGAGAGCGTGGTGTTGGTGATGCCCATTTCTTTTTGCCGTGCGTAACGACCCGCGCGCATCGCGTCCCAGCCTGCGAGGTATTTGTCCTGATACTTGGCGATGTCCTCTGGCAGCGCGTGCAGCGGGAAGTGCGGCGCGATGAAGGGGATGTAGTGGAGGAAAGGTTTCCCGGCGTGATTCGCGGCGTGGTCTTTGAGGCACTCGATGGCGTGGTCGGCGGTGGCGATGGTGGCGTAGTAGTCCTTTTCGTCGGCGGGCGGTTTCACGGGCACGTCATCGATGGAGTTGCCCTTCGAGGTGAAGAAGTTCCCCTGGTTCCTCATGTCGAGCGAGCGATCAAATCCGCCCGCGAGCACAGGGCCGTCGATGTGCCACTTGCCGCTGTGGTAGCTACGGTAGCCGGCGGGTTTGAGGAAATCCGGCAGCAGTCGCGCCCATTGCTGACGCACGCCTTGTCCGCCGCCCTGCAAAGCCGGAAGCGCGTCGCGATGAATCTGCTGGGCATAGTAGCCTGTCATCAAAGCGCCACGCGTGGGCCAGCAGCGCGCGGTGTTGTAAAACTGCGTGAAGCGCAGGCCGTTCTTCGCAAGCGCGTCGAGATTGGGCGTGGCGATCTCGCTGCCGTAGCAGCCGAGGTCGGAGTAGCCAAGGTCGTCTGCGAGGATGAAGACGACGTTCGGCGGAGCGGCGAAGGACGAATGACAAATGACGAGTGAGGAAAAAATGAGAGCGAGGAGTTTCATGATGGAGTGATGAGGTCGGCTGGAGAGAAAGGCTTTTCTTATTTTTTAGCAACCGCCGCGCTGTGCGCGCGACTTCAGATCAATGACAGCTACTGGGAATCACGATCAAACAACACCTGTGAATTGTGCGAATTGAGCCGCGCCGGTTTGAAATCAAACCAGGGGAGTACCTGCACAAACTTGCTGGCACCGCAGCCTGGCACGCGGCACGGCTCTTTTTGCTTCGGGCACTGATTGTAATGGCACACCATGCCTTGATAGCGGCCCGATGCCTGATCCACGAGGTGAATGCAAAAGTAATGGTGCGCGATGTTGAGATGCACATCGTTCTCAAGCAGTTCGCTCACCGTCGCGGAGCAGGCTTTGCGCATGGTGTTCGCGCTGGCGGTGTCTGTGACCCAGGCTGCCAGGTCGATGTTGCCGCATTCGTGGAAGATTTTGATGCGGCGCTGCCGCAGGCGATGAAAACGCGGCACCTCCTTCCACAGCGGCAGGGGCACCGAGCCAAACAGCATCACCTTCCGCACCTCGGGGAGCGCGGCAAGATGGCGCGCGAGCAGCCGGGCGGCTTTGCGGAAGTCCTCCTGGCGTTTGAGCATGCGCTGATCCTCGTGGATCTCGCCATAGCTCACCGGCGCGAGCTTCTCGCTCTCCGCGATGCGACGTCCCACTTCTTCATGCCAGTCGGCGGGTTCATCGTCGCTGCCAGGCACAAAGCAGGCGTTGCGCAGGTATTCGTTCATGATCTCGTCTGGGTCGGGCAGGAGGCTACTCCTGGCGGGATGCTCCGCCTGCGCTTCTGGCGTGGCTTTTTCATCCACGGGATAGTAGCGCCCGAACGATTCGAAGTAACGGTCCTCCACCCACTCCAGCAGCAACGAATCCGTCTGCGCGCGCCGGTGTTCGTCCTCGATCTTGTCGGCTTGAAGGCCCAGTTCGATCGCCATGAGGACGTGTCGCTCGGACAGTGATCCGCGATCTTTGAGCGAGGCCCAGGTCGCGCGTTGATGTTTGTGCTTGTTGTGCCGGCCCATGAGGAAAGGAAGACGAAGACCGTGTCTATAGTTTCACCACCCGCTTTCCCGCCTCAGCTTTCGGCCCGGCCTCCAGAGCTGCGAGCGTTTGCGTATCAGGTTTGTCGCTGCCGATTTTCACCGTGTATTTGCCTGCGGAATAGACGCGCGGCTGAAAGCGGGTGCCTTGCACGCGGACGGTGTAGAGGACGTCACCGGTGGATTCTTCGATGACCTGCACCACGGGATTTGCGCCGCCTTCAAAAACCAGCTCGGGGAGATGCGCGGTCACTTGGCGACCGTCGTTGGAGTCCATCGCGACGGTGATGGGCCAGCCGGGGAATTGCGCGCGGCTGCCGTCCTTCACATTCGCGAAACGCGGCCAGCACTCGAAGGTGATCTGCCGCGTCTTCTTGTTGAAGCGCGCGATGCCGTAGCCGTCGGCGCGCAGCTTCTCGTCCTGCACGTTCTCGGGGTTCGCGTAGGCCATCATGCTGATCTTGTTGCCGAGGCCGTCTTTGAAATCGCCGGTCCATGGCAGCGGACTTCCGGCGACAGGATTCGGCCCGGGCTTCTCATCGAGCGGATGCCACCAGCGGCCGTAGATCGTGTTCACGAGTGCGGGACTGGTGAAGCCGTAAGGGCCGTCGCCGAATTCCTTGATGCCTTGTTTCACCACGACGGCGAGATGCTGGTCGCCGCAAAGATGCACGGCCCATGCGCGGCGGATCAGCTCGAGCGCGCGGTTGCGTGGAGTTTGCGGCCAGCCATTGCAGTCGAGGTCCGCGAGCAATCGCGTGTCGCGCCCGCCATGCATGTGGACGGCGCCGCAGAACGCGGTCTGCGAGAGCACCGCCTTCATCTCCGCGCCAGTCCAGTCCTGCGACCACTGGCTCAGAAACTTTTCCTGACGCGCGCCGAGCAGTTGCAGCCCCGGCAGGTCAATCGACTTCGGGTCATAAGAGGGATCGTTGATGTGATCGGGTCGCGGTCCCATCTGCGGGATCTTGCCAGCGGGACCGCTCTTGAATTTGCGGTCTTCGAGAATGGCAAAGTCCACGCCACCGACGATGAGCTTCGTGAAATAAACCGTGATGCCGCGATCCACTGGCGCCGGATCGACCGGATCGGGCAAATGCCACGACTGCTGGCGCTGCACCTGGTTCACATACTCGACGGGATAGCGATAGCCGCCGTCGGCATCGCCCGAGATTTTCGATTGCTTGCCGTTCTCGCCCCAGAGATTTCCGTGGCCGACATCGTGATCGTCCGGGATGCAGATCGTGGGCCGGTCGCGCATGATGTCGCGGAATTGCAGGCCAAACTCGATCCACCCTGCCGTGTGTTCCGTGTGCCGGTAGGTTTGATCACCGGCGAAAAACAGCACATCAGGATTCTGCGCCTTGAGATTGTCGATGATTTCAGGCCGCGCGCCCGTGGTGCGACTCGAGTTGCACGACATGTTGGCGATGACGATCTCCTCTTTGTCAGTCGGATCACGCCGGATCACGCCATCAAACATCGCCTTCTCACCGTGGCGCACGCGATACGGCACGTCGTTGGTCGCATCCCACTTCTCCACGCGGAAATTCACGTCCCACCCTGGATAATGAACCGCAGCCTTCGCGATCTCGAGCCATGCGCCGTCGCGCTGCACTTCGAGCCGCGCCTCACGCGCCTCGCCCGGTTTCAGCGGGAACAACTGCGCGCTCATTTTCATCACGCCGCCCTGCTGCGTGTAGAGAGCAAACGCCACGACCTGATCGCGCGGCACATCCATCGGCGGCGGCGGACTGCCGCCACCGCCTTTGCCTTTGCCTTTTCCCTTCGCTTTGCCCTTGGGGGCTGCTGGCGCGGCGCTGCTCTTGCTCCACCACTCGCCCGTCGTGAGAGAATCAAGAGCAGGAAACTCCGCGCCAAAAGGCTGCGCGGCATCCGCTGCGATGAGCGATGCAGGATCGAGAGCGAGTGAGCCGAGACCAGCGGCAGTGAGCTTCAGTGCGGAGCGACGGGTGAGGTGAGAGGGTGTGTGTTTCATGATGGGATGAAAATGCGGAATGCGACAAGGGATGGTGAAAACGAAGCTCCGGGTAGGCTCTCGCAAGAGATCAAAGCGAAGGCAAGGACGGGTTAGGGCCGATGGCTTCAAGCAGTCCATCCGACACGATTGCTGACCAGGCGCGACGAGCGGGCGTAGGACGGGTTTGTTCCGCGCCGCTGATGTGGATACAAGATGGATGATCTCGCGGAACAACCCGTCTTTGTGCGGACGCTTTCGCGTTTCCCTTCGTCTCTCCGCACACGCACCAAACGGGTAGTTCGGCGGCCACACTTTTCTCTGCTGCCGTTCACCGCTCGCGCCGAACATACCCGTCCTACGCCTCCGTTGCGATGTCATCCATTAAGTCCTGCATTGCCTAACCGGGTGAAGTCAGGCGTGATTTGGTTTCTGAAGGGTCTTGTGCGCGTCAGGCGGAGTTTGTATCCTCGGTCCATGCGTCCGGTTTCATTTCTCATTGTGCTCGTCGTGGTTTGCATCATCCGCGAGGCTGTTGTGCAAACGCCGAAGGTTCAGGTCGATCCCGATGGGCTGGCGTCGCAGTTCGGCAAATTGCATCGCGCGTACCCGGATGAGGCTTTCACGCTGGCGTTTCGCGCCATTGACCGGCAGCCAGATGTGAAGGTGAAATGCCGGATGGCGACGCGCATCGCAGAGCAGTTGCACAGCTCAAACCGAAACACGCTCATCAAATTGCAGAGTGACCGCGTCACCGCGCGCGGGGGCGACGCTCTTGAATGGCTGCTCCTATCCGAGATGCATCGCGTTTGCAGGGAGGACAACGACCGCCGCTATTGTCTTCATCAGTCATCTTCACGGCAGCCCAAGGACATCGCGCTGCTGCATGAGATCGCGCGCAATGAGGCGGACTGCGGACTGGTCGAGCAGGCGATGCAAACACTGGGCGCGGCGGAGCGACTCGATCCCACGCGGCGCTCGGGCGATTTGAAAACGTATCTGCAAATCAGGCTCGGCGATGGCGACGCGGGATGGTCGTCTTTGCAAAGGCTGATCAACGCGAAGACGCTGACGCAGCAGGAGACGCTGCACTTTGCCGATGCGCTGTGCGCGACGGGGCGGTGGGATCGTGCGGTGGAGTTCATCGAGAGCCAGCTTACGCGATGGCCCGATGAAATGGAGCTGCGTTACATTCATGCTGTGGCGCTGGAGGAGAGCGGCAGGGATGATGCGGCGCTCGATTCGTTTATCGCGCTCATCAAAACAGCGCAACTGCCAGCGATGGACGGCTGGCTGACAAAGACGGAGGAGCGCGTCACTGCTGACATGTTCTACCGCAGTCTCCCGCAGCCTCCGGGTGCGTCACGATGGGCTGCGCTCATGCGCATGGGAGAGAAGGGATATGCGTATCGCACTCTTCCCAAGTCAGGAGTGCGCGTTTTCACACCGCCCTTTCAGTGGCCTGGAGAGATCACCGGCCCCTACCGCACGAGCCATGTGTTGAGCAATCGCCTCTTCGAGCCGGTCGAGGTCGGTGTCATTGCGCATCTTCGCTCGCTCGCTGCGAAACGCGAGCCTGCGGAGAAGGCAAAACTCGCGGTGAGACTGCAGGCGGCCGGCTTGCGCGACGCGGAGATTTTGCTGGAAGCCGGGCGTGACTCCAAAGGCGTGATCATCGACGAGACGCTGCTCGACAAGCACCCTGGGAACATCGCGCTGCACGCGGCGTGGATGGCTGACCACAATGCCGCCCGACCGAAAAGCCCCGCCGCGCTGAGCCGCTGCTTTCGTCTTTTTCGCGATCAGCACGCGGAGCTGGCCTTCCAGGCTGGCATGCGCGCGCTCGAAGTCGCGAAGGAATGGAAGGCGAAGCATCCAAATGAAACAGCCGTCGTCATCAGCGCGGAGGAGCTGGCCGCTCACGGTGAGCGGCTGGTGAACCCATCGGCGATCTGCCTCGGCGGGTTGAACGGGTTTCTGCGCGGCTTTCGCAACGAGGAAACGCACACGCTCGAAGGCATCGCGCCGGAAACTGCCAGCAGGCTGGCCTTGCTGTTGAAGCGCGCATGGGATGAGGCGCAGAAAACGGACCCAACGCGCGCAGAGTGGCTGCATTATGATACCTCCGTGGCAGGCGCGCTCATCAGCGCGCAACTCTGGCCGGAGGCGATGTCGTTCATAGAGGTGGAATCGCAGCGGCCAAAACTTCGGAAGAGCGAGCCTGGCCCGCCCGAATGGAGAGGTGTGTACACAGTAGGCGGCGGCCGTCTTCACGGCCCGCACCCGGAGTTATTACACTGTCCTGTTGCCCAGCTTGGCATCGATCATCTGCCGCTGTACTTCTTCACCCTTTACAAGCTGACGGGCAAACGCACCGAGGCTGATCGCGCGTGGATGGCAAAGGGACTCGGGCCTTTGATCCCAAAGATCGCCAACAGCGGCCTGCGCATGGTGCTGGAGTTCTTCATCACGGACCGCGAGGGCAGATCGCTCAAGGCTGAGATCGAGCGGCGGTTGGCGCATCCATCGCCGACATCTGCG
>JANPIW010000410.1:0-7937 GCA_031425215.1 Verrucomicrobiaceae bacterium
AGGGCGGCGAGCCAGGTGGCGCGGATGGTTTCGTCGGAGGTGGCGAAGCGGTCGTCGGTGCGGTGGAGGTATTTGGTGAGGTAGATGACGTGGCGGTTTGCGCCACGGTCGGCTTCGTCGGTGAGGGTGGAGGTCTCGATGACGCCGTCAAAGGGGATGTGGGCCTCGGGGGTGGCGAGCCAGTAGTGCTTGGTGAGGGGGCGTTTGAGGAAGAAGAGGCAGTTGATGACGCCCTGGAAGTCGATGGTCCAGTCGATGCCTTTGGCGTTGGCGCGGAGGTTTGCGCCGGCGGTTTTGGTGAAGCCGGGCCAGGGGAGGGTGCAGATGATTTGATCGAAGGATTCGCTGCCTTTGCTGGTGAAGACGAGGGGCGCGCCGTCGTCATCGAGGTCGATGCTGAGGATAGGCTCGCTGGTGCGGATGGTGACGCCCATGCTTTGGAGCTTGCGGGCGAAGGTGTCGGTGATGCGTTTGTATCCGCCGCTGATGTAGCCTTTGACCTCGCCTTTGCTTTCGCCTTTCTCGCGGTTGAAGCGGGTCCAAAACCAGAGTGCTGGGACGTCGCCCCAGCGGTCGCCGAATTTGGCCTCGAGCATGGGCTGCCAGAATTTGCGGAAGGCGCTCTTGCCGGAGAATTTGCCGAGCCAGTCGGCGGTGGTGATGTCGTCGAGGCCGGTGGCTTTGGCGATGCGGCCCCAGGCGCCGGTGATGCCGACGCGGATGCGCTCGATGAATGAGAGCGGGGTGAAGCGGAGGAGGTCGGCGGGGGTGTTGAGGGGGAAGATTTTCTTGGCGCAGGAGTAGGCGAAGGAGGAGGGCTTCCAGTAAACGTCTTTTTTGAGGTCGAGGTCTTCGAGGATGCCGAGGAGCGGCCCGTCGCTGGGCAGCATGCAGTGGTAGAATTTTTCAAACGTGCGTCCGTCGTGGTCGAAGTAGGTGCCGAGGCCGCCGAGCTGGCTCGCGCCCTCTATTATAGTGACGGCATGGCCTTGCTGGGCGAGTCGATACGCGCAGGTGAGGCCGGAGATGCCGCCACCGAGGACGGCGATGTTTTTGGAGGAGGGGTTCATGGGTAGTTCTCAGTTCTCAGTTCTTAGTGCTCAGTGCTCAGTGCTCAGTGCTCAGTTTTAAAAGCGACTTAGCACTTCGCACTGAGCACTTCGCACTTTCCTTTCTCTCAAGCGTTGGTTGCGTTCGCAGCGCGCGCGGGTGTGCCGAGTGCGACGGATTTCGCGGGTGCGGGGATGATCTTGCCGGTGTTGGCGACGGCGCTGGCGGCGGGGACGTCGCCACGGAAGCGGTTCACGACGGAGAAGTAGCGGCGGATGGTGCGGATGACGCGCATCTTGCTGACGCCGGCCTTGAGGTCGTAGCGCAGGGTGTAGGGGATCTCGGCGGCCTTTGCGCCGATGGCGCGGAGTTTGAGAAGCACCTCCAACATGCAGACGAATCCGGATTCCTCGACGAGCTTGTCACCATACTGCGCGATGAGGCGCTGCAAGGTGGAGGCGCGGTAGCCGCGGAAGCCTGTGGAGTAATCGCGCACCTCGCGGAAGGGGACGATGCTTTTCATGAAGAGGAAGCATCCCCAGCTCATGGCCTGGCGCATGAGGGGCACGCCTTTGATGATGCTGCCTTTGCGGAAGCGGGAGGCGATGACGAAGCTGGTGTCATTCGTGTCCATGTGGCGGACCATGTCCCAGACGTAGATGGGGTCGTGGGAATTGTCGGCGTCCATGGTGACGATGAGGTCGCCGTGCTTGACGGCTTCGCGGAGGCCGGTCTGGATGGCGCAGCCGAGGCCGCGATTCACGCCGTGGCGGACGAGGTGGACGGGCATGGTCTTCGCAGCTGCCTCGGCGACGGCGGCGGTGCGGTCGGCGCTGCCGTCATCGACGACGATGACGCTGTAGCGGAAGGGTGCGTCGCGCATCGTTTCGTCGATGCGGGCGAGGAGTGCGGGCAGGTCTTTCTCCTCGTTGTAAGCGGGGAGGACGAAGGCGACGTCTTTGATAGGCGGGTGGGTGTGGATGCTCATAGTGCGGGTTTGATGGAGTGTTGAAGGATGGGTTGAGTTGTTTTGGAAAGCGCGGCGGCAGCGTGGTCGGCCATGGTGCCGGTGGTCCAGTGACGCTGGAGCGAGGTGAGGGTGTGGCGCACGAGGGCGATCTTCTTTGCGGCGGGGATGCCCATGGCGGGGAAGAACTTCATCTCGGGCACGTCGGTGCCGTCGAGGAAGTCCGTCGGATGCAGCAGCAGCGATGGCGCGACACTGGTGGCGCGGCAGAGCGTGACAGCGGTGCTCCAGTAAAGGCGGGCGAGCGGCTGCGAATACTGCGCGAGAAAAAGCAGATAGCTCAGATGCACCGGGAAGCGCGTGAATGGCATGGTCGTGACCGGTACCTCGGCAAGGCCCGGCTCGATTTCATAAGGGCGCAGGCTGCTGAACGCGTCGCCAAGGCTGCCGTAAAGGCCGGAGCGCTTTTTCTTTTCCTCGGCGGGCAGGTTGGATTTCAAAAAGAAGTAAGCGCGCGCGACCGGGCCGAGCGTGGTCGGGAAGAGCGAGGCATCGTAGCGATAGCCGCGCTCAATGAGCATGGCGCGCACAGCAGGCGAAGTGCTGAAGCCCGGGCCGCGGAAGCCGCGCGGTTGTTTCCCCGTGGCAGCGACGATGGCGCGCTCACTGAGATCAAAGTCGCGCTGCAATTCCTCGCGGCTGTAAAGATGCAGCCATGGCTCGTGCATGTAGCTGTGGTTCGCGATCACGTGCCCCGCGTCGGCGATGCTGCGGAGCGCGGCGGTGTTTTCGGGAAGCTCCGCGTCTTTGCCAACGACGAAGAAGGTGGCCTTCAAGTCCGCGTCAGCCAGTTCGCCGAGGATACGGGGGACGACGAGGTCAAGGTAGCTCGGGAAGCTGCTCCACTCGCCAATGCCTTGGGTCTTGAGATAAGCCCACTGATTGTCCAGGTCGATGGAGACACTGGCGCGGGAGCGATTTTGATTTTCTAGACTGAGCATGTGGCGACTTTATAGCCACCATACTATAATTGCAATGCAAAAAAGATAATTTTTATAATATGACGCTCAAATGAGAGGATAAACGAGGTCAAATTCATCAGGGTCGGAGCAAAAGTGATAGCCTTCTCTGAAATGCAACCGCCACAACGAGAAGCATGATGGGGACGACCGGTATGAAATAGCGCGGCAGCGACGGAGCCAGAGTGCTGCCGCCCAAATAGAAGAAGCTGAAGGCAAAGAGAATCCAGATTTCAGCCGGCAGGGTCGAGGGTCGAGGCACGGCGACTGCCAGCGCGACGAGCAAGGCGAGAAGCAGGAGGCCATTGGGCACGATCAGCGCGAGGGTGATGATCTCCTCCGCCTGGAAGGAACGGGGGAAGCCGAAGAACAGGCGGCTCACGTTGCACACCCAATTGCGTGCGACTTTGAGCGGCGCGGCACGGAGGTTCTCCGCGACCACCTTTTTGTATTCCTCCTCCTGCTTGAGCATCGGCAGCGGGCCGATGCGTCGATGAAACTCTTCGTGGTTCGGCTTCAGCTCGGGTTTCGTGATCGCGTCATCAAAGGAAAACCAGTGGCCGTTCTCGCCTTCGTTGTGACTCGTGAACCAGTAGAGTAACTCATTGGTCGTTGTGCTCCAGCAGAGGAACTGCCCCGTTTTCGATTGCGTGTGGGCCAGATACGGCACGCACATCGCCAGCGCCAGCGCGAGGATCACCAGCGCACGACGGATCAACGGACGCGCCGCTTTTTGAAAAACAAAACCGCCCGCCAACACAAACGCCGTGGCCATGAGCACATGGCCGAAGAAGACGCGGGTGAGGATCAACCAGCCGAGCGAGAAAGCGGCCACGCCGATCATCGCCCATGATTTTTTCTCCTCGCGCAGCGCACGACAGAATGACCACACGAAAGCGGTGAGACAAAACATCGTCAGCGGCTCCGCCATCAGAAAGGGGGTCATGCGCAAGAGCGATGGATGCATCACCATGAAAATCGCAGCGCCAGCAGCCCAGCGTCCGCCTGCGTAATGACGCACCGTCGCCCACAAAAACCATGTTGCGGCCCCGATGAGGAGCGCGTTCAAGAACCGAGCCAGCAGCAGCGGCAGCCCGACGGCCACAAAAGGGAAAAGCGCGAATGGATAACCCGGGCCATTGATGAATTTCGGGTTCTCGTTCGTGGTGTAATAGCCCTTGGTGAGATTCGTCGCATACTCGACATAGCGCGGCTCGTCCCAGGCTAGTTCGTCCGAGCTGAAGGCCAGCACCACGACGAGATGGATGAAGAAAGCGCCGAGAGCGAGGAAGAGACCGGCGCGGGAGGGACGGGAAGAGGATGTCATCGCGAGTACCCTAAGCTCCTGATCGGATTCATTCAATGAAGGACACCAAAACGTCTTCGCGCAGGCGCGGTGATGAAGCCCGTTTCACCGCGAAAATTCTCCTTGCCCGAGGGGAGGGGCTATGGAAGTATCGCGCCCCTTTCCGCCCGGCGATCATGCGATGACCGCATTTGTCCGCAGCGCGGGAGTTTCTGACTCAACAAACACGGCCATGGCGTACGCGATCATCAAAACAGGCAGCAAGCAATACAAAGTCTCCGTCGGCGACAAGCTCGACGTGGAAAAGCTCGAACTCAAAGAGGGCGAGTGGGCCACATTCGATCAAGTGCTCGCACACGGCGAAGGCAGTGCGCTCCAGGTCGGCAGCCCCATCGTGTCAGGCGCCACTGTCGTCGCCAAGGTGATGAAACAACACCGCGCGCCGAAAGTCACCGCCTTCAAATTCAAGAAGCGCAAAGGCTATCACCTCACCAAAGGACATCGTCAGCCGCTCACCCGCGTGCAGATTGTCTCCATCAACGCATAACCCATTTATTTTCGAGGACTCCAGTCATGGCGCATAAGAAAGGTCAAGGAAGTGTCAAAAACGGTCGCGACAGCAAGAGCAAGCGGCTCGGCGTGAAAAAGTTTGGCAGCCAGGCGGTCATCGCCGGCAACATCATCATCCGTCAGCGCGGCACCAAATGGGTGGCCGGTCGCAACATCGGCATGGGCAAGGATCACACCCTCTTCGCTCTCGTCGATGGCCGCGTCCGCTTCGACCAAGAAGGACGTCGTGTGAACATCGACGCCACCGAAGTTGCCGTTGCGAGCTGACAAGGAGTGAGGGCATCCCGCCCTCATTTTATCTCGGCCAGCCGCCATTCCCCCGGCTGCAATCCCTCCAGCGTGTGCCCGCCAAAGCGCGAGCGATGCAGCGTTTCCACATGCCATCCCTGGCTGGCAAACATGCGCCGCACTTGATGATAGCGGCCCTCCGTGATCGTGAGTGTTGCTGAACGCGCACCTGTAATCTCCAGCCGTGCAGGCAGGCACGGCTTCTCCTCTCCGCGCAGCATCACCGTGCCGCTGGCGAAAACATCTGCCAGCGCCGCATCGAGATCCCGGTCCACCGTCACCTCATACACTTTCTCCGTCACCGACTTTGGCGAGGTCAGCCGATGCACCAGCGCGCCATTGTCCGTGATGAGCAGCAGCCCGCTCGTATCCTTGTCCAGCCGCCCCACGCTCGTCACCGCCGGATTTCGCCGCAGCCACCGAGGCGGCAGCAGCTCATAAATCGTCGGCCCCTCATTTTCATCGTGTGTGCAAATATACCCCACCGGCTTGTGCAGCACCGCCAGCAAACCATCCGGCGCTTCCAAAGCCTGCCCGTCCAGTGTGACCTGCCCCGCATCCAGGCGAACATCCGAACGCTTCGCCACCACCCCATTCACCATCACCCGCCCCGCATCCACCCACGCATGAGCTTCCCGCCGGCTGCAATAGCCGAGAGAAGAAAGAAGCTGGTCAAGCCGACGCATATGGAGGGCCGACGACTCGTCGGCCCTCCATCATGGAACGCCGACGATCCGTCGGCCATCATAATTTCAGCGCTTGCCTTTCCTCCCCTGCTGGCCGCATACTCTGGCTGTCTCAAATAAACCAGCCTGCTCATCCGTTCATCCCACGCCATGAAAACTCCGCGCCTTCTCATCCTCGCTTTTGCTGCAACCGCCATGTCGCTCTTCTTCACCGACACCGCCCGCGCCGAGGAAACGGTGCGGGAGTGGACAGACGTCAAAGGGCGAAAGGTTTTGGCCCTGTTTCTCTCCGTCGATGCCAACACGGATGGTGATCAATTTATCTCCCTCAAAACGGCTGACGGCGGTGTGCATCGGCTGCCAATCAAGAATCTCATCAAGGAAGACCAGGCTCTCGCGCTGTCGCTGCAACCCTCGGCCACCTTTGTGCCGACCAACCTCTCCACCGCCGATGCCGCCGCGAAAATCGACGCGCTCATTTACAAAATGCTCGCGGCCAAGGGCATCAAACCTAACGCGCCGAGTTCCGACGAGCAGTTCATGCGCCGCGCCTACCTCGACATCGCGGGACGCATTCCGAGTCTTGAGGAAGCCACCGTGTTTCTCTCCGACTCGTCCGCAAACCGCCGTGCGAAGCTCATCGACCAGCTCCTCGATTCGCCCGGTTACAACAGCCACCTGTACAATTACTTCGCCGACATGTTCCGCATCCAGGACCCCAACAACGGCCGCGGCCTCGTGCGCGCGCAGCCGTATGTGGACTGGCTCAAGGACCGCATCGCGCGCAACAAACCGTACAATGAAACCGTGGCGCTGATGCTCACGGCGAGCGGCAAGCTTTGGAACAATGGCGCGACAGGCTATCTGCTGCGCGACTCCGGCATGTTGCTCGACAACCTCTCCAACACCTTTGCCATTTTCCTCGGCACCGACGTGGCCTGCGCGCAGTGCCATGACCATCCCTTCTCCGAGTGGACGCAGATGCAGTTCTACCAGCTCGCCGCTTTCTTCGGCGCCACGAGCACGCGTGCGAATGGCCGTGCGATGGCGAAGAAGAAAGGCGAGATGGCCGTCGATCCCCAAGAGCGCATCATGGCCGAGCTGACGGCGATGAACGCCGACATGGCGACGAAGGTCGAGCGCCAGGTCCGCGACATCATCGAGGCCAACCGCCTTGTGGTCAGCGACACCGGAGAGAACCGCCTGCGCCTGCCGATGGATTACAAATACAAAGACGCGAAGGGCGGTGATCCCGTCGCGCCAAAGTTCATCACCTGGGGCAAGACCGACCGCCGCAGCGGCGCCTACAAAGAGAACAAAACCAAGGAGGAAGAAAAGCTGCGCGATGCCTTTGCAGGCTGGCTCACCCATCCTGAAAACCCGCGCTTTGGCGTCACCATCGCGAATCGTCTCTGGAAGCGCGCCTTTGGCCAGGGCGTGGCGGAGCCGGTGCGCAATGTCGATGACCCGAAGAGCGCGTCGAATCCCGAGCTGCTCGTGCATCTGGGCGCTGAGATGGTGCGCCTAGGTTTCGATCTGAAAAAATTTCAGCGCATCATTTATAACACAAACGCCTGGCAGCGCTCCACCACGACCGAAGCGGTGCCGATGGGCACGCATTACTATTTCCAGGGGCCGCTTCTGCATCGCATGACCGCCGAGCAGGCATGGGATTCATTCGTCACCCTCATGATCGGAAACCCCGACTACCTCCGCAATGAAGACGGCGGCCAGATGCAAAACGCCATCGACATCGACGTGGATAAAACCGACGGCAAGGTCATGGCGAGCAAGCTCGAAGCCCTGCAACGCGCGCGCTCCGACAAAAAAGAAAAAGTGAACGGCAACATCGCCACCGCTGGCGATGACATGATGAAGCGCGACGAAATTGTCGGCTTCGCCGGCATGAAACTCATGCGCGCATCCGAGCTGGAGCAGCCCGCGCCCGCTGGCCACTTCCTGCGCGAGTTCGGACAGAGCAATCGCGAGCTTGTCGATGGCGGCGAGCTGTCTGGCAGCCAGCCCCAGGTGCTGATGCTCATGAATGGCAA
>JANPIW010000411.1:0-7073 GCA_031425215.1 Verrucomicrobiaceae bacterium
TCATCCAGATGAGGACGGTGCCGCCTTTGTTATCGACGGTGCCGGGGCCGTAGATGCGGTTTTCGCTCGGCGCTTCGAGCCAGGTGAAATGGTTGCGCGCTTCTTCCTCGGGAGGAAACACCGTGTCGGAGTGCGTGACCATGACGACGGGTTTGCGCACTCGCGCGCCATCGCGCCGGAGAAAAACATGCCGGCCGTAGCTCGCGTTTTCGGAATCGACAAACTCCGGTGCGAATCCAAGATCGGCAAACATCTCGCCTGTGATCTCCGCGACGCGGTTCACGCCCTCGCGATTGGAAGTGAAGCTGTTCACTTCGATCAGCCGCCGCAGCCACGTCATCGCCTCCGGCATCAGGCCGCGCATCAAGTTCATCAATCGCTCCTCAGTCATGTCAGATTTCGGATTTGCGGATCGTCACGCCAAGTCCCGGAGCGTCGGGTATCACGAGTTGCCCGCGTTTGTCGTAGCACACGCCTTCGTAATCATCGTCGGCAATCCAGAGGTGGCCGTCGAGGTCGATCCAGTCGGCGAGGCCGGCGAGATGCGCCGCGGCCGTGACGCCGATGCTGCTCTCGATCATGCAGCCGAGCATGACCTTCATGCCGTGGACGCGCGCAGCGAGGATCATCTCGCGGGCGCGATGCCAGCCGCCGCATTTGAGGAGTTTCACATTCACGCCGCTGACGAGTCCCGCGAGGCGCGCGACATCGTCGCTGGTCTGCGCGCTTTCATCGGCGATCAACGGGATGCCCGGCGCTGGCAGGAGCTTTTGCAAATCGCGCCAGCCGTCGATGCCGAGATCGTGGCTGATGGGTTGCTCGATGCAGGCGAGCCGCCAGCGGCGCAGGGCAGGGATCATCTTCGCAGTGTCGGTGACGGACCACGCTCCATTCACATCGGCGATGAGCGTGGCGGCGGGGGCAACGTTGCGCGCACGAGCCACGATCATCTCATCGTGGTCGAGGCTGCCGCTGCCGAGTTTGAGTTTGAGCACGCTGAAGGTGCGGTCGGCTTCGTGAATCTTGTCCGCGAACTCATCGAGATCAGCGGGAATGCTGAACGAGCGGCAGCCGCGCGGTGGTGAGAGCCAGCGCGCGCCTGTGATATCCTGCCAAAGCCGGGAGATGGATTTGCCTGCGGCCTTGCCCATGAGATCGAGCTTGAGGAGATCGAAGGCAAGCTTCGCGGCGCGCGGAACCGATGGTGATGCAACGGGTTTGCTCGCGCCGCCGCCGCCCATGATGAGCGCGCCCCATTGCTGTGCCCAAGTGAGGGCTTCCGCCGGGTTGTCTTTATAGTACGGCACGAATGGCGCCTCGCCCACGGCGGTGATGCCGTCGCGTGTGGCGTGGACGCGCAGCATCTGGCGCTGCGTGGATGTGCCGTGGCCGATGCGGAACGGCTCTGTGAGGCGGAGGGTTTTCAGCTCGGCGTGAAAGTCGGTGAGCATGCGCGCGCATTGTAGCGGCGCGGAGGAGAATGCCAGAGGGATTCTGACGGATCATCGATTCGTACGTCCGCCGCGCACTACATGAGCCGGTCAGCGCAGCTCCAGCCAGGCGCGCAGTTCCTTCATCGATTTCATGTCGAGCAATGCGACCCCCAGTGATTCGAGTTCAGGCGCTTTGAGCGCGCGAATGGCTTTGATGGTGGATGACGATAGATGCCCAAATTTGTGCGCCGCCTGTTTGAGTGCCATGGCACAGTGCCCTTCTAGGCGCCCTTCAAGACGACCTTCCGCCAGGAGTTCACGACCGATGCGGGTTTTGCTGATGGGTGGCAGGTTCAAGATCATGGTGAATTCCTTTCGTGACAGTTTTTTGAATCGTTCGGTCATCCAACTCAAGAAGATCGCGAGACAGGCTTCCTGGGCTGGGGCTGGCAGCGAGCTTTTCTGGATTGAGTTGTAACACGTCCGCGCTTTGGCGGCAAGGCGGCTCTGCCGTTTCTCGAACACCGGCTCGAATGCGGCGACCAGTGGATGACGCGGGTCTTTTTTCCGCAATTCTTCAATGGCTTCATCAATGTAAACCGCGCGGATGACAGCGCTCCAGGGCTTTGTCCGGGGATCCAACTTGCGTGTGGCAAAGAGTATGACGGCCTCGATCTGGCGCTTCACATTCGTCTGATGCAGCAGCGCCATTGCTGCCGCAGTACGGGGGTAAATATCCGCCAGATTTTGAAACTGCACCTCCACGATGCGCCGGGGCTTCGAGTGATCTGACGGCTCGATCAATCCATCAAGCCTGCGCTCAATCGCTTTCACCACTGGGGCGGAATAGCGCAATCCTTTGGGTGGCGTCTCACCGCACAGCACATACGCGGCACCAGGCCATTTGGCTAAGAGTTGGTAAAGCTGTTTGTCGAAAGTCATGATAGGCGCGGCTGTGCATTTTTATGCCGCTCCTGAACGCGAGCCTCAGCCGACGAACTTCTTGAACATCACGGGGATGATCAGGATGGCGAGGATGTTCACCACTTTGATCATGGGGTTCACGGCGGGGCCGGCTGTGTCTTTATAGGGATCGCCGACGGTGTCGCCTGTCACTGCGGCTTGGTGGGCGAAGGAACCTTTGCCGCCGTGGTTGCCTTCTTCGATGTACTTCTTCGCATTGTCCCACGCGCCGCCGGCGCTCGTCATGGCGATGCCCACGAAGAGGCCGGTGACGATGGTGCCGATGAGCAGGCCGCCGAGCGCTTCCATGCCGAGGAAGCCGGTGCCGATGACAAAGATGAGCGGCAGCAGTGCGGGGACGATCATCTGGCGAAGCGCGGCGCTGGTGACGATGCTGACGCACTGCGCATACTCCGGCAGGTCCGCGCCAGTGAGGATGCCGGGCTTGGCGGCGATCTGGCGGCGCACCTCGCGCACGACGGCACCAGCGGCGCTGCCCACGGCGTCCATGCAGAAGGCGGTGAAGAGGAACGGCAGCAGGCCGCCGATGAACATGCCGATGATGACCTTGTGGTTCATGAGGTCAAAGCTGACCTTGTGACCGACAAAGTTTTGCAAGTCCTCAACATACGATCCGAAGAGAACCATGGCGGCGAGGCCGGCGGAGGCGATGGCGTAGCCCTTGGTCACGGCCTTCATCGTGTTGCCCACGGCATCGAGTTCGTCCGTGATTTTGCGCACGCTTTCCGGCAGGCCCGACATGACGGCGAGGCCGCCCGCGTTGTCGGTGATGGGGCCGAATGCGTCGAGCGAAATGATGATGCCGGAGAGCGAGAGCATCGACACGACGGCGACGGCGATGCCATAAAGCCCGGCCCAATCGTAGCAGCACCAGATCGAGGCGGCGATGGCGAGCACAGGCAGCAGCGTGGCGTGATGGCCGACGCTGATGCCCGCGATGATGTTAGTGGCGTGCCCGGTTTCGGATGCTTTGGCTATGCGGCGCACGGGCGCATGATGCGTGGAGGTGAAGTAGTTGGTGATCCACACGACTGCGAAGGTCATGATGAGGCCGACGAGCGAGCAGTAGAAAAGCTCGGAGCCGCTGACATCCTGGCCGGGGATTTTGATGCCCTGCGGGAAAAGCGAACTCGTGGCCCACCAGAAAAGAGCGGCGGAGATGATGCCCGAGACGGCCACGCCGGTGACGAGCGAGGCGGTGGGCGATTGCTTCACGAAATTCACCCACAGGATGCCGAGGAGCGATGAGATGATCGAGAGACCGCAGAGCACAAAAGGATAGATGAGAGCCGCGCCGCTGTCTCCCGTGACGGTGAGATGTCCGACGAGCACACCGCCGATGAGGCTGACGGCGTATGTTTCAAACACGTCAGCCGCCATGCCCGCGCAATCGCCCACGTTGTCGCCCACGTTATCTGCGATCGTCGCGGGATTGCGCGGATCGTCTTCAGGGAGATTCTGCTCGTTCTTGCCGACGAGGTCAGCGCCGACATCTGCGGCCTTGGTGTAAATGCCGCCGCCGAGTCGGGCGAACACACTCACCAGCGAGCTGCCGAGCGCGAGGCCGATGAGCGAGTCGATGGCAATCTTCGTCGCGTGATCATTGCCTGCGTTCAGCTTGAGCATCACGAGATAAAACACGCCGACGGAGAGAAGTCCGAGCGCCACGACGAGCAGACCGGTGACCGCGCCGCCATTGAAAGCGATCTTGAGCGCCGGATGTGTCCCGATGGATGCCGCCTGAGCCGTGCGCACATTCGCGCGCACCGCGACGAACATGCCGATGTAACCCGCGAGCAATGAGCATACCGCGCCGACCACGAACCCGACTGAAGCCGCCCCACCACGCGCCCAATACACAGCAGCGCAGACAAACACGGCGATCACGAGCACAGCGGTCATCTGCTTGTTGAGATACGCTTTCGCCCCGTCCTGCACCGCCTTGGCGATGGCTCCCATTTTCTCATTCCCAGCGGACGCGGCGAGAATTTGCCTTATTAAAACAAAGGCGGCGACGAGACCGATGACTGCGAGGCCGATGGAGAGCGGGATGCCGTTAACGAGGAGGTTCATTGAGCGCTTGGTGGGGATTTATGTCCTGATGACGTGGTTGGGAAAATTAAAGCCGCCGATAGTAGCGGCGAGGTCTCGCATGGCAACCGGGTTTTGTGATCCTCTGAGAAGGAACGCAGTCCGACAATGTGAGGTCGAAATCTGACGCGCGCCACGAGAACAAAAACAGCACTTCACAGACTCGCGTTTTGAGCGCGGCGGCGCATCAAATGCTCTTTGCTGCCGCAGTGGCAAATGTCTCTGCCGCTGTTTAATGTCAGCATCAAATTATCGTGGACATTTTTGGCCTTGATCTCGCGGTCGAGCAGGCGACTTCATCTTCGACTACGGTGGCGCTGGCTAGACACAAAGCGACAGCGAGAGGTTTGGTAGTCGCCCTGATGGCGAGCAAGCGGCCTATGGAGCAAAAACGAGTCCTTCAACGAACTCGTTCGTTTTAAAGAAGTCCAGCTCACGAACAGGCTTGCCACCAAGGGTGAGGTTCTCGAAGGTCAGGTTGCGAATGAGGGCGTTGGCTTGCCCCCAGAGGAGTTGCGGTTCGCCCAGAACGCTAGGGGCAGCGATGGAGATGTTTTGGAAGAGGATGCCTGACATGTCTCCGGCTTTGCTGCTTTCCACGTCGTCCGAATACGGCTCTGGCATGGTCATGCAGATGAAGAACTGTTGAAGTGTCGGTCTTGGGTCTTCGATATTGATGTTGCGGAAAATCACTCCCGCTCCGCCAGCACCATTGCCTTCTCCTCGCATGTTGAACACGCGACCGCCACTCCAATGGTGCCATTTGGCGCGCGCATAGATGACATCGCAGTCCTCCACCACGAGCGTCCGCTCAGTGAGATGCGGCAGGGCGCTCAAAACAAAGGACGAACCGTTGGCGTCGTTCCACAGCACGGTGCGGCGAATGCCGAGGCCGCTGACATAAAGCGAATCGTCCTGCGTGCGGATGAAGCAATCCTCGATCAGCGTGTTGCCAAATGGATTGATGCCATCGCCATTGGCACGCCAGGTGAAGATCTTGGTCCACTTCACTTCATTGGGATGATCTGCTTTGTAGGGATGAATGAGCATAAGTGAGTGATACGCCGAGTCCGCGATGGTGATGCCCTCCACCCGGGTGTCGGTGGTGCCCACGATCTCGATGGGGCGATAGCGATTGTATTCTTTCTCGGTCACCTTTGGCTCGACATGCGCGGGATGCTTCAGCCGTGCTCCCGACAAAGTACCGAGGCCGAAGATACGGATGTGATGGCCGTCGCCCCACTTCGGATTCGAGAGCGTGCCGAAGACGATCGCGTCGCCGGGAATGTAATACTGGCGGTTCGCGCGCAGCGGAAAAGCCAGCCCGACATCGTGAATCCCAGGCAGGAAATAGAGCGTGGTCCAGTCGCCGTCTGTTGGTGGTGACTCGCCGGGCTTCACGGTCAGCACGCCAGGATCCTTCGGCTTCGGTTTTCCAGCCAGCGACGAATTGGCAAAGAGCGAGATGGTGTGAATCGGCGGCCCCTTGTAACCCTTGCCCGTATCCTGCCCGTCCATTTGCCCGTCAATATCCACGGCCACCAGACAGGGTTTATCGAGCCTGATGAAAACCTTGCCATCCTCGACGGAGCACGCGGACGCCTTGCGTTTCGGATGCACCGCTGCGGCGCGAATCGGCTGCCCATTGACGCGGGAGATTTCGATTTCCACGGCACCGGCGGTTTCAAAGTTTACATAGGTATGTGTCCAGCCGGCCAGATGATCAAAGTAGGCATCCGTCTTCTTTTCGACGGCCTTGCAGATGGTCTCCCACGCGAAAGCGCTCTGCCACTCGCCGCCACCGGTGGCTGAGCGCACACGCACTTGGTAATGGGCCGAAGCTGCAAGGCCTGGCACTGGCGGATACACGAGCGGTTTGTCTGCTGCACACGCTATGATTTGGGAGGCGAGGAACAAGAGAGCTACAAGCCTGGCGATAACGGTGCGGCGATAATCGAAATTCTGCGACGCAGGGCCGCAGAGGAAGTGGCTTCCAGGAGTTTGATGGGTGGTCATTCAGCGGGAGATCATTTGAGTTCTGCCAGCTTGCGCCGTGGCTTGATGGTAGGGTCGGGAGCTTTTTTGGCAGTTCTCTTGTTAGGCTCGGCAGCGTCATCGTTACCCTTCTTGGTTTTGTCTTTGGATTGAGGAAGGCTGTCCACTTCATTCCTGGGCAGAAAGGTGCGCAGGTGGGCTTTCACCTCGTCGAACTCAGGGGACTTCTCGCTGGCGAGGTTTTCCCACTCCATGGGGTCTTTTTCCAAATCATATAGTTCCTCAAATTGTTCCGAATAGGTGATGTAGTGCCACTTCTCCGACATGACGGAATGATTGCCTTTGCCTGCGGTGGTGACGGTCGGTGCCCATGGCATCTCGGGGTTGTCGAACAAGGGTTTGAAGGACTTTCCATCCAGCTTTTTCTCGGGCAAGCCACACAGTTCGATCAATGTGGGATAGAGATCGAGCAGGTTTACATTGCGATAGCAATCCTTTCGTTCAGCCATGCCAGGCAGGTGGACGATGAGGGGCATCTGGGTGGATTCCTTCCACAGCGTGGCTTTGCGG
>JANPIW010000412.1:0-28156 GCA_031425215.1 Verrucomicrobiaceae bacterium
CGCGACATCGACCTCCTCACCGAACTCGCCCGATACGACGCCACTGTCGTGATGATCTCCCTCACCACGCTCGATCCCGACCTCGCGCACAAGCTCGAACCCCGCGCCTCCGCGCCGCGTCAGCGTCTCGACGCCATCCGCCAGCTCCGCGCCGCCGGCATCATGACGGGCGTGATGACCGCGCCGATCATCCCCGGCCTCAACGACAGCGAGATTCCCGCTTTATTAAAAGCCGCCGGAGAAGCAGGCGCGCAATTCACCGGCTACACCATCGCCCGCCTGCCGCACGGCGTAAAAGAAGTCTTCGCCGCCTGGCTCGACGAACACATGCCCGGCCACCGCGAAAAAATCCTCGGTCGCATCGAGCAAACGCAAGGCAGCACCATGTCGCACCCCGACTTCGGCAAACGTCTGCGCGGTGAAGGCGTGTGGGCCGACCAGATCGCCAGCATCTTCAAGGTCAGCGTCAAACGCGCCGCCATCTCGCAGAAACGAGCCGAACTGAGCACCGCGCATTTCCGCCGCCCACGAGATGAGCAGGGGCAGATGGAGCTGTTTTGATTTCAAATGGCAACCCAAGCACTTCGACCTCGCCGTAGTTGACGCATCGCAATCGTTGTCTGACAATCAACCCATGAAAGCTGAATCACCTCCTTCGATGACTTGGCCGTTCGAATTTGAAGTTACGACGACGAGTGAAGGGCTGTTGCTCAAGCCGCGCCGCAAACCTCGCTCAGGCTGGGCAGAGGCGTTCCGCCAACCCAAGTCGAGCGTGGATGAACTCTCCGATGCACGCGAGGCGCGAAACAAATTCGACGCGGAGGAATGGAAATGGTGATCGAGCGCTTCGCGGTGTTCCTCGTCGCTCTCGATCCGGTGCTCGGCGCCGAAACCGCAAAGACCAGGCCATGCGTCATCATCTAGCCTGACGATCTCAATGACGCGATCTCCACTGTCATCATCGCGCCCATGACCACCGTTCGCCGTGGCTGGCCCACACGCACCGCTGTCACGTTCCAGGGCAAGGCCGGCGAGATTGCACTCGATCAGCTTCGCGCAGTGGACAAAACTCGTCTCGTGAAGCGTCTCGGTGCCATCGACCAAACCGCAGGCACCGCCGTTCTGGAGACACTGAGAGAGTTATTCGCGCCTTGAAGCCCGTTTGAAATCACGACAGCTCCGCCGAATCATCGTTCTTGTTTCCCTGCGAGGCAGAAAGACCTTCCTCGTGAGCGTGGTTCAGTGATCCTGCATGAAACGCATCTCACGAACCACCGCTCTTTTTCTAGCCGCCCTCTCCATCTCCCGCGCGCAGGAAAAGCCGGACTTGCCCATCATCGACCTCTCGGATCAAAAGGAGCGGCATGTCGTCATCGCCGAGGGAACCGAGACGACTTATCAGGGCCACCCGACGACTGTCTTGATGCCGGATGGCCGGACGATCTTCTGCGTGTGGTGCATCAATCACGGCGGCGCCGCAGGACCGATGGCGCGAAGTGATGACGGTGGCGTGACATGGACGCGCATGGATGAACAAATGCCGCCCGGCTTCAAGACGCACCAGAACTGCCCGAGCATTTACCGCATGACAGATCCCGCAGGCAAAGAGCGCCTGTGGGTCTTTTCCGCCGCGAAAGACAGCCGCAAAGGCCCCGGCATGCCCAGCATCATGAGCGAGGACGCGGGCAAGACGTGGAAGGAGATCCCGCCGCTCGGTTTCTCCTGCGTGATGACCTTCAGCAGCATCGTGCGGCTCAAGGACGGCAGCTATCTCGGTCTTTATCACAAAGGGCCTGATGGTGCCGACAAAGCGCCGCTCGAAGTGCTGCAAACCATCACCGCCGACGGTGGCTTCACCTGGAGCGCGCCAAAGGTCGTGGCATCTGTCACGGGCAGGAATCCGTGCGAGCCATTTGTTTTCCGCTCGCCGGATGGCACGGAGCTTTGCTGCATCATGCGCGAGAACACGCACAAGAGCCGCAGTCTGGTGATGTTCAGCCGCGATGAAGGACAAACGTGGGCCACGCCCGCCGACACCGCCTGGGGCCTCACGGGAGATCGTCACAATGGCGTCTTCACCAACGATGGCCGCATGGTCGTGGCCTTCCGTGATCAAGCGCTCAATAGCCCCACGAAAGGACACTTCGTCGCCTGGGTGGGCACTTACGATGACATCAAGCAATCGAAGCCCGGCCAGTATCGCGTGAAGCTCCTGCACAGCCACGCCGAGCGCGTGGGCGACTGCGGCTATCCCGGAATGGAGCTGCTGCCAGACGGCACCATCGTGGCCACGACGTATGTGAAGTATGCGCCGGGGAAAGAGAAGCACAGCGTTGTAAGCGTGCGTTTTACTCTGAACGCGACGGATGCTCTGGCGAAGCCATGAAATGCCAGCGTGGACCCTGTTCTTGCTTTGACAGTAAAATGAACCTCACACGACTCATCCTCTTTCTCACTGCTTGCGCCGTTGCTCACGGGCAAGGCCAGTCGCTCCTTTACAACGTGCCCTTCAAGGCGGGCGATGAGGGCGCGAAGATCTACCGCATCCCGGCGCTCTGGTGGCTGCCGAAGAAACCGCTAATGGCTTTTGCAGAGCGGCGCATGGAGCAGCGGCGGATGTTTGGCGATGTCGATATCGTGCTGCGGCGCAGCCTCGATCACGGACAGACCTGGCAGCCGCACCAGGTGATCGCGAATCTTGAGCGCGACACCTGCGGAAATCCCTGCGTCGTGCAGGACGCGTCGAACGGCCGGCTGTGGCTCGCCTTCACACGCAGCCGCAACGCGGACACGGAGGAAGACATCGTCGCCGCAAAAGTGCCTGGCACCGGCGTGTGGATCACTCACAGCGATGACGACGGCGCGACGTGGTCCGCGCCGCGCGACATCTCAGCCACGACGCGAAAGCCAGTCTGGGGATGGTATGGCACCGGGCCGGGCCAGGGTTTGTTTTTGCGCGGCGGCGCTTCAAAGCCGGACCGCCTCTTGATCCCGGCTTATCACACCGAGGGCGGCGTGTATCGCACGCATGCGATCTTCTCCGACGATCACGGTGAGACCTGGCAGCTCGGCGCGGATGCTGCCGATCACACGAGCGAGCCGCAAATCATCGAGATGAACAACCGCGCGCTGCTCATGAATGCGCGCACGATCTCCGGCCACGGCACGCAGCGCACGCTTGTGACCAGCAAAGATCGCGGCGCGACATGGCAGCCCGCCGAGGGCATGGCCGCGCTCGTGGAGAACAACTGCCAGGGCTGCATCTACCGCTGCTTTCGCAACGGCAGCGACGGGCAGCACGACTGGATATTCTCACATCCCATCTCGTCCGGCCGCACCGGTGTCCATGCCTGGATCAGCGATGATGAAGGCAAATCATGGCCCGCCGCGCAGATGCTCTGGAGCGGACCGAGCGCCTACACATGCATGGTGCGTGTGCAGGGCGGACTGGTGGGCATGTTGATCGAGTGTGGCACGAAAGATGTGTACGAGCAGATCGCCTTCGTGAAATTCGCGCCCGAGTGGCTCAAGGCGCGAAAGGCTCCGTAGCATCAAGGCAAAGTCACGCGCGTCAGCCGCGCTGTTTTGTCAAAGCTCGCGGTGAGCAGCACGCTGCTGTCGGGGCCGAAGACGAGTGCGCGCACGGAGCCTTCGTGCGTGAGTTCAATGCCGAGTGATTTGCCCGTCATGCCGTCGAGCAGTTGCGCGGCGTTTCCATTGCCACTCACGGCGGCGAGTTTTCCGTTGGGATTGAATGCGACGGCGTAAAAGCGCCGTTTGTTTTCGATGTCGCAAATCAGTCTGCCATCAGGCACGGACCACAAACGCGCGGTGCCATCCTGCGGGCCGTCGTGACTGCTTCACAGCACGGCTTTGCCATCGGGCCGGAAGGCGAGCAAATCGACGAAGCCCGGATGCGCGAAGGTTGCGAGCACCTTGCCTCTCGCGACATCCCAGAGCTTTGCGTCCTTGTCGCTGCCGCCGACGACCATCGTGCTGTCGGGACTGAACGCGACGGGATACACTCCGCCATCGTGCGCGAGCGGTGAGCTGTGCAGTTTGCCGGTTGTGGTGTCTCAGAGGCGCAGCATGTGATCGGCGCAACCAGTGGCGGCCCATTTGCTATCGGCGCTGAGTGCGCAGCCATGCACGGCGTCGGGATGCGGCATGACGATGTCGGTGGCGTGAAGTGCAAAGCCGCAGGCGTTGAGCGTGACGAACAAGAATAGATTTCTCAACGCGAGTGAGGAATGGCTCATGGATATAAATCTGGTTTGTGTGCTTGCTCTTCCTGCAAGTTCGCGAACCACAAGAACGCCACTCGGACCATATTTCTTGAGGCATGAGCAGTAGTGCCACAACGAGAAACGGGCGCGCGAGTAGCATAGGCTTTCTAGCCTGTGTCCCAGCAGCCCGGGAAGAGCCAGCGCCCGGCACAGACTAGAAAGTCCACGCTACCGCCTTGCGCAGCCCGTCGCGACGGGCTGCCTGAATGAGAGCGAGGCTGCCGGTCGTAGGTTACAGCGTCATGCACCGCGCCCTTCCACTTCTCGCATCAGCTTTTGTTTTCCTTCACTCCGCATCAGGAGCCGACAGGCAAGCGCTCAAGGATTTCCAACGCATCGTCATCGCCGATGATGCCAGCGCCGTGCAGCGCGCGGCGGCGGATGAACTCGCGAGCTACGTCGAGCGCATCACCGGACAAAAGCTCGCGCGCATCAAGACGAGCGCCTTTGCGCGGATGAAGACCGCCGACCTGTCGTTCTTCGTCGGCGATGGCGCGGCTGCGGTTGCGCTCGATCAATCACCGACGCCTTGGAAAATGGAGGAGTGGATGCTGCGCACGGTGCCGGGTGGCCTGGTGATCGCCGGGAGCGATGCTGAAGGTGATCCGTGGGCCATCGGGACGGAGGCGGGGAGCATGCTCGCCGTTTATACGTTGCTGGAGGATCACCTCGGCGTGCGCTGGTTTTGGCCGGGAGAATTCGGCGAGCATGTGCCGGTGAATGCGGAGGCAACATTGCCTGCGCTGAACGAACGGCGGAAGCCCGGGTTCGAGATTCGCGCGATTCAAATGGGCTACCCCAGCACCTACCACACGAAGACCTTCCACGACGCAGCGCGCAAATGGATGCGGCGCGCGCGGCTCGGCTGGGTGAAGTCGGCCATCTTCGGCCACAGTTGGGGATCGGCGTTCGATCTGCGAAAAGACGACACGTTTCGCGAGCACCCGGAGTGGTTCGCGCTGGTGAATGGCAAGCGCCGTCCGCCGCAGATGTGTACGACGCATCCCGAGGTCATTGCGCGCATGGTGGACTATGTGCTCGCGGGCAAGTCGGACATCATGAACATCTCGCCGAGCGACGGCGGCGGCTTCTGTGAATGCGAACGCTGCAAGGCGCTCGATGTGCCTGGTGTGCTGGCTTACGACAAAAGGACCCCGCAGCTCAGCGACCGAATGTGGACCTATGCCAACGAAGTCGCGCGGCGCGTGCGCGAAAAAAATCCAGCGAAGGGCTGCGGCATGTTTGCCTACACCTATTACCACAAGCCGCCGCTGAAGATCGCAAAGCTGGAGCCAAACCTGTACGTCTCATTCGCCTTCCAATGCGCCGCGCATCGCGATCCCGAGAACCTGCGCGAGTGGCGCGAGTCCGTCTCCGGCTGGCAGAAGCTCGACGCCAAAATGGTGATCCGCGAAGGCTGGGGCAGCCATTACTTCCACGATCTGCCATGGATTCATGACCGGCAAATCATCACGAATCTCGCCGAAGGCAGCCGCCTCGGATTCATCGCGGCCTACGGGGAAGGCAGCAAATCATTCGCAACCCAGGCGCCGAACATGTGGGCCATCACGCACATGATGTGGGATCCGAAGCGCGACTCGACGAAGCTGATGCACGACTTCTACGAGTCCGCCTACGGCCCCGTGGCGAAGGAAATGGAAGCCTTCTTTGAAACCTACAATCACGCGCTGGATGTGAACTGGCACAAACGCGACCGCGTCATCGATGCCACCGGCCTCGCCTATGCCAATCTCATCGCCGCCTGGGGCAGATTCATCCCGCCGAGCGCTGTCGAAGAAGCAGAGAAACATCTCAAGGCCGCCGAAGCCAAAGCGCCCGCAGGCGAATACGCCGACCGAGTGAAATTCCACCGCTTCGGCCATGACTACACGAAGGTGCTGCTCGAACTGCTGGACAACTACAGGAAGCTCACCGAACTCGGCGTGAAGATGGAGTTCGCTGTGGCCGTGAAAGCCCGTCGCGACAACCCCGCCGAGCGCGACGCGCTGCTCAAGCGCAGCTACGAACTCGGCGAGCAACGCGAGCAAATGCTCCTGGCCCATCGCGACTGGGCCGGCCCCGACGAAGGCCTGTATACCTTCACGAATGACATCAACACCCGCCAGTGGCACACCAACGTGAAAAAGGCGCTAGGCATCGACAAACCAACCGCACTCACCAAACAAACCCTCAGCGGCAAATGAGCCTCGGCCTCGCTCTTCACTCCTCGCATTCCCATGAACCACACAACCTTCACTCGTCGTCACTTTCTCGGCGCATCCGTCGGCAGTCTGTTGCTGCCAGGAGCCGCGCCACTCCACGCCGCGCCTGGCATCAAGGGCGAGACGGAGCACTTCCTCTATTACATGCCGCCAACGGACGGTCCTTACATCGACTCGCAACGGGACAACAAGGCTTTCGCATTCGGCAGCGGGAAGATTTTTCTCTCCGAGGACAATGGCAAGACGTGGGCGCACACGGCGGAGTTTGCGGACGCGGACAAGATCACCTTCAGCGTGATCATGAAAAACGGGAACATCCTCTTCGCGACGAGCGCGCAGCTTTTTCTCAGCACGGACAATCTCAAAACGCATCGCGCCATCACGGTGAAGGGTCTGGACGGCAACGACTACATCCCGCACACTCCGGTCGATCCCGCGCTGCCCGGCTGGTACTTCCATTCGCTCGATGGCGAGCATTGCTTTGAGAAGGACGGCATGGAGATGCTCGTGTGGGGGAACTACTGCAACGTCATGGGCGGCGCTGTGCCGGTGAACATCTTTTACTCCATCGACAGCGGAGAGTCCGTGCACCTCGCGTACTCGTTCGGCCAGAATCCAAAGTTCCAGCAAAAAGGCGCGAAGCCCGGCGATCCGATGCTCGGCGATCCGAAGAACAAACTCATCGCTCGTCACATCCATAACGTGACATTCAACCCAGCCGAGAACGCCTTTTACGCCTGCACTGGCGACATTGATCGCGGCGTCGGCAAAGAGTGCCACTGGCTGCGCGGCCAGTTCGATTCCGACTCCGAGACCTGGAAATGGAAGACCCTCATCAGCGTGGACTCGAACTCGCGCCACAAATGCGGTGGCATCAATTTCCTCGACGACGGCAAATGCTACTGGATCGCCGATGCCAACGGCCCCGCCATCGCGAAGCGCTGGGATCGCGGCATCTTCATGTGCGACCCGAAGGACATCACGGACACATCGAAGCACACGCTGCTATTTAATCCGATGTTCGAGTCCGCGAACATGCTCCATCAGGACGGCGTCTTCGTCGCCACGCACTGCGCGCCAGCATCGACGTATGCCTGCGGCATCATCTGGTCGCCGGACAAAGGCAAGACGTGGGCGCAGTACGATCTCAAGGAATTCGGCCCGCGCTCCGGCTGCCGCATCAACGCAAAAAACAGCGACGGCTGGTTCCGCATGGATTTGCGCAAAGGCTGGATCGAGCGCGCCGAGGTGCTGTTTCTGAAACCCAAAGCCTGATCGCGAATGAAACAGCTTCTCCTTCTTTGCCTCAGTGCTACCGCGCTTTTCGCCGCTGACTCACCCACGCTTCATCCAAAAGCAGCCGCGTTACCGTCCACACATCAAGGGCCGTTTGTGAGCGCAGCGGACGGGAGCGTGCTCTGCGTGTCTGCCAAAGACGCGCTTCGCAGCACGGATGAGGGCCGCACCTGGAGCAGCACGCCGCTTTTCGCGGAGCCGGTGAAGTTTACCGTGAGCAGCGAGCGAGCGCTTCTGCGCACACGCGAAGGAGTCGTCATCTCCGCGTGGATGAATCTCGTGGAGCGCGCTCAGCCCAAAGGGTGGCGCTGGGGCGAGAAGGATGTGAGTTGGAAGGAATTCATTCTGCCGACCTACACCTGCCGCAGCACTGACGATGGCAAAACGTGGGAGGCTCCGGTGAAGCTCAGCGATCCATGGTGCGGCTGCATTCACTCGCTCATCCAGATGAAGAGCGGACGCATCGTGCTCGTGGGCCAGGAGATCATCCCGCAGTGGCGTCATGCGACGGTGATGTGGGTGTCGGACGATCTCGGCAAAACGTGGCAACGAGGCGACATGCTCGATTACGGCATCGGCACGCATGATCACGCTGGCTCGCTCGAAGGCAGCGTCATTGAGCGCAAAGACGGCTCGCTCTACTTGCTGCTGCGCACAGAAGCCGGTTATTTGTGGGAAGCCACCTCGCGTGATGGATTGAAATGGAACGGCCTAAAACAAACGGCGATCAAGTCAGTCACCTGCTGCCCGCAGATGGCCCGTTTGAGCGATGGCCGCATTGCGCTGCTGTGGAATGCTCCGCCGCGTCATGATCCAAAAAGCGGATCAAGCCGCGTCGAGCTGTCGCTGGCATTTTCAGACGACGAGGCGGCGACGTGGTCGAAGCCGGTCATCGTGGCGGCAAATTATGTGCCAGGCGGTCGCGTGTCCTATCCCTATCTTTACGAGCGCAAGCCTGGCGAGTTGTGGATCACCACGATGCAGGGCGGTTTGCGGATGAAGATCAACGTGGCCGATCTCGGCGCGGGTGAGATTCCCGTCTTCGTGCCGCCGACAAAGGCCACGCCAAAACCCGGTGGCATCATCATGTTTGGCGACAGCACCACCGCGCCACGCGGGGCGGTCAAAGTTTATGCCACGCGTGTCGATACCGTGCTGCAAAGCATCGGCTCCTCCCTCAGCGTTCACAACGCGGGCATCTCGAGCAACACGACGGTGCAGGCGCGCAAACGCCTTCAAGAAGACGTGCTGCGTTTCAAACCGCGCGTCGTGGTGATGCAGTTCGGCATCAATGACTCGGCGGTCGATGTCTGGAAGAAGCCGCCCATGACCGAGCCTCGCGTTTCATTGAATGCATTCATCGACAACTACCGCGCCATGATCGCGGAGACGAAGAAGCAAGGCGCGAAGGTCATCGTCATGACCACCAATCCGCTGCGCTGGACCTCGAAGCTGCGCGAACTCTACGGCAGGCGGCCCTACAACGCGGATGCGGAGGGCGGCTTCGAATCACTGAATCTCTCCCGCTACAATGATGCGCTGCGCAAGCTCGCCGCCGAGTTGCAAGTCCCGCTTGTCGATGTCCACGCTGCTTACCCGGCCTTTGCTTTGAAACACAACACCACCATCGACACCATGCTCAGCGACGGCATGCATCCCGACGATCTCGGCCACCAGCTCGTCGCGGAGTTGCTCGTGCCAGCGATTCGCGATGCGGTGAGGTGAGCCTCACTTCGATTTCAAGCCTGCCGTGTTCACCGCGATCACGCGGTAAGCATGCTTCTTGCCCGCCTCGGTCTTTGCGTCGGTGAAGGTCATTTTAACGAGCGGCATCGCAGGCGTGTCGCTGTATTGCAGACCTTGGAAGATGGGACGGCCGAAAGGATTCTTCGGCTGCTCAGGCACCGTTCCGATCTGCACACCATCACGCTCGATGATGAAACTGGCGATGCCGCTTTCGAGATCGGCCTCGGCGTCCCACGCGAGTTCGTTGCCGTTCACGCGCAGACTGGTCGGCGCAGGTGGTGGTGTGGTGTCGGGAATTGCGGTGTCTTTGACATACTGCATACAGGCTTTCGCGACGGCCTCGCTCGGCAGCCAGACGGCTTTGCTCGCATCGCCGGTGAATTTCGCGGCGGCCACAGCCTTGGTGCCGAGCAGCGGCGCGAGCCATGCGTCATCGGCTGGCATCTCGTTGAGCGGATCGCCGCTGTTTTTTGGCAACCGAACACCGAGGCACGCGTCGAGCCACGCGATGGCCATGTAGCGTTGATTGCCGCATTCGTGCGCGGTGAGTGGATCGACCGCGACGCCGATAAGGCCGCCTTTGCCGCGCACCGTCGTGAAGAAAGTTTCATTCGCAGGCCACACACCGGCGAAGCGGCCTTCCTTGATCGTGACGCCTTCCTTCGTGCCTGGATTACACATCACCGGCACCTTCAGCGCGGCCTCAGACACCGTGTGCGTTTTGATCGTGGAGCGATCCGGGTTTGCTTTGAGCAACGGCACCCCGCTACGCAGCCATGCTGCGGCGACGCGCTCGGGATGCATCAGCACCATGCCGCCGGCCCAGTGACCGCCGCCGCTGTGACCCCAAAGCGCCCACGGGACCTTTGACAGTTCGGAATGACCGCTCTTCGCGCCGAGGTCGGCGAGACATTTCTGAAACGCGGCACCCGAGCCATTGCGCGGATCGCACCACATCTGGCACTCCGCTTTCTCCGGCTGCTCATAGGATGGCGCGAGCAATGCGCAGTCGTGTTTCTTCGCCAGCGCCTGCCAGTGCAGATCAAATGCGCCCGTCAGGCCGGACTTGCATGAGCCTTCGCCGCAGCCGTGCTGATGCACGATCACGCCGCGCACAGACTTCACGCCTGGCGGAATCCAGATCGTGTAGTTCACCGGGAAGATCAGCTCGCCAGGTTTTTTCGACGCCTCGTAGCGCACACGATAGTAAGGCGGATCAGCGGCCGGGAAGACATCATACGGCGCGTTTTGCGCGGACACTGAGATGGCGAGAGCGAGAAGGGAAAGGGCGATGTTTCGCATAGTGGGAGGCAAACAGAGCACCGAGCCGGGAAGTTGCACGCAAGCGATGGAAGTGCGCGTTTGTTGGCGCCCGGACGAAACCCACCTTCGTCTGTCATTTCCTCTCATTTTCCCTTTTTGCTGCCGAGGTCTCCGTCGAGTCCATTCTCAATGCACTGCCCAAACCATGAAATCTCTCGCCATCACGTTCTTTTTTTCGTGACTGGGACAAAGGCGAGCACCTCCGCGCCGGCTGCGCGTCTTCTACTTTCGTCCCGGTAACGAAACCTATCCTATCTTCAAACAAGCCGCCGCTGTTCGTGATCGAAAATGCCGTGCGCTGGTTGGGCGGTGAAAAGCAGTGAACGAGATGAATCTCCGTGCCCGTTGTTGCCGCTCATGAAATGGCGCGCCTTCATTGTTCTTCTTTGTGTTCCTGCCGGCTCCATCGTCGCGGCTGACACCTTCCTCGTCGAAAACGGCCAGCCGCGTGCGGAGATCGTCATCGCGGAAAAACCCTCGCGCATGGCCCGTGTCGCGGCGCATGAGTTTCGGCGGCAGATCGAGAAAATCAGCGGCACACGGCTGCCCATCGTCACGCAGCCGACTGGGAACGCTGCCAAAGTTTTCATCGGAGCCAGTGCACACTCGCCAGTGAAGGCTGAAGGCCTCAAAGACGGTGCCTACCGCATCGCGAGCGGTGCGGACTGGCTGGCGATGATCGGCGACGACGCGGACTTTGAGCCGGTGGGGCCTTTTGCGCGAAACAATAGCGACATCCCGCGAGCGCAGGCGGCGTGGGAAAAGATTGTCGGCGCGCCGTATGGGCTGCCGAGTCCCGGTTTGTACAAGCACCGCACCAAGATCGTGCTCGATGGCGAAACGCTCGAAGTCTGGGGCCTCGACGAACGCGGCAGCTTCAATGCAGTGATCGCGTTTTTGCACCGACTCGGCGCACGCTGGTATCTGCCGGGAGATCTCGGCGAGGTGCTACCGACGATGAAAACCATCGAGCTGCCCAAGCTCGACGAAACGGTGCGCCCCGACTTCGCGCTGCGTCAGTTCAACTTCCGCTTTTCGACCTGCGGACCGGACACAGCACTGTGGGCCATGCGCCTCGGCATTCGCAATGACGAGCGTCTGCAAATCGCCCACGGCATGGCGAACATGACGAACCGCGAGGAGGTCTTCGCGAAGCATCCTGACTGGTTTGCGATCTACGGTGGCAAACCCGACTTCAAGCCCGGAGACTCCAAATGCCAGCTCTGCTACTCGAACGACGCACTCTTCCGCGAGACCGTGCGCTATGCGCGGGCGCTGCTCGACACCTTCCACTTGGAAAGCGTCTCCATCATGCCGCCCGATGGCTACACCTCCATTTGCCAGTGCGAGAAGTGCAAAGGCAAGGACTCTCCCGAGCGCAATGAGCGCGGCCTGCTCAGCGATTACGTCTGGGGCTTCGTCAATCGCGTGGCCAAAGAGATCGGCAAAACACATCCGAAAGCGAAGGTGCTGAACTGCGCGTATGGCGTCTATACCCTGCCGCCGCTGAAGATCGACAAACTCGAGCCCAACGTGCTCGTCGGCATCGTCGGCGGTCGACGCCCGATCAACAAAGGAGGTGTCAAAACCGAAGGCGAATCCGCGCCGGAGGTTCTGCGTACCGCGTGGGCCACGAAGACCGCGAATCCGATCATCAATTTCGAAAACTACCCCTTCACTGACCGCGGCTGGTATCTGCCGAGCTTCGCCGCCCATTCACTCGGCGATACCGTGAAGGCGACGAAAGGCATCTCGCAGGGCGAAGACATCTGGCTCACGATCCGCAACGACTTCGATAAAGTGGGCGTCGGCTTCAATCACTTCCTCGTCTATTTCACCGCCCGCGCCTACTGGAGCGGCCACGAGCCCGCCGCGGCACTGCGCGAATACTGCCGCCTCTTTTACGGCCCTGCCGAGACCGAGATGCTGAGCTTCTTCACCTTCTGCGAAGCCAATTGGAAGGTGATGGACGAAGACAAAACGAAAGCCGATGAAGTGCTCGCCCTTTTCGACAAAGCGAAGGCCAAAGCCGATGCCACGAGCGTGTTTGGCAGACGCCTCGCCCTCATCGACGACTTCCTCAAAGGTCTGCGCATGAAGTCGCAGCAGCTCGGTCAGAAGCGTGGCCCTGTTCCCACGGTGCGACTCGTCGGCGATGCGCAGGACATCGTCATCGACGGCAAACTCGATGACGACTATTGGCAAAACTGCCCCACCGCCGCCACGGGCCGATTCCGCGAGCTTCAAACCGGACGCGTGCCCACCTTTGGCACCACCTTCAAAGCAGGCTGGCAGGGCAGCAGCGTCGTCTTTTCCATTCGCTGCGACGAACGACGCGGTGAGAAGCTCAACATCACCACCACACGCGACGACGACGCCGCACTCTGGCATGGCGACGCAATCGAGATCGAACTCGCCACCGAAACACATTCTTATTATCAAATCGCCATCAGCCCGAGCGGTCATCTCGTCGATCTCGATCGTGGCGCTCCACGCGACCGATGGTTCACCTGGGACTCGAAGGCGGAAGTCGCCACGCACATCGCCGACGATCACTGGACCGTCGAGATCCGCATCCCCGTCACGCAGGATGAAAACGATCCGCTGCATCAAGTCATCGGCCGCAAACCCACGCAGAGCCTGCCCTGGCACATCAACCTCTGCCGCCAGCGCATCCGCGAAGACGGCCAGGAGCACAGCGCCCTCTCGCCCACGGGCATCGAAGGCTTCCACGAGCCGATGAAGTTCGCGCACTTCTACGCTGGCCGCTCGCACCGCTTCGAAGCAGCAGAAATGGAGGACGGGTTTCTGAAAACCACTCAGGCTGCGGACGAACTGATGAAACACCGAAATTATGAAGAAGCATGGGCTGTGTGGGCCTCCTTCGCCGACCGTGAGGCAAACAAATTCCTAAAATCGGCAGCTCTCGAGAATGCCTTTACCTGCGCATTGGCGGGAAAACATTTCAACCTTGCGGCTGAAGTGATTGATTGGATACCGATTAACGCCGTCGAGCATTCCGCTCGTATGCGTTTTCTCCTGGCACGAAACATGGCAGGAGAAGTCATCGCCAAATTCGGAAGCGAGGACATCACCCAATGGCCCTTCTGGAAACGCGGCGATGGCTTTCATCATCGCGGCCGCGCCTATTCCATCGTCAAAAATGGCGAAAAAGCCGAAGCCGACCTCAGCGCCGCCTTGGAGTGGATCGGCGACCTCCGCCAGCGTGAACCCATCCTGCTCGCCCAGGCCCAAAATCGCGAAACCAACCTCAAAAACGACGAACCCGCCCTCCAAGGCTTCGAAGCCATCCTCGAAGGCAAAACCCACCTCGGTGGTGCTGATGAGTATTCCGCGCTGCAAGGCATCGCCCGCATCCAAACTCGTCGCGGCCAATTCGATGAGGCCCTGAAGACGCTGAACCGCGCCGAGCCAGACAAGCTGCAAGGCGTGTGGAAAACGAACATTCTGAAATCCATCGAGGAGGTGAAGAACGCGCAGAAGGCATCGTTGTGAGGTGCCATGCGATCTCTGTTCATTTTTGTCCTCTTCACGCTGCGTCTTCAGGCTGACATTTATCACGCGCAGGGCGAGATGGCGGGCGAGGTCACCGCGACGTCTGTTTGGCTCCAGAGCCGCCTCACTGCCATTCCGGGTCCCGTTCTCGATGAAACCGGCGATGTGCCTGGAAAAGAAGGCGTCGCGTATTTTGAATGGAGCGAGTCGGCCGACTTTGCTCAGCCGACACGCAGCAAGTGGTCCGTGGCGAAGGCGGATCACGACTTCATCATCCGCAGCATCGCCAGCAGGCTGAAACCCAGCACGCTTTATCACTACCGCCTCGTTTTTGGCGAAACTCGTGAGACCGCGAAGCCCGGTCCGACGCGCACCTTCAAGTCACTGAGCGAAAGTGGTTCCGTGAGCTTCTGCATGGGTAGTTGCATGAACTACCACGCCTTCATGCACGGGAAGGCGAACGGGGGCGGCCCCGTGACGGCGACGGAGGAGGACAAGCAGCTCGGCTACCCTTCCTTTTCAGCGATGGCGGCCTTGAAGCCTGATTTCTTCATCGGCACGGGCGACATCGTTTATTACGATCACCCGCCGCAGACTTCGGCGAAGACGCTGCCGGAGTTGCGGAAGAAATGGCACGAGCAATTTCGCTTTCCCCGCATGATCGAGTTTTTTGCCCACACTCCGGCTTTTTGGTCAAAAGACGATCACGACTTCCGGTTCAACGACGCCGATCTCGGTGCCCAAACCAAGCTGCCAGCACCCGCCACCGGTATTGAGATCTTCCGCGAGCAGATGCCCATCTTCGATGAAGAGGACCGCGCCAAACCCACCTACCGCTCGCACCGCGTTCACAAGCATTTGCAGCTCTGGTTTGTTGAAGGACGCGACTTTCGCTCACCCAATAAAATGCTCGACGGTCCTGAAAAGAGCATCTGGGGTCGTGGGCAGCGCGAGTGGCTGCAAACGACGATCAAAGCCAGCGATGCGGCGTGGAAGGTCATCATCACCCCGACGCCGATGGTCGGCCCGGATCGCAACAGCAAGACGGACAACCACACGAATCTCGCGGGCTTCAAGCACGAGGCAGATAGTTTCTTCCAGTGGCTGCGGGACAACCAGATCACCAACGTGCTCACCTTCTGCGGTGACCGCCATTGGCAATACCACAGCATCCACCCGCTCGGAGTGGAGGAGTTCTCAGTCGGTGCCCTCAACGATGAAAACGCGATCAAGGGCGAAAAGCCCGGCGGGCCGAAGACCACCGACCCCGAGGGCAAGATCAAGCAACCCTACATCTACAAGGAGCCAACCGGCGGCTTCCTCCGCGTGATGATCGACGACACCACCAAGCTCGTGCTGGAGCATCGCGATGATCACGGAGTGGTGCTGAACTCGGTCACCAAAAACACCCGGTAAGGTCCAAGATTCGGTCACAGAAACTGCGGCAGGAGGTGATTGCGCGTCCGCGCCATCGCAGCTAGCTCTCACGCTTTCATTTCACCTGCTCATCATGTCCGCTAAAATCATCTACACGCTCACTGACGAAGCCCCGCTCCTTGCCACTTATTCGCTGCTGCCCATCGTGAAAGCCTTCACCAAGGCGGCGGGCATTGAGGTCGAGACGCGGGACATTTCGCTCGCAGGCCGCATCCTGGCGCAGTTCGGACAGCAGGAGGACGACCTTAGCTATCTCGGCAAACTTTGCCTCGAACCGACCACAAACATCATCAAGCTGCCGAACGTCTCCGCGTCGCAGCCCCAGCTCAAGGCCGCCATCGCCGAGCTGCAGGCCAAAGGCTACAAACTGCCCGATCTGCCCGAAAATCCGCAGACCGACGAGGAAAAGGAAATCAAAGCCAAGTATGCGAAGGTCATGGGCAGCGCCGTGAATCCCGTGCTGCGTGAAGGAAACAGCGACCGCCGCGCTCCGAAGGCCGTCAAAGATTACGCCAAGAAGCACCCGCACTCGATGGGCAAATGGTCCGCCGATTCGAAGACCACCGTCGGCACCATGGGCAAGGACGACTTCTTCTCGAACGAGAAGTCCATCACCGTCAAAGACGGCACTGAGGTCAGCATCACCTTCACCGCCAAAGACGGCAGCACGAAGACGCTCCTGTCCAAGCTTGCCCTCAAGGCTGGCGAGATCATGGACGCCACAAAGATGAGCAAGAAGGCCCTCGTCGCCTTCTTCGAGCAGCAGATCGCCAAGGCGAAGGCCGATGGCGTGCTCTTCTCGCTCCACATGAAGGCCACCATGATGAAGGTCAGCGATCCCATCATCTTCGGCCACGCCGTCAGCGTCTTCTTCAAAGACCTCATCGCCAAGCACGCCGCCACGCTTGCCGAGATCGGTGTGAACTTGAACAACGGCTTCGGCGATCTCATTGCGAAGCTCGACAAGCTGCCTGCCGACAAAAAAGCCGAGATCGAGGCCGACATCCAGGCCGCGTACGCCACCGGCCCCGCTTTGGCGATGGTGAACAGCGACAAAGGCATCACCAATCTCCACGTCCCCAGCGACGTCATCATCGACGCCTCCATTCCCGCCATGGTCCGCGCCGGCGGCAAGATGTGGAATGCCGCAGGCAAGGAGCAGGACACGCTCGCCGTCATCCCCGACAGCAGCTACGCCGGCATTTATCAGGCCACGATCGACTTCTGCAAAAAGAACGGTGCCCTTGATCCGAAGACCATGGGCAGCGTGCCAAACGTCGGCCTCATGGCTCAGGCCGCCGAGGAATACGGCAGCCACAACAAGACCTTCGAAGCCCCCGCCGACGGCGTCATCCGCGTCACCGATGCTGCGGGCAACGTGCTCTTTGAACACAGCGTCGATCAGGGCGACATCTGGCGTGCCTGCCAGACGAAAGACGCTCCCGTTCAAGACTGGGTGAAGCTCGCCGTCAAACGCGCCCGCGCCAGCGGCGTGCCCGCCATCTTCTGGCTCGACAAAGCCCGCGCCCACGATGCGCAGATCATCGTCAAGGTGGAGAAGTATCTCAAAGATCACGACACTTCCGGCCTCGACATCCGAATCCTCCCACCCGCCGAAGCCTGCACGTTCTCACTCGAGCGCATCGTCAAAGGCGAAGACACCATCAGCGTCACCGGCAACGTCTTGCGCGACTACAACACCGACCTCTTCCCCATTCTCGAAGTCGGTACGTCCGCCAAGATGCTCTCCATCGTGCCGCTCATGAATGGCGGCGGCCTCTTTGAAACTGGTGCCGGCGGCTCCGCGCCGAAGCATGTGCAGCAGTTCTGTGAAGAGAACTACCTCCGCTGGGACAGCCTCGGCGAGTTCTTCGCCCTCGCAGCCAGCTTCGAGCACCTCGCCGACACCTTCAACAATCCGAAGGCCAAAGTTCTCGCCGACACCCTCGACGCCGCGAATGGTAAGTTCCTCGAAAACGACCGCAGCCCCGGCCGCAAACTCGGCACCATCGACAACCGCGGCTCCCACTTCTACCTCTGCCTCTACTGGGCCCAGGCCCTCGCCGCCCAAACCACCGACCCCGCCCTCGCCGCCACCTTCAAACCCATCGTCGAGTCCCTCACCGCCAACGAAAGCAAGATCGTCGCCGAACTCCTCGCCGTCCAAGGCCAGCCCGCCGACGTCGGCGGCTACTACAAACCCGACAACGCGAAGGCGGATGCAGCACTACGCCCGAGCGCGACGCTGAATGGGATCTTGGCGGGGGTGTGATTACCAAAGAGGCATTGCATTCCAGTCTAAATTCACGCGACTGAGTCTGCTGAATGACCCTGAATCGGTCACAGCCGAATCTTCAGCCCCATCTGCTCCTTCATTGTCAGGAGGGCCTCGGCGTTGCCTTTGGCGTCATCGACGGGGTGGTGGGTGTGTTTCGTGCGGCGAAAGTGTTTGAAGTTTTGGGCGGTGTCTTTCACGAGGCCTTTGTAGAGGCTGCCGAGATTTGTGGAGGAAAAGCCGAAGGGATTCTCGCCAGTGAAGTGGTGGAAGTACCAATTGATGAACTGCCAGTCGAAGCCGTTGTTGTCTGAGATGAACATCAGGCGGTCCTTGGAAATGCTGCGCAGCCAGTTGGCGAAGTTTTGCATCGCTTCGGCCGGCTCCGGGAATTGCAAAGTCTGCTCCCGCGTGAAGCCGCTCACTGCCAGCGCCTCCGGGATGTATTTTTCCGAGATGGGCCGGAGCTGACCATAAAACGTCCGCTCCACGCCCGGCTCCACCACGACCGCGCCGAAGCAGATCATTGAGTAATCGCCCGGAATGGGGCCGTCGGATTCGATATCGACCATGATGTAGCTCATAGATTTTTTGATGTCGGACGCTGCCCGCGATCACAGCTCCGTGCAACACGGTGCCGCTATGACAGCCTGCGTGGAATTTCATGACTGATGCAAGATGAGCTGTTTTTGAGCCTACTCTCGCTCGTCAATGAAGCGCTTTCGCCAAATCTTCCTCTGCATCATCTCCATCTCTGCCGCTCAGATGCCAGCGCGCGACATCCGTGTCGGCAAAGACGTGCCGACGATTCATCACGCGATCAAGGCCGCGCTGCCGGGTGACACGATTCATCTTGAGCCGAAGGTCTATCGTGATTACGCGGGCTTTTATGGGAAGAAAGGCGAGCCTGGAAAGCCTATCACGCTCGACGGTCATGGCGCGACGCTGGAGGGGAGCGATCCAATTGATCCGACAAAATGGACCGAGGTTTCTCCCGGGCTTTTCAAGAATGACGCGCTGCTGCCACGACTCGACGACGCGATCACCGGCCGCTGGTTTTTTCTTTTCAACGGCAAGATGCAACTCATGGGCCGCACCTCGAAAGGCAGGAGCGCGCCCTTTAAAACACCCGAGGAACTCCAGCCCGGTGAGTGGACCTTCATCAAAGGTCCGCCGCGCGCGGACGCGAAGCCGCTGCAAACTTTCGGCATCTTTTACCTCAAGCTCGCCACCGGTCAGAAACTCGCGGATGCGCGCATCTTCATGCCGGTTCGCAGCGCGGGTGTTCAGTTCAGCGGCGACAACGCGCACCTCGTCATCCGCAACCTCACCGCCACGCATCCTTACAACGACGGCTTCAACATCCACGGCGACTGCCGCGATGTTGTCTTTGAAAACATCCGCGCCATCGAGTGTGGTGACGACGGGATCAGCGCTCACGAGTCCGCGCAGTATCGTGTGGATGGATTTGTCAGCATCGGTAACAGCACCGGCATCTGCGACACGGGCACGGCGCAGACGAGCTACAAGAACATCTTCCTCGCCCGCAATGTCGCCTTCGATCTCTACTTCCTCGACGAAGGCCGTTACTCGATCACGAACGCGCTCGTGCTTTCCTCCGCGCAAAATCCGCTCACGATCACCGGCCGCGCCAAGGGTGACTGCCGCATAACCATGGACAACGTCCTCATCCGCCGGCTCACCGAGCCAAGTCTGGGGAACATCGCGCTGAATGCTGTGCTCGAAGCGAGGAACTGCACCTTTGAAAACCTCGATGTCAAAGTGATCGGCGCCGCCACATGGACGAACTGCGTTATCAACGGCAAACCCCTGCCCGATGCAAATGCGAAGGGCGCGAACGTGCCCGAGTTGATGAAGCTCGTTCCCGCTGACTTTGATACCAAGCCGCTGCTCGTCCTTCCCGGCACGGATGGCGATCCGGCGCGCATCGACTACGCAAAGCTCCCGCTATTACACGGCACACACGCCGTCGTGTGCCCATACGACGAGCAATGGATGCTCCAGCTCCACAACTACTTGCTGCATCACGACGGCAAATTCTGGTGCATGTGGAGTCACGGCCCGGTCGTGGAGGACGTGCCGACGCAGCACGTCAACTTCGCCACGAGCGATGATGGCCTGCACTGGAGCGCGCCAAAGTCGATCACCGGCCCGCCCGCCGAGGGACGCGCCTACATCGCGCGCAGCTTCTGGGTGCGCGATGGAGAGCTGCTCGCACTTGTCGCATCTTACAAAGGCAAGGGCGCGTTTGGCGTGGACAAGGATCTCAAGCTGATCGCTTTTGCGTGGGACAAAACTTCCGCGACGTGGAAGCCCAGAGGTCAGGTGTTCGACAATGCGATCAACAATTTCACGCCGCAGCGTCTCTCCTCCGCCGACTGGATGATGACGCGGCGCGACGCGCGCTTCAATGTCACGATGCTCATCGGCGGCGTGAAAGCGCTCGATGACTGGCAGGTGTCGCCTGTCGTTGATCGGCTGGCGATCAGCCGAGCCACGGGTTTCTCGCCTGACGAGCCGGTGTGGTGGGAGCAGCCGGACAAAACCGTCATCGGCCTCATCCGCGACAACGGCGGCTCGTCGCGGCTGTTTCGCACCGTCTCCACCGATCTCGGCAAAACGTGGAGCACTCCGGTGAAGACGAATTATCCCAACTCGACGAGCAAGGTCTTCTCGCTGCTCACCTCACGCGGCTGCCGGGTGCTGATCTCGAATGCGAATCCATCCGTGGGCCGTCGTGAACTGCATCTTGCCGTTTCAGAAGACGGCCAGACTTTCACACGCATGGGACGGCTCGACATCCCGTCGGACAAACCTTCCACGCTCCAGTATCCGCATGCCATCGAGCACGACGGCCATTTGTTCATCGCTTTCTCACGGAACAAAAACATCACCGAGCTGCTCAAGCTCCCGCTCGATGAAGTGGATCGTTTGCGGCGCTGAACCTGTCTCCTTGCTTTGAATCATCTGGCGACAGGTCACTTTGAATCACCATCCACCACTCCATGAAACTGCTCATCATCCTTGTCCCGGTACTTCTCGTTTTTCTCGGCAACTCCCGGGCCGAGGAGAAGGTCTTCTTTGCCTTCGATGAGCAGAGCATCCCGTGGCGCGACAATTTGAAGCTCACGATGGTGCAGGCGCAAAAGCATCCGGCTAATCCGGTGCTGCGTCGCGGCCCACCGGGGGCGCCGGATCATGGTCACGCGATCATGTATGGCAGTGTGCTGCGCATCGGCGGGAAGTTCCGCATGTGGTATCTGGGCATGATCCAGACCGTGATCGAGCGCGGCCAAGCTCCAGGTTACTGGCGACCGATGTGCTACGCGGAGAGCGATGACGGCGTGACGTGGACGAAGCCCGAGCTTGGCCTCGTGGAACTAAACGGCTCGAAGAAAAACAACATCTGCCTCATTGAGAGCGATCCTTTCTCCCTCAGCCGTGTGAACGACTTCCTCTCCGTGCTGCACGAGCCTGATGATCCAGATCCCGCTCGGCGCTACAAGTGCGCCTACATCGCGCATGTTCCCTTTGAGGATGTCAAAGGCGGACGCAGCGCCATCGGCCCCAATGAGAAACGCTGGGGCGCTTTCATCTGCGCCACGAGCGCGGACGGGCTGCGCTGGAAGGTGGTGGGTGATCGCCCGATGAACGCCGGCGGCGAGCGCTTCGAGGTTAGCGGCCTTTACCGTTTCGGCGGCTTCTATTACGCGCCGGGCCAGCTCATCAGCCCCTGGGTTTTCAAGCCCGACGGCAGCGACATCGGCCGCGTGACGCGCACCTACCGCAGTGCGGATTTCGATCACTGGAACAAAGCCACGACGCTCGGTTACGCGCGACCCGGCATGTTGATCGCCCAGCCGGTGAAGGGCCAGCAAGGGCACATGGGCATGGGGATTTGGAATCGCGGGAACGTCCTGGTCGGACTGGCCGGACTCTGGCAGGACGGCCCGCAGCCCGTACCGAAAGGTGCCAAGTCCCACCTGCTCGGCACGCGCGTCGATCTCGGTTTTGTCCTGAGCAATGACGGCATCCACTGGCGCGAGCCTGTGGCCGATCACAAAACCATCACACGCGGCACGGAGGGCGCGTGGGACAGCATCGCGCTGCTGCAGGCCCACGCTTTCGCGAATGTGGGAGAGCAGACCTACATGTGGTACTCGCACTGGGATTGCGATGGCGAGTTTCGCAATCAGGACATCGGCCTCGCCATGCTGCGGCGCGACGGCTTCGGCTATCTCACGAATCAAAAAGCCGACGCATCCGCGATGTGCGAGACCGCCTTCTTTGACAGCGGCAAGGGCACCAAAGTCTTCGTCAATGTGGAAGGCGTCAGCCCCGACGAGCCGCTGGAACTGGAACTTCTCGACGAAAAGGCACGACCCATCCCCGGCTACACCCAGGATGCGGCAGCCGCCGTCCACGCGGAAGGCACCCGCATCGCAGTGAACTGGCGCACCCCCCTGCCTCCCAACGAGCGGCTGGCCCTCCGGGTCTCCCTTCCCCCCGGCGGGAAAGCGCGGGTTTACGCCCTTTATCTCGAATCGCAATAACGAGTCGAAATACTGGCCTTGTCGGTTTCCCCCTATTTGCTGGCCGGGCCTTGTTTTCCCTTCCAAAGGCTGAGCCGCAAGGCTAAATCTCGGCGTAGTACTGACACCCGTATGCCCTCCCCCGCCCCCACCATCAAATACCGCAAACTTGGCCGCCACCGCGCCCACGGATTCTGGATTCGTAGTGGCACCAAAGAGAGCATCCTGCTCGACACCCGGCTCAAAGGCCGGCACAAGCTCACGATCACCCTGCACGAGCTTCTTCACGCGCTCGAAAACGACTGGAGCGAGTCACGCGTCACCGCGTCCAGCCGCATGCTCAGCCGCAAGCTGTGGGAAGCCGGCTACCGCTGCGTGGACAACCGCAGGCACTGAAACCGGGGAGCACTCCTCACGTCTTCCGGGTAATGGTGAGGAACATTCCCGCCGCCCCTGCTTGGCTCGCAATATCGCTCAAGAGTAGTGCTCAGCTCAGTCCTCAGTGAATCTCGCGACTGAGCACTCCGGTGAGGCGGCTATGTAAACAGAGAGATGCGCTTTCCCGAGGTGTGTGAAAACGCGCGCTGCATCTTCCCAGTCCGCCCTCAGTCGCGCGAATTGATGTCACCTGACTTTCGGATCGCGCGCAGCAGGCGGAAGCCGAGGTAGAGAGACAGGAGATAGCCGAGCGCGCCAAAGACGGAGACGCCCCAAAGGAGCGGCGGGGCCTGGCGGCTCCACAGCTCGGAGGAGCCGAGGAAAATGGCGGCGGTGAGCACGCCGAGGACGAGACGGTTCACCACGGGATCGAGATGCCGGTGGTCGAGATGCACGGAGAAACCGCCCCCGCGTATGCGCGACATGAGCGTGCCGAGATCACGCGGGAGCATGGTGATGAGGCGGTCCCAATCGCGATAGGAGCGCTTGGTCCTCGCAAACAGCCGCGAAGGAGAGAGGCGGCGGCGCAAGATGCGCGGATAATGCGGGCGCATCAGCTCCGCGATGCTGATCCTGGGACTGAAAAGGCGAGAGGTGCCTTCGAGCACGATCACCGTCTTCAAAAGCAGCGCGAGCGGCGGCGGGAGCACGATGTGATGACGGCGGATGATCTCGATGAGGTTGGTGAGCGCCGCGCCCACGTTGATGTCATTGAGCGAGTGCGCGATGTAGTCGTCGAGAAAATCATCCAGCTCCACGCGCAGCAGGTCGCGGTTGCAGTCGGGCGGCGCGGCGCCGAGCCGGAGCACCACGTCCGTGACCTGCGCGGCATCGCGCTCGACGATGCCGAAGAGGAGCGCCTCCACATCCTCGCGCAGCTCGTCGTCGATGCGGCCCACCATGCCGCAATCCAGCACGCCCACCACGCCACCGGGCAGGAGCATGAGATTGCCCGGATGCGGATCAGCGTGGTAGAAGGCATCGCGGAAGAGCATCTCGAGGTACATGTTTGCGCCGCGCTGCGCAAAGTCAGTGAGATCAGCGCCGGAGTTTTTCAAACCCTCGGCGTCATTGCCGGCGATGCCTTCGAGCCGCTCCATGGTGATGACGCGGCGCGAGCACAGATGCCTGAACACGCGCGGGAAATGCACGGTGGGATCGGCGGCGAAGCTGGCGGTGAACTCTTCGAGGTTTCGCAGCTCGTAGGTGAAGTCCAGCTCGCGCGTGAGCGTGCGGCGGAACTGGCGCACGATGGCCACGGGCTGGTAGGGGCGCAGTGTGGGTGAGTGCTTCTCCAGCAGCTCGGCCAGGCCTTGCACGATCTCGAGATCGGTGGCGACCTTTTGCACGATGCCGTCGCGGATCGCCTTCACCACCACGCGCTCGCCCGTTGGCAGCACGGCGGCATAGACTTGCGCGATGGAGGCCGCGGCGAGCGGTTTGTCATCGAAAGACGCGAACAACTGCGAGATGGGCGCGCGGAAATCCGCCTCGATGATCACACGCGTGCCCGCCACGGGCTCGGCGGGCACATTGGATTGCAGCTCGGAAAGCTCGGTGGCGAGCGCGGGGCCGACGAGATCAGCGCGCGTGCTGAGCATCTGGCCCAGCTTGATGAAGGTGGTGCCCAGCTCGGTGAGCGCCATGCGCACCTTGGCCTCTGTGGTGAAATCGCTCAGCCGCTGTCCATCGCTGGCGAGCAGGCGGTCCTTGAGCCACGAGTAATTAAAACCGCCGAAAAGATCAGCCAGCCCATACTTGCCCAGCACGGTGGCGATCTCGCCCAGCCGCTTCGCATGGCGCTCCAGTCGTGACAGGGTATCGAGTCTCATGATGAATGGAAAACTGGCGCATGAGAGCAGACGGAGCGCTCATTGCAAAGTGCTCACTATGCCTTTGAGAAGCTGGCTGCGCAGCTCACTCCTTCTCCAGCCAGTTCTCGCGCGGGAAAAGATCGCCCGCTTTTCCAGCCGGCCATTGCGCACCTTCGAGGATCCACTGCCGGAGAATGAGGCTCTCCGTTTTGGTCACGCGATTTCCCACCTTCGGCATCACCGCCACTCCGGCGTGGGCGCTGGAGAGGGCGAGCAGGAGGCTTTCATCCGGCTTGCCCGGAATGATGCGCTGACCGGCGGCGCCTCGTGCGAATGCGTGCGCGCGGTTGTCGAGGCGGAAGCCGTTCATGCCGTACGGCGGGCTGTGGCATGGCAGGCACTTCGATTCGAGAATGGGCTTGATCTGATGCTCAAAGCTCACCTTCCCCGACGCGGGCAGCCGCCGGTATTCGGGAGCCAGCGCCGTGGTGCCCTCGGGGGCCGTCTCCGAGCCTGCGTCTTCATCGGGAGTCGATCGGCAGCTGATGAGAAGTGTCGCGACGACCGCGGAGGAAACAAGGAGGTGGATTTTCATGTCAGGTGATTTCGGATGGAGTCAGGTTTCATGGTGGCGGGGAATTTTGCAAGCCCGTCATGCGAAGCGTTTTGAGATGCCCTCCGCCTCATCGCGCCGCGATTCATTCGAGCGGCGGCGTGACGACGAAGACAGGTTTGTGCGCCCGCGCGAGCACGGCCTGCACTGTGGAGCCGAGGAATGCGACGCCTGTGCGCGAGCGGCCTTTGGTGCCCATGCAGATGACATCGGCTCCAAAGCGGCTGGCAGCATCACATATCGCGACGGCGATGTCGTGATGGGTGAGCACCTCAGATGTGATGGCGATCCCAGGCGCGCACATCAGCGCGCGCGGCAGTGAATTGAGCTTTTCCTCCGCTTCCTTTCGCGCCCTGGCCGTGGCGAGACTGTGATCGAAGTACACCTCGGAGGCGATGACGGGATTGATCCCGCGCGACGGCTCGTGACAGACATGGATGAAACGCAGCGCGCCGCCCGATGGAAGCAAGCTGCGCGCATGACGGATGGTCTCCGCGCATGGCTCGGTGAGATCCATCGCCACCAGCACGCGCCGGATCGAGGGCACGCGCGTCTCCTGCGCGCCCGCCGCTGACGGCACGCAAAGCACATTCGTCGCCGCATGAGCAAGCACGCCGCGCGAGAACGACGGTTCCGCGAGCCGCCGCAACCCATGCCGCTGATGCGTGCCCACGACGAGCAGCGCGGACCGCTGCTCGTCCGCGGTGTGCAGGAACTCGACCGCCGGCTGCGTGGTCACATCGCGCACATGCACCGTCACTGGCACATCGCCCAGCAGCTCCTTCATGCGTTCCGACACTTCGCGACCGCGAATGGATCGCGCGTCTCCCGATGTCATCGGATCATCAGCCGAGCGCACATAAGCCGCCTCGATCTCCACCTGACCCAGCCCGGCGAGAACTTTCACCGCCACGATGGCCGCGTCCGCTGGCGCGGAAAAATCCACGCCGCAGAGCAGGCGCAACGTTGACTCGCCCGCGAGCCATGTCAGCAGCAGATCCGCCTCTCGCACCACGAGCGCGGGCGTCGGCACAGCCTCCGCCACACGCTCCGCCACGCTGCCGATGAGCCAGCGCTCCGCCATGCCTTTGCCATAGGAGCCGAGCACGACCATGCGCGCCGGCTGCTCGGTCGCCGCCGCGATGATCTCATGACTCGCGTTGCCGTGGCGGAGTTCTTCGCTGACCTCGACACCCTTGGTGCGAAGACGATCCGACTCCTTCTTCAATTCCTCACGGAAAAGCGTGTCATCCATCGGCACCACCGGCAGCTCCCCCATCATGACGGGTGTCTGCGCGCAATGCACGAGGCGCAGCGGCAGCTTCATTTTCTTCGCGATGGCCGCAGCGACATCCGCGGCGGCGGTCGCGGCTCTTGAGAAATCGGTGGCGCAGAGGATATGCATGACATGGGTTTCCCTGGAATGGCTGTTCGTGTCTCGCGGCGCGCTTTTAATCACTCACGACACAGTGTCCGCCCATTCTCATCAGACGCCACGCGTCCCCGGCCAGAGAGTGTGCTGATTTTGTCCGGTGTCCGACCTACTCGCCGAGATCAGTCGCTCCGTGGCGTAAATCTGCCGCGATACCGTCGGACACTTCTGATCTGCGGCTTCGATCGCATCGTGATCTCAAGGATACTCATGCCCGAGGTTGTCATCCGTGATGATGCGCTCGTTGCTCCATTTGGTTTGCATCTGCTCGCGCGTGAGCCAGCGCCAGTTGCTGTCGTCGGGCTGGTCGCCTTGGTGGTCGATGAAGCCGAGCAAGCCTTCGAGATTGGCGCGGCCTTGCTCGCTCTGTTTATCTATGACCGGCCTGCCACCGATGCGGTAGGTGGAGAGGACGGAGCGCCAGCGCTCGCGGTCGGGGATGAGGGGCGACTCGCTGGCGACGCAGAAGTTCATCATCATGATGGTGTGCGGGAAAACCTCCATGCCGGTGCGCACGGCGCGGCCTGAGCCGGTGCAGTTCCAGGTTACGATGCCGCCGGGCTTGAGCGCTGCCTTTACCATCTCCAGCATCTCGCGCGAGAGCACGGCGGTGGCAAACTCGCGCCAGTGAACGGCGGTGTTCATCACGACGAGATCAAATTTGCGCGCGGGATTCCGTCGCAGCCAGCGGCGGCCGTCATCCACGACGATCTCGACCTTGGGATCATTGAGGATCGGCGACACTTCGGGATACGCGGCGATGAGTTTGAGATAGCCTGAGCTGATCTCGATGGCGGTGACTTTGCGCACCTGCGGATGGCACGAGAGGATGCGCGTCCATGTGCCCGAGGAGACGCCGATGACGAGCACGTCCTCCACTTTCTCCAGCACGGCGGAGGGAAAATACGGGCGCATCATGCCGCTGCCGGCTGATGGCTCCAGCTTGATGTAGCCGTCGTACTCACCGTTGCCGTGCACGTTTTTGTCTTTGTCCACGGTGATAACTCCATGTTTGCTCTCGATGACGGTCTCGAAGCGAGTGCCGGCCTCGTACCGCGTCTTGAGCATGAGCCGCTCGTAGAAGCCGGAGAAAAGCAGCGGCGCGCACGCGGCGGCGGCGAGCGAGAGCAGACGGATTTTCAAAGGCAGCCGCCAGCCTGACATCCACTCCGCCCAAAGATGACCCGTGAGCAGCAGCAGCAGCG
>JANPIW010000413.1:0-4744 GCA_031425215.1 Verrucomicrobiaceae bacterium
CGCGATGGCGGCGAGCCAGAATGTGCTCGGCGCGCTTTCGGGCGGCGTGATGGCGATCGTCGCGGGCGCGCTGGGCGTGGTGGTTTGCTTTGTGCTCGTTGGCGTGTTCGTGCGCATCGGAGGGCGCGAGGAGAAGTCATGATGCAGGTTCTTGAAAACGTTTTGACGAAAAATGCGCTGCTCACTGCTTTCGCGATCGTGGGTGTGACGATGCTGGTCTCGTATTGGGCTTCTGAGCGGCTCACGCGCGGTCGATTGCACGGCAGCGCCATCGCCATTCTCATTGGTCTGCTCATGGCCGCGCTCGCGGGTGGGAAGCAAGGCGTGGCGGACATCCCGCTGCTTTCCGGCATGGGCCTGATGGGCGGGGCGATGCTGCGCGATCTGGCCATCGTCGCCACGGCGTTCGGCGTGCGGATGGAGGAGTTCACGAAGAGTGGCGTGATCGGCGTGGTGTCGCTGTTCACCGGCATTTTTGTTTCATTCTTTGTCGGCGGCGTGGTGGCGTATGCGTTTGGCTATCGCGATGCTGTGAGCCTCACCACGATCGGCGCTGGCGCGGCGACTTACATCGTCGGGCCGGTCACGGGCACCGCCATCAAAGCAAGCAGCGAAGTCATCGCGCTGAGCGTCGCCGCCGGACTGGTGAAAGCGATGCTGGTGATGATCGCCACGCCCTTTGTGGCGAAGTCCATCGGCCTGAACAATCCGCGCGCGGCGATGATCTTCGGCGGACTCATGGGAACAAACAGCGGCGTCATGGCCGGCCTCGCGGCGACAGACCCCAAGCTCGTGCCGTATGGCGCGATGACCGCGACGTTTTACACCGGGCTGGGCTGCCTGCTCGGGCCTTCGGTAATTTTCATGATGGTGCGCATGCTGTTCTGAGCAGCTACTGCCCACCATCACGCCTTGTCAGAACCTTTTCTGTGTTCCTGAGAGCTGACAGAAAATGGGGGCAGAAACTGGAGGAATAGAAATCAGTTCTCTGCATTCCTGTCTTCTGCCTCCATTCTTGTCAGCCAAGTAGCTGCACAGCCGGTGCAAACCGCCCCATTTCCATCAAATGCCCGATCTCCCGCTCATCACCCGCGCCCGCTTGCACAGCAGCAATGTTGCCTTTCGCACCGCGGCGGGCGCGCACACTTATCAAGACCTTCTCGAACGTTCGGCAATCATCGCGACTGCGTTGCTCGGTGGTGACGATGATTTGAATGAAACGCGAGTCGCGCTTCTCGTGACGCCGGGATTTGAATACGCGGCGGCGCAATGGGGCATCTGGCGCGCGGGCGGTATCAAGACGCCGGTCTGCCTGTCCGCGACGGAGCCGGAGTGGGAGTATGCGCTCACGGATTCTGGCGCGAGCATCGCGCTGGTGGATGCGGCGATGGCTGCGAAGATCGCTCCGCTGTGCGCGAGGCTGTCGGTGAGGCTGGTCGATGTGGACGCGATCACGCGGAACCCGCCCAAAGCCCTGCCTGACATCTCCTGCGGGCGCGGCGCGATGATTCTCTATACCAGCGGCACCACGAGCAAACCCAAGGGTGTCGTCACCACGCACGCCAATATTCAGGCGCAGATCGAGAGCCTGGTGCAGGCCTGGGAGTGGAGCGCGGGGGACCGCATCCCGCTGTTTCTGCCGCTGCATCACATCCACGGCATCATCAATGTCTGCAGCTGCGCGCTGTGGAGCGGCGCGTGCATCGAGACGTTCCCGCGTTTTGACTTGAGCGCCATTCTTGACCGCGTCCGCGCGGATGCATTCACGCTCTTCATGGCCGTGCCGACGATTTATGTGAAGCTCATCCAGGCGCTCGAAGTCGCGTCGCCAGAAGCTCGCGCGGCCATTGTGGGCGGCTTCGCCCGGATGCGGCTGATGGTCTCCGGCAGCGCGGCATTGCCTGCGAGCTTGCATGAAAAGTGGACCGCGCTCACCGGACAAAAACTTCTCGAGCGCTACGGCATGACCGAGATCGGCATGGCGCTCTCGAATCCGCTGCACGGCGAGCGTCGCCCCGGCGCGGTGGGTGTGCCCTTGCCGGGAGTCGAGGTGCGGTTGAAATCAGAATCCGGCGTGCTCATCACGAACGAGAACGAGCCTGGCGAAATCCAGGTGCGCGGCCCCGCCGTCTTCCGCGCTTATTGGCGCCGGCCCGAGGCCACCGCCGAGTCCTTCGATGACGGCTGGTTCCGCACCGGCGACATGGCGGTGATCGAGCGCGGCTACTTCCGCATCATGGGCCGGCTCAGCGTCGATATCATCAAAAGCGGCGGCTACAAACTCAGCGCGCTCGAGATCGAAGCCGTGCTGCTGGAGCATCCGCTCATCAAAGAATGCGCCGTCATCGGCCTGCCCGACGATACCTGGGGCGAGGCCGTCACCGCAGTTTGCGTGCTCGCGGAAGATGCGGCGCTCGACCTCGCCACGTTGCGCGACTGGTGCAAAGGCCGCCTCTCCGTCTATAAAATCCCGCAGCGTCTTCTCATCGTGTCCGAACTCCCTCGCAACGCGATGGGCAAAGTCACCAAACCCGCGGTGCGCGCGCTATTTTGATCATGCGCTGCCTCTCCGCTCTTGCAAGGCGGGCGGCGCACCAGCCGATGAGGACTTCCGAAAAGCCGCAGTGGATTACTTGCGAGCGGTATTGGATGAAGCACCCTGAACGCCGCGTCTCCCAGCACACCATGAAACTCATCCGTCACATCGTCCCGCTCGCCCTGCTCGTGTCTGCGCTCAACGCGCAATCGCAGAATACGGAGCCTGTCATCGAGCTGAAGACCACGGCTGATTACCTCGCGCTGCATGTGTCAGGCAAGGCGCCATCTGGCACCACGGCGCTGCTGCATCGGCTGGGGGAGTCGGGCGGAATCGCTGACAGCGCGGCGTGGGTGGCATTGGCGACGGCACCGAGTGCCGATGGTGCGCTTGCATTCGACGTGCCGCTCAAGACATCGCGCTGGTCGGAGCTGCAGGTGCGCGCGATGAAGGGCGAGGAGGTGCTCGCGACGAAGGAGACGCATCACAAGGCGGATGCGTTTGAGATGCTCACACCCGAGCGAATCGCTGCGCTGCCGGAGCCGGATCGGACGGCGTGGGCAAGCTACATGAAGCGCTCCATCGAGCGGGCCAAGCACGAGTTTGACGTGCTGGCCGCCGAGTGCCGGAAGCTTGGTCTTGCCACATCGAAGCCCGCGCCGTCGAACCGCGCTGAGTTTGAACTGGACAGCGACACTGAGGAATCATGGTTCGCCAGCGCGGAGGCGCAGAAGGTGGCCGATGCGATCATCAGCTATCAAACGCCGAGCGGTGGATGGTCGAAGGCCGTGGATTACACCGCAGGCGCGCGGCAGCCCGGCACGCACTGGACCACGCAGGACGGTGAAGGCTGGCATTACTGCGGCACGCTCGACAACCGCACGACGACGGAGCAAATCAAAATGCTCGCCGAAGTTTTTGCGGCCACGAAACGTGAGGATGCAAAGGCCGCCGCGTTGCGTGGCATCGACTATCTGCTCGAAGCGCAGTTTCCGAATGGCGGCTGGCCGCAGAACTATCCTGTCGAGTCCGGCTACCACGAGGCCATCACGCTCAATGACAACGCGATGGCGCATGTGCTGGAGGTGCTCCTGGCCATCGTGCAGCAGAGCGCGCCGCTTGGCTTTGCTGATGACACGCTCCGCCAGCGCGCCCAGGCGGCTTTTGACAAAGGCATTGCCTGCCTCGCCGCCGCGCAGGTGAAAGTGGATGGCAAGCCCACCGTCTGGTGCGCGCAGCACGATCCGCTCACGCTCGCGCCTGCCGCCGCGCGACTGAAGGAGCCGCCCGCGCTCAGTGGTGGCGAAAGCACGGAGCTGTTGCGGTTCTTCATGCGCAAAGCTCCCATCACACCGCAGATCACCGCAATGATCGAGCCGGCGCTTGCGTGGCTGGAAGCGCACCGCATCACCGGCCTGCGCAAAACGAAGAATGCCGCTGGCAAGACCGACTACATCGCCGACGCCGCGTCCACTGAGATTTATTGGGCGCGCTTTTACGATGTGCAATCGGGCAGGCCCATGTTCGCCGGAGCGCAGGACGGCATCGTGTACTCCACGTTCACCGAGATGGCCGCAAAGAATAAAGTCGGTTACGACTATTTCACCACAAAGCCTGGCGATGTGATCGGCAAGGAAATCGCGCGCTGGAAGAAGCGTGCCGACAAGGAAAACAAGTGAGCGTTGCGTTGCGGAGCGGCAGCGGCTGAGGTGACTATGCGTGCTTCATGGTTTCTCGCTGCGATGCGTGCGGGCAGGATTTTCCGACTCACTCATGGCAAGGGTTTGGGTTCGATGTCGGTCTGGTTGATCCAGCCGGCTCTCACGTTTTCGCCGCGCATGAACTTCTCGTAAAAGCCGACGTTGGGTTTTGTGGCGTGCTCGTATTGGTCGAAGACATAGCCTTTGCCCTCCATGCGGGGATCGGCCTGCTGCTTCAGTTCGGCGTGGAGTTGGTCGCGCAACGCGATAGCACGCGGATCAGCGGGGAGGTTCTTCACGAAATCTGGATCTGCTTTGAGATCGTAAAACTCGAGCGCGGGCCTCATGCCGAAGCAGAGCTGCCAGAAGGGGTCAGCAGCGAATGGCACTTACTTAACGGGGTAAGTGGATGATTTTGTTGCAATGCCAATTTGTAAGATTGCGAAATCGGAGTAAGATCGCCGATGAAGTTACTCACCTGCTTTTTCCCTGCTTTCAACCGCGCTGG
>JANPIW010000414.1:0-1725 GCA_031425215.1 Verrucomicrobiaceae bacterium
GCCGCTCAGCCGCCTGCTCCCCATCACCGGACTCGCCGGACTGCGCTGGGAAAGTCCATCGCGCAAATTCTGGGTCGAAGGCACCGCGCAGATCGTCGATGGCCAGCACCGCCTCAGCGCCAGTGATGCACGCGACACGCAGCGCATCCCGCCCGGCGGCTCACCCGGCTACACCGTCGGCACCGTGCGCACTGGCTGGCATGTGAGTGACAAAGTCACAGTCACCACCGCTGTGGAAAATTTCACCGACGAGGACTACCGCATCCACGGCTCCGGCGTAAACGAGCCTGGCGTGAATTTCATCTTCGGAGCGCAGGTGCGCTTTTAAGCTACCGCTTCGCGAGAATCGCTGTCGCCTCCTCGATGAAAATCGTCGAGAGCGGCGAGAGTCGTCCGAGCCAGAGCGCGCCGAATTCGATATGAGGGAAACCCGGCAGCGGAATCTCGCGCACCTGATCATTTGAGATGCTCTTTGGCGTGGCAATGCTCAGGCCGATGCCGAAACCCTCGGCGACGAAGCGGCTTATGATGTCGAGGCTGGAGGCTTCCAGCGTGGGAAACCAGTCCACTTTGCGTTTCCGCAGCGCCGCTTGAAACAACCGGCACAACGGCTCGCCCGCCGGCAAGGAGATCAGCGGCAGATCCACGCGGTCGCGGCGGATGATGTCATCGAGTTTTTTATGGGGGCCGTTTTTGGGAACTAGCAGCACCATCGGCAGACGCAGCAGCTCGCGGGTGCGGATGTCCTCGGAGCCGCGTGTGTTCAGCGAGGCCAGGCCCACATCGATTTGTTGTTGCAGCAGCATCGCCTCGATCTCATCCGCGCGACCAGACGTGAGGGTGAAATGAAAACCCGGCACCCGCTTGCGCATCCGCAGCAGCAGCTCTGGCAGGTAATCACGCTGCACAATGTCAGGCGCGGCGATGCGCAGCCGCTTCTCTCCGCCTCCGCGAAGTTTCTCACCCGCCTCGGCCAGACCGCTGAAGAACGGCGCGATGAAACGAAAAAGCTCCTCGCCCTCGCGCGTCAGTTTGAATGGGCGGCGGTGAAAAAGCGTGAGGCCCAGCGCATCCTCAAGCTGCAGCACCTGCGCGCTGATGGCCGGCTGCTGGATGCCATACGGGATGTGCCGCGCTGCGGCGGTCACACCTTTGTGCCGCGCGACGTAGTAGAAGAGTTCGAGGTGGTGGACATTCATGGATCAAAAAGTGGCCCGACTCTCCGAGGCGGGATCAGGTGTGGGATCGGGATCAACGCAGCCGCCGCCATACTTCGGGCAGCCGCGTCTTGATCAGGTTCAGGCTCGGAGCGGAAAGCGCGGCGGGGAGCATCGGTATGTTGCGTGTGTCCTCGATTTCGAGATGGCCGGGATCGCGGCTGTATTTGTAATCTTTGTCGAGCGCGCCATCAGCGGTGAGCTTCACTCCGGGCGAAGAAGGATTGGCGACTGAGATGAAGAACGTGTCGCGCTCCTGCACGCAGCGCTCATCCGATTTGAGACGGAGCTTCGCGCTGGCGAGCGACCGGAAGAGTTCCTTCGCGGTCAACTCGGCGGGGTTCACCAGCTCGATCTTCTCCGCGATCAGGCCGCTATATTCCGGCAGTGCGCGCAGTGCTGCAAAGGCGCTGGCGATCTCGTCACGCAGGAGGGGAAAGTGAGTGCAGCCGAGAATGACGATGGAGATCGGCGCGGTGCTGGCTGAGGCGCGATGCGATTCGACGAC
>JANPIW010000415.1:0-3836 GCA_031425215.1 Verrucomicrobiaceae bacterium
CACCACCGGCTAATTACTAGAGTGCCTGCAGCACGGAGCGAGCGCGGAGCGGGGAGCACGGGCGCCCTCGCCCGTCTTGTGAGGCGCCCTCGTCTCACAATCGAAAATCCTTGCGAAGCCTGATGGAGAAGTGGCGGCTGCCGCCGCGAGATGGATTGGAGTTGGAGGCGGGGGCGCCTCCGACGACGGGCGAGGGTGCCCGTGCTCCCCGCCCCGCTTCCGGCGTTGGCTCATCCATGTTTCTGCTTCCTCTTTTTTCTTGGTTTGAAAGGAGCGCGGAGCGCTTTGGACTGCGGCAGCCTGCTGCCGCTTTTGGGAGCCAGCCTGCTGGCGTTGGACGCGGAGGAGTGTGGTTCTTCGCGAAGGGGTATCTCTTTTTGATGCGACGGCAGCAGGCTGCCTTGAAAAAGCGGCAGCAGGCTGCCGCAGTCCAAGGAAAGGCGCTGTGCGGCTTTCTAACTAACTGACGCGATGAGTGAGATTGTCTTCCAGCAGCAGGAACGGATGTGGATCGCAGTTGGCGTGGTCGCTGTGGGATTGCTGTTGCTTTGGATCGGGTATCGCAAGAGTCCGCTGACGGGCGCTCGGAAGTGGGCAGCGATGCTTTGTAAATTTCTGGCCATTGTTTTACTGGCACTGCTGCTGCTGGATCCGCAGTGGGTGCGGGAGATTCCGCGCAAGGGGGCGAATGAGGTGGTGCTGGCGGTGGACAATGGGGCGAGCATGAGTGTGGCGGAGAAGGGCGCGCAATCGCGCGGGGAGCTGGTGAGGGCGGCGCTGGGCGGGGACGCGATGACGGCTTCGTGGATCGGTGAGATTGGGAAGTTGTTTCGCGTGCGAGCGACGGTGTTTGATGACCGGTTGAGGAGTGTGAAGGATTTGTCGTCGCTGAAATTTGATGGGGCGCAGTCGGCGTTGTGCATGACGGCGAAGTCGCTGGCGGATCGTGGGACGTCGGGCGTGACGGCGGCGGTGGTGGTTTTTACCGACGGGAATGCGACGGATGCGGAGACATGGAAGGTGGCGAAGGAGAAGTGCGCGCCGGTGTTTCCGGTGGTGGCGGGGAAGAAGAATGTGGAGCGCGATCTGACGCTGGCGGAGGTGTCTTCGGTGCAGAGTGCTTTTGAGGAATCGCCGGTGACGGTGAGCGCGAAGGTGAGGGCGTCGGGGTTCAAGGGTGAGGAGATCGCGCTGTCGGTGCTGGGCGAGGATGGCAAGGAGCTGGCGGTGGAGAAGCATCGCTTTGCGGATGCGACGGGCGAGCATTTGTTTCGGATGCAGATCAGCGGGGTGAAGACGGGGCTTTCGTTTTTTCGCGTGGTGGTGAAGCGCGCGGATGAGACGAAGGGCGCGGGCGAGGCGGTGATGCAGAACAACGAGCGGGTGATCGCGGTGGATAGCGGCAGCGGGCCGTATCGGGTGCTGTATGTCGGCGGTCGGCCGAACTGGGAGTACAAATTTCTGCGTCGCGCACTGGCGGGTGACGCGGATGTGCAGATGCCGAGCTTGGTGCGGATCGCGAAACGGGAGCCGAAGTTTGAATGGCGTGGCAAGGCGGGGGAGAGTTCGAATCCGTTGTTTCGTGGCTTTGGTGCGAAGGATGGCGCGGAGGCGCAGCGGTATGATCAGCCGGTGTGGACTCGGCTTTCGATGAAGGATGCGAAGGAGCTGACGGATGGTTTTCCAAAAGCGGCGGAGCAATTGTTTGGGGAGTATCGCGCGATCATTCTCGATGACATCGAGGCGGAGGCGTTCACGGGCGAGCAGATGAATTTGCTGGAGCGCTTTGTGAGTCAGCGCGGAGGCGCGCTGGTGATGCTGGGCGGGCAGGAGAGTTTTCAGGCGGGCGGCTGGGAGCACACGGCGGTGGGGCGGATGCTGCCGGTGTATCTCGACCGCGTGACGCAGGCGCCGCCGTTGGATGGCGCGCGCTTCAACATCACGCGCGAGGGCTGGCTGGAGCCGTGGATTCGCCTTCGCGTGAAACAGGAGGATGACGAGACGCGTCTCGCGGCGATGCCTGCGTTCTTTGCGGTGAACCAGGTTTTTTCGATCAAGCCGGGCGCGAGTGTGCTGGCGACGATCTCGGGCGATGAGCAGAAGGCGTATCCGGCGATTGCGACGCAGCGTTTTGGCGAGGGGCGGGTGGCGGCGGTGACGGTGGGCGATGTGTGGCGCTGGGGCATGATGGACAAGGAGCGCCACGCGGACATGGACAAGGCGTGGCGGCAGCTCATGCGCTGGCTCGTGGTTGATGTGCCGGATCGCGTGACGCTCGATGACGAGCGCGTGAAGGAGGGCGGTCAGAGCGTGGTGAAGCTGCGCACGCGTGTGCGTGACGAGGCGTTCCGCGCGATGGATGATGCGGTGGTGAAGTTCGTGGTGCAGCGGCCCGGTGGCGAGAAGGTGGATGTGTTTGCGGAGCCGAGTCTCAAAGAGGCTGGTGTTTTTGAGGCGGAGTTTTTTCCACGTGAGAGCGGCGCGTATCGCGTGAAGACGGATGTGAAGGACGGCAAAGGCGCGTCAATGATTGAGGCGCGTGGCGGCTGGGCGCACAGCCCACTGGTGGAGGAGTACGCGTCGCTGGATGTGAACCGCGCGCTGCTGGAGCGCATGGCGGCGGAGACGGGCGGGAAGATGCTGGAGCTGGATGAGGTGTCAAAGCTGCCGGAGCTGCTGGCGGGATTGAATGTGCCGGTGAAGCAAGTGCTGGCGGATCCATTGTGGCATTCGCCGTGGGTGTTTTTGGCAGTGCTGGGATTGCTGGCGGCGGAGTGGGTTTTGAGAAGACGGGGAGGTTGGGTATGATCTGGATGCTGGATGCTAGATGCTGGATGGAGTGCTCGGTGCATAGTGCTCAGTTCAGGAAGTCCTTTCTGTCGCTATTGTCCTTTCTGTCCTTCGGCGCGCTGGCGTGCGCTGATCCGGCGAAGACTACTCGCGATGCTGATGCCATCGTGATCGTGGGAGCTGAGGGCACGGCGGAGTATGGGAAGCGGTTTGGCGAGGGTGCGGACGCTGTGCGGGATGCTTGTGTGAAGGCGGGGGTGAAGTGTGAGATGATCGGACGTGACAAGACGACGGTTGACGATGCGAAACGGATTGAGGATTTGCTGAGGGCGCAGGCTGCGAAGACAACGGGCGTGCTTTGGATCGTGATGTTCGGGCACGGGACGTTCGATGGTCGCGAGGCGAAGTTTAATTTGCGTGGCGGTGACATCACGCCTGCACAGATGGCGGAGTGGTTGAAGCCTGTGAAGCGGGAGATCGTTTTTGTGAACGCGGCATCGGCGAGCGCGTCGTTTGTGAAAGCGGTGTCGGGGCAGGGTCGCATCGTGGTGAGCGCGACGAAGAGCGCGGAGGAGGTTTTCTATGCGCGCTTCGGCGAGCATTTTTCCAAAGCCATCGCAGGACTTCCGGATGCTGACATCGACCAGGACAAGCAGGTGTCGGTGCTGGAGGCATTTCTACATGCGTCGAAACAAGTGGCGGATTTTTATGAGACGGATGGTCGGCTGGCGACGGAGCACTCGGTGATCGACGACAACAGCGATGGCGTTGGGACGCGTGCGGAGGTTTTCACGGGAGTGATCGCAGCGAAGGCGACGGATGGTGCGAAGACCGATGGCGAGCGCGCGCGGCAGGTAGCGCTGGTGCTGAGCGATGCGGAAGCGAAGCTGAGCGATGAGGTGCGGGCAAAACGCGACGCGCTGGAGACTAAATTGCGCACGCTGGCGGAGAAGCGGGCGGAGATGAAGGAGGATGAGTTTTACCGGGAGACGGAGCGGGTGCTGGTGGAGTTGGGGCGGATTTATGAGGCCGGGACTGAGAGGCGG
>JANPIW010000416.1:0-12411 GCA_031425215.1 Verrucomicrobiaceae bacterium
AGACCGCATCGACATCCTCGGTGTAGCGGGTGCCGCAGTGGTAATGAAGCGCAATGCCACCAGCGGCGAACATTCGCACGCCTTCCGCCGGACGGCTTTGCGCGGGAATGGTGGTGTCGATCTTGTCCATCATCTCGGATAGCGCGCGGGTGAGTTCAGGATGCAGCGAGTGCATGGCGCAGCTCCCTCCTGAGCATGGTGCTGAAGCGAAGGCAATCGAAGCGCGCCTGCCGCAGCACATCCGGGGCGCGCGAGGTCGATCCCGGTTTGATAGTCTCGGCCACTTGATTGAGCGCTTCGCGATGTCCAAACCAATCCACGCCTGCGAGGAACAGCGCCGCAGCGGCAAGCTCATCGCGGGTCACGAGATCGCAATCGAGCCACTCGTCCGCGTCGAAGCGATCCTGCTGGTTAACGCAGAACTCGATCAATCGGGCCTCGGTGTCGCGGGTCATGGGTTTTCAACGGAGTTTATTTAGCACATCGGGATCAATCGGAGGCCCTGGGGGTTCCGCGCCAGGCCTATTCGATTGCCCGATCCGGGAACCTGCTGGCCAGCCTAGCGCGTCACCAAACGCATTGTAGGTCGCCTTGGTCATGTCAGCCACTAGCGTTCTACCTTCATGAAGCGTCTTCATTTCGGCGCAGGTGAAGCACAGTTGAACCTGGAAAATGGTGTCTGCAGATACGATCTCAATGCAAACGTCCGGATGAAAACCCCCGCAGTATTTTGAGCCGCTCCATCTCGTGAATGCTGCACCAGTAACGTATGTGTCGATCAGCTTTTTTGAAATAGACTCGTGCAATGGTGATGGTGGGTCGTAAAAAAAGAATCCTCCCATGGCTACAGTCTTCTTTGTCGCCTTTTCCTTTGCCCACTCTTCCTGCCTCCGGAGTGGATTCGGGAGCCCCTTGAAAAGCTTGATCGAAGATTTCGCTCTCACTGCCTCTACGCAAACTGCGAGGTGAGTTTTCCATTCTGCGTCAGTTTCGCCCGAAGTTGGCTTACTTGGCAGATTGCTCTGTGCGTCACAGTGAGCTGCGACGTACATCATTCCTAGTACCATTAGTCCGGCTTTCATCGGCGAATCAGCTCACTTGTAACTCCGCGTCGCGAGATGGACTTCCTCGAAGTGGAGGTCTTCTTTGTTGAGCTTTGGTTTGGCAAAGTCGCCGGTGTGTTCCCAGGCGGCGGCGTAGCAGAAGTTTTCGTCGTCGCGGCGGGCTTCACCGTCTTCGGTTTGGTGTTCGCTGCGGAAATGGCCGCCGCAGCTTTCTTCACGGTCGAGCGCGTCGCGGCAGAGGAGTTCGGCGAACTCCATGAAGTCGGCGACGCGGCCGGCTTTCTCCAGCTCGGGGTTGGCGAAGTCGGCGGCACCGGGGACGATGAGGTTGTTCCAGAATTCTTCGCGCAGCTCGGGGATGCGTTTGAGCGCGTGGAGAAGTCCGTCGCGGTCGCGGGCCATGCCGCATTTGTCCCAGACGAGGAGGCCCAGCTCGCGGTGGAAGCTGTCCACGCTGCGTTTGCCTTTGATGTTGAGCATTCGCTTGGTGCGCGCGGTGACGTCTTCGATGGCTTTTTTGAACTCGGGGTGATCGGCTTTCACGCTGCCGGGTTTCTGCGTGACGAGATAGTTCGCGATGGTGGTGGGGATGACGAAGTAACCGTCGGCGAGGCCCTGCATGAGCGCGCTGGCACCGAGGCGGTTCGCGCCGAGATCGGAAAAGTTCGCCTCGCCGAGCACGTGCAGGCCGGGGAGGTTGCTCATCAAATTGTAGTCCACCCAGAGGCCGCCCATCGTGTAATGCACGGCGGGGTAGATGCGCATGGGCTGCTTGTAGGCGCTCTCGCCGGTGATGCGCTCGTACATGTCGAAGAGATTGCCGTAGCGCTCGGCGATGGTGCCCTGTCCGAAGTCGCGAATGGACTCGGCGAAATCCAGATACACGCCGCGTCCGCCGGGGCCGACGCCGCGTCCGTCATCGCAAGCTTCTTTTGCAGCGCGCGATGAGATGTCGCGTGGGGCGAGGTTGCCAAAGGCGGGGTATTTGCGTTCGAGATAATAATCGCGCGCGTCCTCGGCGATCTGCGCGGGGGATTTGCCGCAGTCTTCTTTGCGCTTGGGCACCCAGACGCGGCCGTCGTTGCGCAGGCTCTCGGACATGAGCGTGAGCTTGCTCTGGAAATCGCCGGCGACGGGAATGCACGTCGGATGGATCTGCGTGTAGCAGGGGTTTGCGAAGTAAGCGCCTTTCTTGTGCGCGCGCCAGGTGGCGGTGACGTTGCAGCCCTTCGCGTTCGTGGAAAGATAAAAAACATTGCCGTAGCCGCCGGTGCAGAGCAGCACGGTGTCGCCGGCGTGAGCTTCGATTTTTCCGGTGACGAGATCGCGGGTGATGATGCCTTTGGCGTGTCCATCGACGACGACGACATCGAGCATCTCGGAGCGCGAGTACATCTGCACGCCGCCGCGCGCGATCTCTTTGCTGAGCGCGGAATACGCGCCGAGCAAGAGCTGCTGCCCGGTTTGTCCGCGCGCGTAAAATGTGCGGCTGACCTGTGCGCCGCCAAAGGAGCGGTTGGCGAGGTTGCCGCCGTACTCGCGGGCGAAGGGCACGCCTTGCGCGACGCATTGGTCGATGATGTTGACGCTCTCTTCGGCGAGACGATGCACATTGGCTTCACGCGCACGGAAGTCGCCGCCTTTGATGGTGTCGTAAAAGAGGCGATAGACGCTGTCGCCGTCGTTCTGATAGTTCTTCGCGGCGTTGTTGCCTCCTTGAGCGGCGATGGAGTGCGCGCGGCGCGGGCTGTCTTGAAAACAGAAGCACTTCACTTTGTAACCCATCTCCGAGAGCGATGCGGCTGCGGACGCGCCCGCGAGTCCGCTGCCGACGACGATGACGGTGAACTTGCGCTTGTTCTTCGGATTGATGAGCTTGGAGTCGCGCTTGTGCTGCGTCCATTTGCTGGCCATCGGGCCTGAGGGGATGTGGGAGTCGAGCATCTGGGATTCTGGATTTTGGTTTGCTGATTCAACGGCCAAAGCCGCAGAGGATCGCGATGGGGATGCTGCAGTTGCCGATGAGGATGAGCAGCGCATACGCGATGCCGGCCTTTTGCAGCAGCGGCCAGTTTTTCTCGGTGGCGAGGCCGAGGGTTTGAAACATGCTGCTGACGCCGTGGACCAGGTGGTTGGAGAGCATGAGCATGGCGATGATGTAAAAGACGGAAACGGGCAGTGAACTGAAGCCGACGACGACTCTTTTATATACATCAGGGACCTGCTCGCCGTGGAGGTCGTAGGTAAAGGTGGCGAAATCGGGGTGCGTTATGCAGGCGGTCAGATGCAGAATATGAAACACGATGAAGGCCAGTACGGTGAGGCCGCTCCAGATCATGATGCGGCTTGGCTTGGTGGCGACGATGGTGGCGGGCTTCCCGTAGCGTGACTCACGCGATCTGCGGTTTTCGCGCGTGAGCTGGATGGTGAGGACGATGTGCACGGCGATGGTGACGAGGAGGAAGATGCGGATCAGCCAGAGGATGGGGCCGAGGCTTTGCAGCTTGTGCGCGTAACTGTTGAGCATCTCGGGGCCGAGGAAGACCTGGAGGTTTCCCAGCATGTGGCCGAGAACGAAGAGGACAAACACACCGCCAGTGAGGGCGACGAGGACCTTGCGGCCAATGGAGGATGAGCAAAAGCGGGAGATGGAAACAGCAACGGCGGACATGGGGACGCAATGATTGCGATACGCCGCCGCATGGCAACAGGCGATCATGTTTTTTCCGTGCACAGGGATGCAGGGCCGCCGGGATCAAGCGCACGATTGCTTTGAGGCAAAGGTCAGCGAGCCAAGCAACTAAAAACCTGAATTCCAATAGTTTTACTCGATTCACTCGGACGAGTGAGAATATTGATGCCTCGCTTCGCCGAAAATTGTCAGTTTTCTATGATTGACCTTCCGAAGCCGATGACTCACACTCGGCATTCAATTCAGGAAAACGCGAAACACTCCACCTATCGAACTGATGCGACTCATCCCTCTCTGTGTCCTCGTGATTGCCACAGGCTTCCTTGCCTCTTGCAGTTCCACCCAGCCCAACAAGCACCGCTCTCCTAAAGTCGCCTCAAATTCGGGCGCGGCGGCGAAGACCGGCACTCGAATCAGTTCGGTGCGCACCACGGCGTACACGCACACGGAGGCAGACCACACGCAATACGGCGCGGCCAATGCGGCTGGTGGGCGTCTCAAATATGGCTCGGTGAAAAGCGCTGCGGCAGACTGGTCCGTCTATCCCGTCGGCACCGTCTTCCAGATCGACGGCGACTCCTCGCTTTATGAGGTGGACGATTACGGCTCCGCGCTCGTGGGCACGAACACCATCGATCTCTACAAGCCTGACAAATCAGCGATGAACAACTGGGGCGTGCGCAACGTGAACATCCGCGTGATCAAGTGGGGATCATTCACCAAGAGCCTCGCCATCATGAAGCCGCGTTCCAAATACGATCACATCCGCAAGATGGTGGGTCGCATTCAAAAGTCGTCGTAACCTCGCGACGCTCCCGCACCAGTGACGAAGATCGAGCGCGCGGAGCACATCGGACGCAGGCTGGCCGCGCTCTATCCCGCCCCGCCCATTCCCCTCGATCACCGGGATGCCTACACGCTGCTCGTGGCCGTGCTGCTCTCCGCGCAATGCACCGATGTGCGCGTGAATCAGATCACACCCAAACTTTTCACTCTGGCCGACAATCCCGCCGCGATGGCGCTGCGCACCGCCGCCGAGATCGAGGCCATCGTGAAGCCCTGCGGCCTCGGACCGCAGAAGGCGAAAGCCATCCGCGAGCTGTCGCGCCTGCTCATGGAAAACCACGGCGGCACAGTGCCCGCGTCACTCGAGGAACTGGAGAAGCTTCCCGGTGTCGGTCACAAGACCGCTCAGGTCGTCATGGCCCAGGCATTTGGCGTGCCTTCCTTTCCAGTCGATACGCACATCCACCGGCTCGCCCAGCGTTGGAAGCTCACCGACGGTAAAAACGTCACGCAGACCGAGCGCGATTTGAAGCGCCTTTTCCCGCGCGAGAGCTGGAACGCGCTGCATTTGCAGATCATCTACTACGGTCGCGAGCACTGCACCGCGCGTGGATGCGACGGCACCATCTGCCCGATCTGCCGCGAGCTTTTCCCGGAGCGCGCGCGTGGTGTGAAGACGCGGAAGGGGTAAAGGCCGATGCGGCTCCGACCATTGACTCCAATGGTTGACCGCTCCGCAGCGCGGTGCATCGTTCCGGCCCCCATGACTCCCAAAGCAATTCTCGCACTCGTCTCCATCGCCGCGCTGCCGTCCAATGGTCTGTCGCAGGCGGCGGCAAAGATTGATTTCATCAAGCAGGTGAAGCCTCTCCTCGAAGGCTCCTGCACTCACTGCCACGGCGCCAAAGAGGACAAAGGCGACTTCCGCATGCGCACGCTCGCGGACATGAAGAAGGGCAACGAGAACGGCCCGGGTCTCACGCCGGGTGATCTGAAGAAAAGCTCCATCTACACCACGCTGCTCCTGCCCGGCGATGATGACATGGTGATGCCGCCTGCAAAAGAAGGGATGCTGGAGAAGAACCAGATCGAGGTCATCAAGCTGTGGATCGAGCAGGGCGCGGACTGGCCCGCAGGAGTGACGCTCGACGAAACGCCTCGCGCGCATTTTGCGAAGAAGATCCAGCCCATCCTCGAAGAGAACTGCGTCTCCTGTCACACACCGGAGAAAAAGAAGGGCGACTGGATCCTCACCTCGAAAAAGGAAGCTTTCGAGACGGGCGACAACGCGCCGAACATTGTGCCGTTCGATGCGGCGAAGAGCGCGATTTATCATCTCGCCGCGCTGCCATCCGACGACGATGATCTGATGCCGCCCGCGAAGAGCGGCGGGCCGATGAAGAAAGAAGAGATCACGATGCTGAAGCTCTGGATCGAGCAAGGCGCGCCGTGGCCTGATGACGTGAAGCTCTCGGCGAGAGAGAAAAAGACGGAGACGAACAACCCCGACAACCTGGATCTGGTGAAACAAATTCACGCCTTCATCGTGCAGACCTCGAAGGAGAAAACCGAGGCTGAGATGAAGGAATACACCGGCAGCATTCCGAAGACAAAGACGCCTTACACCATGGTGGCGATCAAGGGCGGCGAGTTCCAGATCGGCAGCCCGGAGAGCGAGAAAGATCGAGGTGATGACGAAAGCCCGCAGGCGAAGGTGAAAATCAAACCGTTCTGGATGGGCAAATACGAGCTGACGTGGGACGAGTATGAGCCTTACCAGCTCACCGCCGAGGGCCGCAACAAGGATGGCAGCCGCAAAGTTTGGAAGCCGGAGGACGCGGCGCAGGATTTGATTTCGCAGCCCACGCCGCCGTATCAGCCGATGGATTTCGGCATGGGCCGCAACGGCTTTCCCGCCATCTGCATGACACCGCACGCGGCAAACAAATACTGCCAGTGGCTCTCGGCGCAGACCGGACATTTCTACCGGCTGCCCACCGAGGCCGAGTGGGAGTACGCCTGCCGCGCCGGGACAAAGACAGCTTATTTCTTTGGCGACGATGCATCGAAGATCAAAGACTTCGCATGGTATTTCGACAACGCGCCAAACTTCCAATACGCAAAGGTCGGCCAAAAGAAACCGAACCCCTGGGGCCTGCACGACATCCTCGGCAACGTCTGCGAGCTGTGCATCGATCAATACTACCCTGACACCTACAAAAACTGGGCCGCCATCGCGGGCGGCGCGCCGGGAGAGAAGTGGATTCCCTCCAAGACGCCGTACCCGCACGTCGCGCGCGGCGGACACTTTGATGATGATCCCGACATGCTGCGCAGCGCTGCGCGTCGTCACTCGGAGCCGGGCTGGAAACAGCAGGACCCGCAGCTTCCCAAGAGCATTTGGTACTTTACCGACGCCACCTGGCTCGGCATGAGAATCGTGCGCCCGCTGGAGATTCCGACTGTGGAGGAGATGTTCGCAGCCTGGAACAACGGGGTGTCGAAAGAGTGACCGCGCTTGCTGCGGTTCGATTTTGCAGTCGCGAAAAACAAACCGCAGTTCATGACCCGCCGCCACTTCATCGCCGCATCCTCGCTCGCATTCGCGGCTGCCTCGCAGGCGGCAGTGCGCAGGCGAATGGGGATCGTGATCCACTCGTATGGGAAGCGCTGGCAGGGAAAGTACTCGAGCATCAAGCATCCGCCCTTCCTCACCGCGCTCGATGTGCTCGATCACATCCGCGAGATCGGCGCGGGCGGCTTGCAGATCACGGTGGACGGATGGACGCCGGAGTTTGCCGGCAAGGTGCGCGACACGCGTGAATCGTACGGCATGTATTTGGAAGGCAGCATCCGTCTCCCGAAGAACGAGTCGGACGTGGCGCGCTTCGACAAGGACGTGCGCGTGGCAAAGGAAGCCGGCGCGACCATTTTCCGCAGCGCCATGGGCGGGCGCAGATACGAGCTGTTCTCCGACCTTGCGGGCTTCAAGGATTTCAAAGAGCAAGCCTGGCGCTCCATGCAGCTCGCCGCGCCGGTGGCAAAGCGGCACGCGGTGCGCATCGGCATTGAGAATCACAAAGACTTCCAAGCACCCGAGCTGACCGACATGCTCCGTCGCATCGGCAGCGCGCACATCGGCGCGTGCATCGACACCGGCAACAGCATCGCCCTGCTGGAGGAGCCGCTCGCGACCGTGGAGACGCTCGCGCCTTTTGTCGTCACCACGCACATCAAAGACATGGCCGTGCAGGAGAGCGATGACGGATTTCTTTTGTCCGAGGTTCCGCTGGGGCAGGGGATCGTGGACCTGCCGCGCATCTTTGAGATCATCGAGAAAGCCAACCCGCGTGTGACATGGAACCTGGAGATGATCACGCGCGATCCGCTGCACATCGCCTGCCTCACCGACAAATACTGGGGCACATTCTCCGAGAAACGCGGCGCCGAGCTGGCGAAGATGTTGCGCCTCGTGCGCGAGAAAAAAGCCGCCGCGCTGCCGATGGTTTCGGACAAAGACACGGAGGCCGCCCTCGCGTTGGAGGAGGAGAATATTGTGAAGTGCCTCAAGCACTCGGGAGAGAAGCTCGGCCTCGATTTCCTCCAGGAGCGCAAGGCTGTGGATGAGCGCGATGAGAAATGACGCGCGCGTAATGGAATGAGCGATTGACGGAACGATGTGGTGGCGTTGTATTCGCCCGTTTTGCCGCCGCAACCACACTGGCGGCGAACCGGTCCGACCATTGAATGAAATCCGACACCGACAAGACACCTGAGGCCGAAGAAAAGAAGGAGCGCGTCCTTTGGGAGAAGACGCGCAAAAGCCTCATTGAGCGGCTGAACAACTGGGAGGATCAGAAGACGTGGAACGAGTTTTACCAGACCTACTGGCGCCTCGTCTATAGCGTCGCCACCAAGGCCGGCCTCACACGCGAGGAGGCTTTCGATGTCGTGCAGGAGACCATCATCGCCATCGCCCGCCAGGTGCAGAAGGGCCAGTACGATCCGCGCGCCGGCTCATTCAAAGCATGGCTCCTGCAGATGACGCGCTGGCGCGTGCTCGATGTCTTCCGTGCGCGCAAACGCCAGCCATCTCTAGCCGATCAAGGCAACGCCGACAGCGAGGACACATCCAATCTCGCCCTCGAGCGGCTCTCACAGGACAAGGACAACCTGCTGGAAAAAATCTGGGACAAAGAATGGCGCGACAACATCACCAGCGCCGCGCTCGAGCGCGTGAAAGCCCGCGTCTCTCCGCGCCAGTATCAGATCTTCGACTGCTACGTCATGAAAGGCTGGGGCGTGAAGAAAACCTCCGAAGCCCTCGGCATCAACGCCGCGCAAGTGTACCTCGCGAAACATCGCGTCGGCAATCTGGTGAAGAAAGAAGTGCAAGGCCTCGAAGGCACCATGCTTTGAGTCAGCGCGTAGCCGATGGCGTCAGCCTTCGGTTGTTAGATGTCGATGCAAATCATGCTCTTCCCCACTGACTGAACGCTCACGCGGTTCGGCTACGCCTTGCCTGCGCAGTGCGAACACCAGCCCGTGGAGCGCCGACGACTCGTAGGCATTCCATGCTACCTCCGCAGCGCGAAGACCAGCTCGTTGATTTTCGCGCGGATGATCTCGTCGTCGTCACGCCATTTCTGTTGCTGCTCGTGGTGCTGATCGCGCCATTGAGTTGCGCCAGCGTCACCTCCCCGGGCGGGCCTTGCATTCCTTGTGCGCCGTCGCCGCCCTGGTTTCCCTGGCCGCCTTGATCTCCCGGGGATGCCGAAGGTCAGATGCACGTTCACGCCGTCAAAGCTCGCGCTCACGGTGGCGGGATCATTGGGCGGCAGCGTGTTCACCCCATCGACGATCACCACGACATACGGCGGCCCGTCGCACCATCTTGACCCGCTTGACCATGCAGCTCCTCGCGTTTTCAAATTTCCATGAAACCCGCCACTTATGACCAGCAAAACGGGTGTTTTCATACCCCGACAGGCTCCTCATTCCAGAGACAATAGTTTTCCAAGGGTAGGGGAAGGTGCCGTGGGTGCGGAAAAGAGTTTTCCAGCACCGGGGGAGACTCCCCAATCCAGAGAAAATAGTTTTCCAGCCCCAGGGGAGGCTACCCATTCCAGAGAAAATAGTTTTCCGCAGGCAAGGCAGGGTACCCAGGGTGCGGAAAAGAGTTTTCCGATGCTGCGGGAGGCTCCCGTGGGTCTGGAAAAGAGTTCTCCAGCACCGAGGCAGGCTCCTCATTCCAGAGAAAATAGTTTTCCAGAGCTGAGGGAGGCTCCCGTGGGTCTGGAAAAGAGTTTTCCGGGGTCGGGGGAGACTCCCCTGGGTGCGGAAAACTATTTTCTCTAGAACCGACACCCGCCCCCCGGTCAGCGCGAGAGTTGCCATCAGGTCCCGCACCCGTCCTTGGATGCGGCGGAAAGATTTCCGCTCATCGGCATCACTCGGTTCATTCATCTGGCAACTCGTGCTCGTCATGGGGCCATGATCCCATGAGCGGCGGAGAATAAAACGGAACTCTAGTTACACCCCCGCCTTCGCGACCGGTTCCGCCAGCGCCTCCAGCAGCGGCGGCACCAGCGCAGCCAGAGCGTGTTGCTCGCGATCCAGCCAGTCTTCCACCATGCTCATCAACTTGCTCGGGCGCAGCCGCAGCGCGTTGCAGATGAGCACATCGGAATGCGTCGTGGGCGAGCACTTCCGCCTCTCCACCTTCCGCCAGCCCTGTCGGGTAATGCCCGAGCGACGCCCTGCCCTGCTCAAGCTCAGGTGGCGTTTCTTCCGCATCTCCCTGACCATGCGGGCCAGCGTCCGGTCGTATTCCACCACATCCAGCGCCTTGTTGAACGGCTCCTCCAAGGGAGGCTTCTCCTTCTTGCGCGGTTTCTTTTTCATGGCGTTCAAAAAACCCCAGAGCACACCACGCGGCGCGATGCGTGGATTGAACCGGGAGAGGAGATGATCTTGCCACAAACACGCGCGGAAGGGAAGAAGGAAAAGAAGGTAGCTTGGTCGTAGAGCGCGCCTGACCGGGGTAGCAGGAAAACCACTGGAAGAGTACTTGCCCGCAAACACCCAATCACCACACTAGGCCCATCAATCGCTGCGGCACCTTGGACTGCTAGGTCGTCTCCACCTTGTACCCATCCCTCGCACTCCCCGGCTCCGGCCGCTGCCGCAGCATTAGTTTCACCGCCTCACGACGGATTACATGATGCAGAATTCTCTCCTCGACAATGCCGCCCATTTGCTGCTACAAATTACCCCGCACCGGAAAATCAGAGGATCCTCATGCCGGTGCGATTTCCTTTCCGCTCGACACCCCAAAGGTGCGCTTCCCGGCTGAATCGAAATCCGCGTGCTTCCACCTGAACCACTAACAGACACCATGACTACACGCATCGCGCGGGGCCTCGCCCTTCTTTTCGTCATTCTGCATTCATCATTTGGCATTCCGGTCTTCGGTCAAGTGCCGCAGCTCATCAACTACCAGGGCCGCGTCGCCGTTGGCACGCCGCCAGTGAACTTCGACGGCTCTGGCTCGTTCAAGTTTGCCCTCGTGAATGGAGCCGGCAACGTCACCTATTGGAGCAACGACGGCACCAGCACCGCCGGCTCGCAGCCCACCGCCGCCGTCTCGCTCACCGTGACGAAGGGCCTCTACTCCGTGCTGCTCGGCGACGCCACGCTTACGAACATGACCGCCATTCCCGTGACCGTCTTTTCCAACGCTGACGTGTGCCTGCGGGTGTGGTTCAATGACGGCACGAACGGCTCACAGCTTCTCACGCCCGATCAGCGCATCGCCGCCGTGGGCTACGCGATGGTGGCGGGCACCGCGACGACGGTGGCGGATGGCGCGATCACCAGTGCGAAGATCGCCACCGGCGCAGTGACGAATATTCAGCTCGGTGCCGGAGCCGTGCAGACGGCGAATCTCGCAGCAGGAGCCGTGGCCAACGGCAACCTTGCCAACTCGGGCCTCACCATCAACGCCGGCAGCGGACTCAGCGGCGGCGGCGCGGTCGCGCTCGGCGGAAATGCGACGCTCACCAATGCCGGCGTGCTTTCGCTCACCGGCGGCGGCGGCATCACCGTGAATGCGGGCACCGGCTCGATCACCCTCGGCAGCAACGCGAGCAGCTTCAATGACGTGGGCACCATTGTTCTGCGCGATGAGACCGGGAGCTTTTCTGCCGGAACCATCAACGCCTTCGGGGCCGTCAACCTGACGTCAACGTCCAGCACGAACACGGGCGTGATCTCCCAGAACGGCCTCCCCATCCTGCACACCTTCGGCGCGCAAAACTTCTTTGCGGGAAGAGAGGCGGGCAATTTTACGATGACCGGCCCCTTCAACACCGCCAGCGGCGTCCAGACGCTTTTCTCCAACACCACGGGTTCAGGAAACACCGCCAGCGGCTTTCAGGCGCTCGTCTCCAACACGTCGGGTAATGAAAATACCGCCAGCGGCTACCTGGCGCTCGCGTTCAACACTACGGGCTCCGCCAGCACTGCCACCGGCTACCACGCGCTCCATAACAACACGACGGGATTCCACAACACCGCCCACGGTTTCCAGGCGCTCTTCTCCAACACGACGGGATTTCAGAACACCGCGAGCGGCTTTCAGGCGCTCCGGAGCAACACCACGGGAACCCTAAACACCGCCAGCGGCACCTTCTCGCTCTACTCCAACACGACAGGCTTCAACAACGTCGCCAGCGGCTACGGCGTGCTCTTCTCCAACATTACGGGCTCCGGCAACACAGCCAGCGGCGTCAATGCGCTCTATTTCAACACCACGGGCACCGCCAACACCGCCAGCGGCACCGGTGCGCTCCAGTCAAACACCACGGG
>JANPIW010000417.1:0-9552 GCA_031425215.1 Verrucomicrobiaceae bacterium
GCGCAGGGCGGAGCGCGCGCGCGTGTCGGCGAGCGTGTTCATCTGCAGATTCAACATGCTGGAGATGATCTGGAGATGATTTTTAATACGGTGATGCGTTTCGCTGAGCATTAGCTTTTCACGGTCGAGATCCGCGACAGGCCAGAGTTGCGAAGGACGAATGGTGTGGGTGCGCAGTGGTTCGATAGGCGCGTGTGGTGCCACAATCGCCGCAGGAGCCGGTGTTGGGGCCGCTGGGGGAGCTTCGGTGATGTCAAAGAGATCGACGGCGTTGCCTCCGTCGTCGGTGGATTTGATGAAGAACTTCGCGCTGACGCGATCTCCTTCGCCATTAATGTGGCGCCAATCGACGGCGGTGTCCGGGTCGGTGACGCGTGTCTGCACCTCGGCGTAGAAACCGGTGGCGTCTGAGGGGCGGAAGAAGCTGTGGAGCCAGCGGCCTGTCGCTGCGTCGGCGGCGATGCCAAAGAGTTGCTCGGCATCGTTCGACCAGTGCGCGATGCGGCCGTTGATGTCGGTCTGCAAAAGCCAGCGTACGACGGGGCCTGCGGGTGTTTGTGGCTCTGGCGCGGGAGATGGGGTGTCGGCAAAAACCGGCTCGCGGCTCAAAGCATCGGCGCCGAGCAAGCGCGTCGGTTCGGGCGTGAGGATTTGCTGTGGAATTTCCTCGATGAAATGCACGGTCGAGTGCGGCTGGCCGCTGGCATCAAGCACGACGGCGATGCGCATCCGCGCTGGGATCACGCTACCGTCGGAGTGGCGCGCATCGATTTCGAGTTCGGCGGAATGGCGGCCGGTCTCGCGCATGTTGCGCAGTGCCTCGGTGCGCGCGGCGGCGCTGTCCGTGTCGAGCCAGGCGTCGAAGCCGAGTTTGCGCAGTTCTGCCTTGGTGCGGCCGAGCATTTTTTCAGCGGCGGCGTTGCATTCATAAATGAGGCCGGTGCGATCCGCGAGCACGACAGCGGCGGGGCCTTCCTGGAGAACGGTGCGATATTTGGCCTCGACGGAACGGAGCAGCTCCTCCATACGGCAGGTCTCGGTGACATCATGGATGCTGACGAGGATGCCGCCGCCCTGCAGCGGTGTGGGACGGAATTCGAGTTCCTTGAGAAGCCCGTCCGCCGTTACGAGGGAGATAGTTTTCGTGAGCTGCCTGCGCCAGACGGAGTTCGTCCACACTTTGGATACTTGCTCGCGATGCTCCACAGTCGGACAGGCGTGCAGTAGCCACTGCTCGATGGTCTCACCGCGCTCGATCCCTCGGCCCAGCAGGCGCGCGATGTGGTCGTTGAAATAAATCGGCATGCCGTTTTCATCGACGACGACGAGGCCGCATGGCAGGGCCTCAAGAACTGCGCGCTGTCTATGCTCGCGACGCGTGAATGACTGCTCCGCCTCGCGGAGGACTGAGACTTCCTGTCGCGCGCGTTCCAGTTGTTCCTGGAATTGTTTCAGCATCGCTGTCGAAGGAGCGTCCGCCGCCGCAAGCGCGACGGGCGCTGGAGCAGGCGGCGGGGATGGCGGGGCGGCAGGCACTTGCACCGTCACTTTCGGCGCGGACACAGCATCAAACGGAGACGCGCCGAGGAGCGCGACGGCGATGAGCAGTTTGCTTTCTTCCGTGCAACTCGTGCGTGCCAAAACCCAGCGCGCAGGTAGCGCAGCTTCGTCAGGATCACCATGCCCTGCGTTTGTTCGTGTGACGAGTGTCTGCGTTGTCGCCGTCGCGCTCTCATGCAGGCGATGGATGGCCTCAAGCGTCTGCGATCGCTGAGCGATGTGATCGCGACCCTCGCCGAAAGCATCCCAAAAGGCGGTCTCTCCCTCACGGATTCCACGCGAAAGTGAAAGTGTCGCGGCCGCAGGATTGGCCACGATGATCACGCCTTCATGATCGAGAACAACGACGGGAAGGGCGGCCTGGAAGAGCAGAGAAGACGCTGTCGGCACGGCAGCGAGCCGATCCGGCGCAGCTTCGTGGTTTTCCACAGGTGCTTCCGCAGGTTTGGGATCAGTTGCAAACTTCTCACAAACCACCATCAGACCTCCAACCGAAGCATCGGCCTCGCGTCTCCACGGACGCACCTCCCATTTATAGATGATCGAGCGACCATCCGGCCCTTTCATCGCATCGTGCTCGCTTCGGATCACATGTCCCTGCAGGGCACGCTCATAGACCTGCCGCCAGCCGGGATGCAGCCCAGGAAACACCTCATACTGGCTGCTGCCGACGAGTGGCGTCACATTTTGCAGGCCGAACTCATCGACCCACATCCGGTTCGCCAGCAGGTAGTGCATCTCTTCGTCAAACATTGCCAGCGCCACCGGGACATTGTCCACCAGAATGCGAAGCTGCTGCTCCGCCGCGCTGCTTGCTTTTTCAGGGGAAAGAAAGTCAAGGCTTGGTCCGGCTGATTTTGGCTGGGCGATCATGCTCGCTGAGGATTTGGGAGAGATCACGTTGCGAAGGGCAGAAGTGGAAGACATGCGGGAGGAGAAATATTTAAAAAACTGATTCTAGTTTCTTGGAAGCTTCTCAACAAGATCAATCAACGCGTGAACGAATATTTTTCATCGCGCTTGTTCCCGCTCTTCTTTTTTTTCAGTGACGTTCACTCGCGATGATACGGCTCCCCTCGCAAAATCGTGTGCGCGCGATAAATCTGCTCGAGCGCCACTACAAGCGCCATCTCATGTTGCAGCGTCATGGATGAAAGCGACCACATTTCAGCCACCGATTTTTTCAGCCCTTCGCCGTGTCCGTTCGCTCCACCGACGAACAGACACACGCGCTTTGTACCGTCCAGATCGCGCGCCTTGATCCACTGGGCGAATTGAGCGCTCCTTCTCTGCACACCCCGTTCGTCCAGCGCAACGCAAAAACAACCTTCTCCGGCGGCGAGCATTCGTTCCGTAATCTGGCTCTCAGATCCGTCCCGGATGTGAACAAGTTCCACCGAAGCGACGCGGTGCAAGCGCTCCATGTATTCAGCTGCAGCCTCGCGCGCCCACGACAAAGCTGGTTTTCCCACCGTGACGATCTTCCACTTCATTGCTTCAAAAGTGGTGTGAATAGAGTCTCGCAGCCCCGATTTGTCAGCTTCTATTAATTATGGTTTGATCAGAATCAGCCAAAATTTTTCAATGATTTCGTTTCAAGACAGTTGCCAAATCTAAAAAAATCCTTATAATCGCGTCTCGAATTCAAAAAAATTCTCTCAAATGATTATGCCAACTATCCCAAACCTCGTCGTCAGCCGCTTCTTTCTCGGAGCCGCAGCAGTTGTTGCCATGTCCTCATGCAGTCTCCCGCCGGATCAAGCTTGGCGGCAGATTCAAAAGGATGGCCTCATCCCGTTCATCGCCAGCGAATGGTCATCCGAAAACACTCCCGCCACACTGATCAGCACTCGTCAGATGATGGCGAGCAACTCGACACCGAGCACGAAACCAGTCGCAACACCTCGCAGCACCGCATCGAGCGCCAGCATCGCTTCGACAGGAGCAAACCTCATAGGGCCGCCGACGGTGACAAACAGCACGCCCTCACCTGCGATGATCGACGCTCAAAGAGTCCCGACTGCGGCCTCCGTGCCTGGACTCGCCGGATACGTCCGCACCCCGCACACGAATCCGCCACGTCTTGTCGATGTGCGTGGAATGACATCAGGATCGAAAGTGGTCTGCCCGTTCACCAACAAACCGTTCCTTGTTCCCGCTGGCGCAAACGCTCAGCAGCAGATCGCGGCCAATCCTGCACCCGCGCCTGCGCCTACGATGCCAGCACCTGCCACTGTGACACCGACCAAACCTGTGACCAGCCCCGCTGTCACAGCGCCAACCAAGGTCGCCGCGCTCAAGACCCCACAGTCAACACCACCTCAGACTGCACCGGCTCCCACTCAGCCCGTGATGCCCAAAACGGCGGCAACGCAGCCCTCCGTCGGCTCGCCTCCTGCCAAGGCTGACACCGCGCAGGACATTCCCTTCGGCAATCCCATCACCGGTCGTCCCGGTTTTGTGAACAGCCCCTACGCCGCCAAGCATCAACTCGTCGATGTCACCGGCCTTCCCACTGGCATGGAAGTGAAATGCCCCTACACCGGCAAGCTCTTCAAAGTCCCGCCGCAAGACACCGCGCAGAGCACGGTCCCCGTGCAAAACACCGCGTCACCTGAGAAAAAATAAATCTCGTTGGGAATTGGCATAGCAAACCGACAAATCCCGTTCCAGTTCACTGGAGCGGGGTTTTTCTTTTCACAGATGCATGAGCACGGCGAGTTGGCTCCCGAGATTCCGTCCACCAAACCATGTCCTCAGCACCTGCGTGTCACGCATTTCATCGAGCGGATACTTCAGTGCGTCATGGTCGATAAGGATCATGTCGGCCAGCTTTCTCTTTTTCAACGAGCCGGCTCCGCGACAAATCCATTGAGCACCTCCACCGCCTTGATCGCGATGACATCGCCTGCGGGCTTTGCGTGGGGCGGACGGAATTTGCTGTAGCGGTAGTGGGCGCTTTGGTACTCGCCATCGCCGGTGTTGGTGCTGTCGGTGAGGTAGTCGAAGGAGAGATTGGTGTAGCCGCAGGGAATGGTGAGGCAGAGCCGCAGCTCCCCATCCTCCAGCAGTGTGACCGCCGTCTTCAAAGGCTCTGCCACTTCGCGCACCAGCGCGCCGACCTTGCTCGAGGTCGGCCCGCCAGTCGTCGGTGTGACGCTGAACTGCAGCGCGGCCACTTTCACCGTGGGTTGCCAGACATGAGAGCCTTCGACGAATGCCAGAGAAGCAAATACGGAGAGGAGAGTGCGGATCATCACGGCGGAGGGAACGGCTGGGGATGAGACGCGTCGTCACGCGTGATCTCTCCCTCATCCCAAGGCATCCAGCATCGTCTTCAGCTTCGCGAGCTGCGCTGACCAGTCGGCCTCACGTTGCGTGTGATCATCGAGAACCTTTTGCGGCACTTTGCTGGTGAAGTTTTCATCGGCGAGTTTGGCACGCACTTTCGCCAGCTCGGACTCGACCTTGGTCATTTCTTTTTTCACGCGCTCGCTCTCGGCGGCCACATCAATGATGCCGTCGAGCGGGAGGAAGAGATCGCCCAGCGGTGTGATCGCGCTCGGCGTTCCCTTGGTCGGTTGAAAAGCTGCATCTACATCGAGCGGCTCGGCGTTGAGCAGGATGCGGAGCACCTGGATCTCGTGTGCGGGCAGCTCAGATTTGGGGCGGAGCACAAAGCGGACCTTCTTGTTGATGTTGAACGCGCTCTTGAGGCCGCGACCGAGGTTCACGGTTTCGTACTTGTCGTTCGCTGTTTTCTCGTCCTCGGGCAGGATGCCGAAGTGGGCCAACTCGTCGGCGTTGAGCGGCTTGGGCCAGGGCGCGAACATGATGCTTCTGCCGCCTTGATCCGCAGGCAGGTCATCATGGAAGCCCATGCCCTGCCACAGCTCCTCGGTGATGAAGGGAAGGAACGGATGGAAAAGCCGCAGCGTGTGGCCGAGCACGAAGTCGATCACGGCGAGGGTGTTGGCTTTGCGTGAGTCAGAAAGCGATGGAAGGCTCATTCCACCCTCCGCGATCATCGCATCTTTGGCCGCCTGATCTGTCGCAGCCGGGGTTTGGAGGCTCTCGCTTTCCGCAGTGCTCTCCACAGTTTGAGCCTCGTTGCCTCGGCTGTTACTGAGAGTGGCTTTGCTGGCCTCGACGTACCAGTCGCAGTACTCGCTCCAGAAGAAGCGGTAGAGGGTGGAGGTGGCGTCGGAGAAACGGTACTCGTCGAGCGCGGTGCTGACTTCGGTGATGGCGGCGTTGAGGCGCAGGAGGATCCATTTGTCGTCGCTGCTGAGGAGGGCGGGATCGATTTCGCCTTCGACGGCTGAGGGCGAGTCGCCCTCATTACGATCCTGCATCTGGCGGAAGCGCGCGGCGTTCCAGAGCTTGGTGCAGAAGTTGCGGCCCAGCTCGACGTTTTTCTCGTCGAACAAAATGTCCTGCCCGAGCGGCGCGCCGCGCATGATGCCCAAGCGCAATGCATCCGCGCTGTAGCTGGCGATGAGGTCGAGCGGGTCGGGTGAGTTGCCGAGGCTCTTGCTCATCTTGCGGCCTTGCTTGTCACGTATGATGCCGGTGAAGTACACGTTCTTGAACGGCAGCTCGCCCATGTACTCGTAGCCCGCCATGATCATTCGGGCGACCCAAAAGAAAATGATGTCCGGGCCGGTGACGAGATCGGTCGTGGGATAAAATGCCTTCAAGTCCGCAGTCTTCGCCGGCCAGCCCATCGTGGCGAAAGGCCAGAGCCAGCTCGAGAACCAGGTGTCGAGCACGTCGGGATCGTGCGCGAAGCCGAACTTCTCCAGCTCGCGGCCTTTCTCCTCATCGGCAGTGGCGACGAAGACATCGAAGGTGTCCTGGTCGTTCTTTGTCTCGGATGTGCGGAAGCTGTAGTCCTCGGGGTTCACCTCCATGCTGTCGCGCACACGGATGCAGCGTACGACGCGGCCTGCTTTTTCGTTCGCCTCCGGGCTGCAATCGAGTCCGCTCCAGCCGAAGACATCGGCATCGAGCTGGTAGTCATTGATGGTCACGCGCTTGTGCCAGACGGGGATGCGGTGGCCCCACCAGAGCTGGCGGCTGATGCACCAGTCCTGCAGGCCGCCCATCCAGTGGTCGTACACTTTGGCCCAGCGGTCGGGGAAGAAACGCATCTCACCCCGCGTCACGACATCATGAGCGGCCTGCTGGCTCGGGTACCTCAAGAACCACTGCTCGCTGAGACGCGGCTCCACCGGCACATCGGCGCGCTCGGAGTAGCCGACGTTGTTTTGGTGCGGCTCCTCCTTCACGAGCGCACCGCTTTCGATCAGCAGCTCCACGGCTTTCTTTCTTCCCTCAAAGCGTTCCATGCCCGCGAGGTCCTTGCCGGCGTGCTCATTGAGGATGCCGTTCGGATGCAGCACGTCGATGATTTGCAAATCGTGGCGCTGGCCGATTTCAAAGTCCGCCTTGTCGTGCGCGGGCGTGACTTTCAAAACGCCAGTGCCGAACTCGAAATCCACATGCTCGTCGCCGATGATGGGAATCGCCGCCTGGTTTTCCAGAGGCAGCGCGCGGCGCACCTGCTTTCCGATGAGATGCGAGTAGCGAGGGTCCTTGGGATTCACGGCGACAGCGGAGTCGCCGGGAATCGTCTCGGGTCGCGTGGTGGCGATGGTGAGCAACGTCTTGCGCGAGGTCGAGGAAAACAGCGACAGCTCACCCTGCGAGTGCGTGGCGGTCGAGAGAGCGCCTGCTTTTTCTTTTGCCTCGACGATGGCCTGCCGCACTGCGGGCAGCTCCAGCATCGCTTTGGGCACAGGAGCAGTGAGCGCATCCATTATTAGCGCGCGGCCATCGGCATCGCGCATGATGTTTTTCGCGTGGAGATCGCCGATCATCCACGCCTGGTTGTGATGCCAGACGATGCGGATGTTTTCCAACCCGCGAACATCGGCCACTTGAATGCCGCCGACATTCGCCACGGCCTCGGCGCGCGCGGCCGGAAATTCTTCGATGGGAACGTGGGTGGCCTCGGGCTGTGCGACGATCCAGCCGGCCTGCGGCGTGATGCCGACGATCTCGGTGGGCAGGCCGCCGATCTCGTGGAGGAGGTTCAGTTTCTCCAGCGTCTCGATGAAGGTCGCAGATTCAAAATCGACAAACCAGCGGCCATCTGCATCGCGTGTGGCGCGGAGTTTTTTGCCGATGCCGCAGTCCTCGGTCTGCGCGAAGATTTTCAAGACGGTGCCGCCGGGCTTGTCGAGGAAAGGCTGCGCTTCCGAGCCTGCCTTCAAGCGGACGAACTCATCGCTGGAAGAACGGGAGACACCATCCGCGTCCATCACGAGGCCCAGGTCGGGCAGACGCACCAGCGGGATGCCGTGGCGCGCGGCTACGGCTTCGATGGTGAGGGACCGCGCACCATCCGCATCAGCCGCTCCTCCTCCGGCAAGCTCTCGATGAAGAGCGCGTGCCTGCCCCACTCGATTTCGGTTAGCGGCTGTGAGACCCGGGCCGGCTCGCTCGTCGAATCGACGATCTGTGATGAAGGTTGGGAGACGGGTTCGAGGGTTGGTTTGCGTGAACTCATGGCGTGCATTGTCTTCTTGTTCAGTTGTGATGTCAACGGCCCGGGGCCGCGCGGTCTTTGTGCTGTCGTCGTCGATGACTTCGACCTGGAAATAATACATCGAGCCGCGCTGCTCCTTCATGATGACCTCCTCGTCGCTCAGCGCGGTGAGGGAGGACGGGCACCAGTTCACCATGCGCTTGCCACGGTAAATGAGACCCTTTTTATAAAGATCGACAAACACGCTCGTCACGCAGCGGCTGTAGTTCGCGTCCATCGTGAAGCGCTCGCGGCTCCAGTCGCACGAAGCGCCGAGCCGTTTGAGCTGCTGGAGGATGATGCCGCCGTGCTTCTCCTTCCACTCCCAGATTTTCTCCACCAGCTTCTCGCGGCCGAGATCGTCGCGATGCTTGATGACACCTTGCTTGCGCAAGGTTTTCTCCACCACGGACTGCGTGGCGATGCCCGCGTGATCGGTGCCTGGGAGCCAGAGCACCTCCTTGCCTTGCATCCGCGCGCGTCGCGAGAGGATGTCCTGGATGGTGTTGTTCAGGATGTGCCCCATGTGCAGCACGCCCGTCACATTGGGCGGCGGGATCACGATGGAGTAAGCAGGACGTTTCTCGCTGACGCGTGAAGGATCGGCCTGGAAGCATTTGTCATCGAGCCAGCGCTGATACCAGCGCTCCTCGACCTCTTGCGGCACATAATTTTTTGAAAGCTCGGGCATGGGAAGCGCGCAGAATGCACGAGATCAGCGGTCATGCAATCATGCCGCGCTCCGCATCGGCAATGCATCCTGATGCGGTGCGAAGCAGAAGGGTCACACGGAGAACGCGCTCTCCACCAGCTTCGCCTGCTCCAGCAGATGGATGGCTTTGGAGCCGGCTGCCGGGCTGGAGCCGCGCTCGCGGCCGGCGTAGCGGATGTGGTGATTGATGATCTCTTCGAGGCGCGGACGGATGTACTGCCATGCGCCCATGTTCTCTGGCTCCTCCTGGCACCAGATCCATTTTTTCTGCGCGCGCGGATAGCGTGAGACGATGGTCTTGAGCAGCTCGTAATGCAGCGGGTAGAGCTGCTCGACGCGCAGGATGGCGGCGTTCTTGATCTTGTGCTCTTCGCGGTAAGCGATGAGGTCGTAATAAACTTTGCCGGAGCAGAGAATGAGACGCGTGACGCGCTCGGGCGGGCTTTGCAGGAGGTCGTCGTCGAGGATCTCGCGAAAGGTCGTGCCCTCGGCCATGTCGTTGATGGAGGAGACGCAGCGTGGATGCCGCAGCAGGCTCTTCGGCGTCATCAGGATGAGCGGCTTGCGCGTGCCGCGTTTGAGCTGGCGGCGCAGGGCGTGGTAATACTGCGCGGGTTTGGTGAGGTTGCACACCTGCCAGTTGCCGCCGGCGCTGAGCTGGAGGAAGCGCTCGAGTCGCGCACTGCTG
>JANPIW010000418.1:0-3276 GCA_031425215.1 Verrucomicrobiaceae bacterium
GACCCAGGCAACAACTACCCGACCGACGGCCCCAATCGCCGTAGTGAATGGTGGACGATGATTATGCAGAGCAAAGTTAGTGTGCGACTGCGTGTGGCGCAGGCGTTGCATGAGATCTCGGTCGTCTCCGAGCGCGACGCGATCCTGGCGCGCTACAGCTACGGCACGGCGAATTACTGGGACATGCTGGCCGGCGGTGCTTTTGGCAAATACCGCACGGTGCTGGAGAATGTGTCGCTCAGTCCGATGATGGGCGTGTATCTCACCAGCGCATCGAACCGCGCACGTTATGAGGCCAGCCCTGGCCTCTGGATCAGCCCGGATGAAAACTATGCGCGTGAGATCATGCAGCTCTTCTCCATCGGCCTGGTGCTGCGCCACCCCGATGGCAGCCTCAAGCTGAACGGCGAGGGCCTGCCCATCGCCACTTATGACAACACGGACATCACTGCGCTGGCGCGCGTGTTCACCGGCTTCTCACACGGCGCTCGTCATGGCAATGCCACGACTCAGGTCCTCCAGCAGTATGGCACGATGGCCAACACCACGCAGCGCGTCTCGCCCACCGTTTACTTTAACGGCACTACCAACAACACTTGGTTTGGCCGCGACGACGGGCATTACTTCTTTCAGGCCCCCTGGCTCCACAACATGAAAGTCATGGGCCGCATCGGCTCGATCGTGTATCACGACTTTGACGCTAAGATGTTGCTTTCAGGCAAGCATGGGGAGACTTACATCGGGCCACAGACTGTTACTGACGGTCTCCCGGCTGGAGAAGTGCTCGTCCCGGCAACCGACGCCGCCACGCACACCATGGCCTACAACGAAGTGAAGATCGCCCACGACATGCTCGCTGGTGATGTCACGCGCTCCACTTACAATGACGACTGGGATTTTGAATCCAGTCCCTATCACTTGAACACCCCGATCAATATCTCCCGCTGGCTCATCCAGCGTCTCGTGACATCGAATCCTTCCGCCGGATATATCTACCGTGTCGCAGAGACTTATCGCCTCAACAACGGCACCCTTGGTCCTGTGATCAAAGCCATCCTGCTCGACTGGGAGGCCCGCTCCCTTCAGCTCGCCGACACCTCCATCTCATCGGGCAAAGTCAAAGAGCCGATCGTGCATTTCGCCGCCATCTTGCGCCAGTTCCGCGCTTTCTCCGGCGCGCCGGTCAGCCTGTTGCGTGACATGAACACAGGCTTCTCCGATCTCGATGCGCCGATGACCGGTGGTTATCCGGCGGGCGAGCTTGCGAAGTTCAGCACCGCCAATGCCAATCCGCCCTCGAAACCCACCGGCTGGAGTGACGGCCCTTTCCGCATCCGCATCGACAGCCTGCGCGCCTCCTTGGGCCAGTCACCGCAGGATGCGCCTAGTGTGTTCAACTGGTTCCTGCCTGACTTCGTTGTCCCCGGCAGCATGGCGCAGGCTGGATTGTATGCGCCTGAGTTGCAGATCGCCACGGAGGCAGCGGAGGTTTCAAAGCTGAACCTGCTTTATAACTACACCTGGATGCAGATAGCCGGAATGACGGCGCAACCGGGCGTGAGCGGCGCGGACTTTATTTTCCGCAACGCCTGGGCCACGCCGGCGGTGCGTTTCTCCATCAATGGCGGAGCCAATCTTCTGGGCTGGCCCGCCACCATCGTGCTCAATGACACCAACTGGAACACCGGCATCACCCTCACCATGGTCGGCGTGAACAATCAGAAGCTCGACGTGCTGGCTTCGAGCACCGTGCGCTATGCGCTGAGCGGCACGGCCGCTGGTTACGCAGGCATCACCGTGCCCCCCACTCCGGTCACCCTTCTGGACAACGAATCCAAGAGCGAGCGCCTCGTCGTCACACAAACCGGTGGCAACACTTGGGTACAGGAAGGCGGCGCGACGGACTCCTTCACCGTCATGCTCTCCGCTCCTCCTTCGACCGGCACCACGGTCGATGTCACCCTCGCCGCCGCCAATGGTGAGGCCACACTTTCAACCAGCGCGCTCAATTTCACCGGCGCGACCTGGAATGTGCCCCAGTTGGTCACAGTCACTGCTGTTGACGACGGAGACGTCGAAAGCACCGGCACGGGCAATGAATCCATCTCCTTCACCACCACCAGCACCGGCGCGAACTACAATGGCATCGTCACCCCCACCCAGCTCGTGAGCGTGGTGGACAACGACAACGCCATCGGCGTCCTCATCGTCCAGAGCGGCGGCACCACGGATGTGGCCGAGACCGGCAACAACACCGCAGGCCAGGCCGGCATCGACACCTACACCATCCAGCTCACAAAACAGCCGACGGGGGGCAGTGTCGTGGTCAGGCTCACCTCCAACGGCCAGCTCGGTATCAACAGCAGCGGAACCACCTTCGTCACCACCAACACCACTCGCACCTTCACCACCTCAAACTGGGCCACCCCGCAGACCGTTGTCGTGCGCGGCAACAACGACACCACCAACGAAAACTACCACACCGGCACCATCACCCATACCATTGATGCCGGCACCAGCGACTACCCCACCACGCTCTCCGTCCAGCAGATCGTCTCCAATATCATCGACGATGACAACAGCATCATCGTCGCCCACAGCGGCGCCGAGACCCGCGTCATGGAAGGCGGCCCGCTCACCGACACCATCACCGTGCGCCTCCGCGGCGCGCCGACCGCGACCGTGAGCGTCACCCTCGGTGGCAACGGCCTGAAATGCACACCTGCCACACTTATCTTCGAGCCGAGTGGTGTCACCAATCTCTGGAGTTCCGATCAAACTGTGACCGTCAGCGCCTTGGATGATTACATCAGTGAGGGCCTCCACACCGTCGGCATCGCTGCTTATTCCACTTCAGCTGGCACTTACAATCAGGTCACGGGTGGCAACAACCTCCCCGTCACCATCATCGACAACGACGACGCGCGCATCGTCATCACCGAGAGCGGCGGCAGCACGCTCGTGAATGAAGACGGCACCAATGACACCTACACCCTCGCGCTTGGCCGCCGCCCCGCCGCAGGCACCACCGCCACCGTCTCCCTCGTGCCATCCACCACCGGCATCCAAGTCGCACCAGCGGGCCCATTTGTTTTTGACGAGAACAACTGGAACACCGCCATCACCATCACCGTCAGCACCACCAACGATGCCACAGCCGAGACGCGCGGCACCGCCACCATCGCGCACAACATCGCCAGCTCTGATCCCGTGTACAATGTCAGCAGCACACCGTATGTGCTCGTCACCATTGATGACAACGAGCCGCCGCTCACC
>JANPIW010000419.1:0-1710 GCA_031425215.1 Verrucomicrobiaceae bacterium
GCGACTTGCGCGGCATCCATCAAGCGATTGCGTTGAGTCGCGCGACAATGAAGACCATCCGGCAGAATCTTTGGTTTGCCTTTCTCTACAACGGCCTGGGCATCCCCATCGCAGCCGGCGCGCTGTATCCCATGTTCGGCATCCTGCTCGATCCGATGCTCGCCAGCGCCGCGATGTCGCTGAGCAGCGTGTCAGTCATCGTGAACAGTTTGCGGCTGCGCGGATTCAGGGCGTGAGGCGCTTCACCGTGCAATAGGCAGCATGATGAGCGACGGATGTTCCGCATCGTGCAGCACGGTGTTCACGGCGGTTTCGACGCGGCGGTTGTCGCCGAGTGGCTCGCCGGTGTTGGAGTTCACGTCGAAGCGGGGAAAGTTGCTGCTCGAAATCTCGACGCGGATGCGGTGGCCTTTTTTGAAGACGTTCGAGGTCGGGTAGATGCGCACGGTGATGAGGGTGGGCATGCCCGGAGTGAGCAGCTTCTCCACTTTGTCGCTGTCACGGAAGCGTGCTCTTGCGATGCCTTCGGTGATTTTCAAATCAAAGCCGCCGGGCCAGTCGGTGCTGGCGGGATGAACATCGACAAGCTTGGCGGTGAAATCAGTGTCCTTGGCTGATGACGTGATCCAAAGTCGGGCCTCGATCTCGCCAGTAATCTCGGTGTTGGCGGCGAGAGGCTCGGTTTGGAATACGAGCACATCATTGCGCGCCGAGAGGGGCAGGGGATTCTGCCAGTTCCACACATGCGTGCCGCCGCGCTGGTCCCACGCGCCTTGCAGCATGATGCCGTCGCCGCTGGAAATATTGCCGCCGATGGTGGGCACGGGATTGCGGGGATCGAAAGTGAAGCTGGTGCTGCTGGTTTTCTCGGTGGGCTTGTTCGTAGTGAGCGCGCCATCTTTGCCGAAGTAGTAGCTCGTGTTCTGTGAGCGCTTGAGCGGCCATTCGTTTTCATCACGCCATGCGCCGCCGTGATAAAGCATGCCTTGCTCCGTCTTGTGCCCGTCGCCGCCGCCCATGGTGAAGAGACGCACTTTGGTGGCGAATGGAGCTGCTTTGCCGACCGAGTTTTCTTTTCCTTTGAGCCAGTGATCGAACCACTCGAGCCGCCACGCCAACTCGTCAGGGATCGCGGCGTCCGGTCCGAAATCGGCCTGGCCGTGCGCGCTCTTTGACTGCTGGCCGTGAATCCACGGGCCCATGATGAGGAACACATCGCTCTTCAGCGTCTTCGTCAGCGCGGTGAAATTCGCCGTCGTGTTTCCTGCCCACGAGTCATACCAGCCGCCGACGAGGTAAACCGGGATGTCTTTAAATGAAGAGGTGTGATCGATGATGTTGTTCTGCGCCCAGAACTCATCGTTCGCGCCGTGACGCATCGCCTCCACGAGCCACACCTCGTATTCCGGCGCGAGCTTCAGCGGCGTGGTGCCGCGACGCAGCGGGAGAAGTGGGAGGTATTGCAGCCGGTTGTCCGCCATTTCCTTGAGCACCGCGGCGGTGCCCGCGTCCTGGCTCGCGTTGCTGCCGCGTCCGGCGTTGAGCATGATCCAGTTCCAGAAGCGCATCTCAAACGCGCCACCGTTGCGCATCGACTGGCGGCCCATGTTTGAAACGGCATCGACGGGGATCACGGTCGCGAGGCCCGGTGCATCCGCCATCGCCATCGCGTGTTGTGTGCCGCCGACGTAGCTGGTGCCCATCATGCCG
>JANPIW010000420.1:0-3668 GCA_031425215.1 Verrucomicrobiaceae bacterium
ACGTGGCGGTGCCGGGGTTCGGGTCATTAAAAACAATCGTGCCCATTGAGCCAACCCCGCCCGCGCCACCTAGATTGTCGCCACCACCAAAGATGTCGTAACGGCGGCCATCGAAGCCGTTGGTGCCGAGATTTATGACGCGCGTGACGCTCAGGTCCCCCAACACGCTGGTTGTCTCGATTCCCGTTTTGAGGTTTCCATTCAGCTCCAGCGTGCCGACACTCACAGTCACATCCCCGCTAAAATTGTTCCCCGCATTGGTCAGCACCCAGTTGCCGAAGCCGTACATGTCGTTGTTGCCCGTGTTGGGATTCACGGTCAGGCCGATCACCCCGACTCCTTCGTTGATCATGCCATTGATCGTGTTGGCCTGGTTGTTCTGGCCGTGCAGGAGCAAAACTTTGTTTCCTTCGTTGGCGTTGACGATGTCGCCATTGAGAACGAGCGGGCCCGTGCCGTTGGCGGCGATGCGATTCGTGGTCGCGGCACCAACGGTGAAGAGGGAGTAAAAGCTGACCGTGGCGGCGGCCGCGACGGAGGCGGGATTGTCCAGCGTGATCTCATTCGTGCCCACATTGATCGAGACGATCTTGGAGTTCGACACGATGCCCGTGCCCTGCACGAACATGCCGACAGTGAGGCCCGTGACATCGACGAGGGGAAGAACCGTTGTGCCCACGGTGGGGGCGGCGCCTGAGACTTTGTTCGCAGCGAAGAAATTGACGTTTGCCGTAGCGGCGACAGTGGCGTTTGCGCTGAGGGTGAGGGTGTTGCCACTGATCCCGGTGATGGTGGTATTTGCCGGGATGCCAGTGCCCGTGATCACCATGCCAATGGCCAGCGAAGAGGCGTCGTTCACGGTGAGCGTGGTTGATGCGGTGGTCGCGATTCCAGTCGTGCGCGCAAGAGCCGTGATGATGCCGCCGCCCAGCTCGATGGTGCGGTTCGTCGCGTCGCCATCGCCGATGTATTCGAGACGGGCTTCCTGGTTGAAATAAGGAATGCCAAGCTGGATGACGGAGCCAGCTCCGAGGGAGCTGGGCTGCCCGGCATTGGCCAAGCTGGTGACGTTCACCGTGCTGACCTGCGAATTGCTGCCGATGATGGCGCGGCCCGTGAAATCACTCGTGCCATGCAGCGCGTACCATGCAGCGCCACCAACGGCGGAAAAATTGACCGCTCCACCGCCTGTGATGTTTCCATAGATCGCGTGGTTGATAGGAGTGGCAGCACCGTCGTCGATCACCAGCGTGCGAGTGGTGGCCACATTCACCGTGCCGCCGCGTTCCACGAATAGGTTGCCGATGGTTTCATTAAAATTGAACTGCAACGTCGCGCCGCGCAGCACATGCTGATCGTTGTTGTCCGCCAGACCTGTGCCGGTCAAGGGGTTGGCTGGGAGCGGCGCGTTGTTGATGACGGTGGTGCCGCGCTTGAAGTAGGTGTTGCCCGTGTCGAAGGTGTTCACGCCGTTGAGGGTGGTGGTGCCGCCGTTGTCGAAGACCCACACATTGTTGCCTGAGAGAATGCCGTTGTAGGTGTTGTTGTTCGAGCCGGTGAGCTTGACGATGCTGTTATTGACGATGTTCACCTCGCTGCCCACGGGATTGTTGAGCACACCGCTGAACGCGAGCACGCTGCCCGCGCTGGCGGTGAGGGTGCCCTTCGCGGTGCTGGGGCCGCCATTGATGATGCCGCTGAGGGTGAGGGTGCCCGTGCCGGTGCTGATCACATTGGCAATGCCCGCTGCGCCGACCGGATTGAGATTCAAGGTGTTGGCGACGGTTGCATCGTGATTGAGATTGTAACGCAACTCGGAGGTGGTGCCGGATGCCTGCACGGTGACCGGCCCGGTGCCGAGGCTGCCGGAGTAGCTGTCATTGCCGACGCGCACGTTCGCGTTCTGCGCGGTGGAGCCGATGACGGTGCCGCCGCTGAAGGTGTTGTCGGCGGTGACATAGACGTTGTTGCGGACAATGTTGAGCGAGCCTGTGCCGGAGATGGTGTTGCCGAGCACCATGATGGCATCGGCGGAGTTGATCATGAGGCTGCCATTGTTCACGACGTTGCCGCGCCCGCCGAGGGTGCCGCCAGTGGCGGAATTGTTGCCGACTTGCAGGCGGCCGTTGGTGCCGATGTTCAGGATGCCGTTGAGCGTGTTGGCCGCACTGGCAAAGGTGACGATGCTGCCGTCAGGCGCGGTGCCGCTGACGGTGAGATCCGCGCCGGGCAGGCCGATGATCTGGCCGGTGATGAGGTGGGCGACGCCGAGGGCGCTGCCGAGCGTGATGGCGCTGTCAGCGGTGAGGAAGACGAGGGATGCGAGCGTGGTGGCGGCGGCGCTGCTGAGGTTCACGGTGCCGCCATCAAGATTGAGCACCTCGGCCAGCGTGATGCCGACGCTGATGTTGAGAATGCCACCGGTGCTCACGGAGGTGAGGTTGGCGCTGCGGTTTTGAATGGTAGCGCCGGCACCGAGGGATGCGGCATTGTTAATGGTGAGCGTGCCGCCACGCACCGTGGTGCGGCCACTGTAGGTGTTGATGCCGGACAGCGTGGTGGTGCCGCTGCCGAACTGGTCCACATTCCCGCTGCCACTGATGATGCTATTGATGCCCTGCACGTTGTCGCGGTTCACGGCGAGCACGCCGTTGTTGAGGATCGCACCCGTGCCGACCATGCCCGTGGAGCCGCCGTTTCCGAGCTGGAGCACGCCCGCGCCGATGTTCGTGGCGCCGGTGCTGGTGATGGTGCCGGTGAGAATCGCGCGACCCTCGCCGGCCTTGGTGATGATGGTGTTGGTGCCGCCGATGTTGCCCAGGACGAGGTTGCCGAGGGGATTGAACTGCTGGAGGATCAACTCATTGGCCGCGCCGGAGCTGAGTGTGGCGGAGATGGATGATGTGTTGGCACCCACGTTGCGGGTGACGAGGACGCCGCCGGAGCCGATGGCAATGGTGCCGGTGATGTCGAAATTGCCCGGTGTGTTGAAGCGCACATCGTTCGTGGCCCCGCCAGCCACGGTGGCGACGATGTCGGAGTGGGTGCCGATGCCAGGGGTGTATGAGCCAGGAGCAAGCGCGGTGATGGCGCTGGCGGCACCGTTGGCGACAGCCCAGTCGGTCATGAAACCGTCCACGCCAGTGACGGCCCAGCCGCCGAGGATGCCGATGGTGTTAACGTTGGAAGTGGCGGCACCGCCATTGTGGACGGCGAGGGTGCCGCCGACAGCGCGGGTGATGGCGGCGAGATTCAGGAAGCCCTTGCCGTTGGCTTGATTGAGCGCGGTCTCGGCAGGCAGGCTGGAGAAGGTGGTGATCGTGGAAGCGCCAGCGTTGAGATTGGTGCTGGCAACGGCGTCTTTGAGTGTGGGCACAGCCGCACTGCTGATCACGCGGATGTTGCCGCTGTTGAGCGCGAGCGCGCCGGAATTGGGCAGGATGTCAGCGGCACCGCAGGCATTGAAGTCGAGCGTGAGAGTGGACCCGGTGTTGATGTTGGTGCCTCCAGTGTAGGTCTGCGCTGTGGAGAAACCCATGGCGCCAAAGCCCAATTGCTGGCTCGCTGCGATGCCGAGAGAGAAACTGCCCGCGCCGCTCATCACGCCGGTGTAGGCGGTGGGCGTGAGGCCGCCGCGCGCCTCCTGAAGCGTGAGACCGGCGGTGAGG
>JANPIW010000421.1:0-13209 GCA_031425215.1 Verrucomicrobiaceae bacterium
GAGCGGCACGGGGAGCATCTCCGCGAATTCGCTCGATCTGCGCGCAGGCACGCTCTCAGGGGATGTCATCATGGGGACTGGCACCATGACAAAGCAGACGGCAGGAACCGTCACGATTACCAGCACCATCACTGCGGGCGCTGGAGGGACGACCATCACGGGAGGGACGCTCAATCTGGATTACACCATCGAGAACACGAACAAACTGAATGCCGCAGTCGGTGCGCTCACTTTTCAAGCCGGCACCTTGAACATCATTGGCAACGCATCCGCTCCCACCACGCAATCGGTCAGCGCCCTCACGCTATCGGGTCAGGGGCACGCCACCCTCGCCATCATGCCGGGAGCCGGACAGACCGCCACCTTCGATGCGGGTGCCATCACGCGCGCCAATAACACTGGCAACACAATCACTTTCAATTTGCCCTCCGACGATGCCGTGGTGCTGACCACCTCCACGAACACGACCGGGATACTTGGAGGCTTCGCCACTGTCAGGACGCCGACGGGTGATTATTTTGCGACGGTCACTGGCGGGCGGATCGATGCCATGGACTCACCTGCGATCATTCGCCCGGAGGTTCGCGACTGGGCGCCCACGCTTGTTGAGAGAAATGTAAGCGATGGCACAGCCTTCATCGGCACCAGCGATTACATGAATGTGAACAGCCTGCGTTTTGCAGGCAGCGCGCCTTTGGTGGTCGAGGACACTCTGAACATCGTGATTGGCGGTTTGCTTGTGACACCCACCAGCACCTCGTCAGGCATCAGTGGCGGTTCTCTGACAGTGCCCTCCACGAAGAATTACGAACTCATCGTCACGCAGAACAGCGCCACGGATTTCAACATTTCCTCCACGATCCGCAGAACAGACACCAATACGGGCGGGTTTTTGGACATCACCAAATCGGGCGTTGGCACGCTGATTCTCAGCGGCGTGAATTACACCGGTGATCGCGCGGCTCCATTCGCTGGCAGCGGCACCATCAGAATCAATGAAGGCATCCTGGCAGTTAGCGGCGGGTTCGCGATCAGCGACAACTCCGCAGTCGCTCTGAAAAACATTCCGGGCGCCACCCTGAAGTTGCTGTCGAACGAAACAATCGGAAACCTGTCTGGCGGAGGAACAGACGGTGGCACGGTGGATTTCGGAACAAACACCCTGACTGTGAATCAGAGCACCAGCCAAACCTTCGCCGGCTTTTTCACGGGAAGCGGAGCAATTGTGAAACAAAATCTCGGCCCCGCTGGTGTGCAGGCGAATTTGACCCTGAACAGCAACAACACGGGATTCACCGGAACGGCAGTGGTGAATGGGGGACTGTTTCAATTGAGCGGCAACGGCATCAGCACGCTGCCAAACGCCACCGCCTTCACCATTAACAAAGGAGCTGATCTGCTCATCGACAACAATGGCTCGTCCACAGCTTCACCTGGAGCAGGAAGAATTGGCGACACTGCGATCATCACCCTGAACGGCGCAAACGGAGCCTTCGGCACCCAAACCGCGTTTCGCGGTCTGGCGATGCGTAATGATCAAAATGGCACGAGAAATGAGACGGTGGGAAATGTGGTGCTGGGGAGTGGCGCGAGTTACATGACCAATGAAGCAACCGGGGGCACGGCGAGCTTGAGCGAGTTAATCATGAACAACGTCACCCGATCAGCGGGAACCACGCTGAGCGTGCGTGGAACAAATCTCGGCAGCAATACCGGCCAGCGCGCGGAAGTTCGCATCGGGACGGCGGCGAATCAGACAGCTTTCATGGCGGCAAACCTCGTCGGTGGCGCAGGTGCCGCGGGCACCACCACGATCAGCATCGTGCCGTGGGCCATCGCGCAAAACCTCGGCGCAGCCGGATTGACCGCCACCTTTGGCACAGCCCTGGTGCAGGCCAATCTGCAGCTCGGCAACTCGCTCGCCACTTATGTCAGCGGCGATGGATTTCGCGCTTTGAATTTCACCAACGAATACGCCACCCTGGCGACGGCGAATGGTCTCGGCACCAGCAACGTGCGCGAATCGCTCACGACCACCGATCTGACCGGCATCGGCGCGGTGACTGTGAACGCTCTCGTGCTAGACAATGCTGACATCACGACTGCGCGCAATGTGACCGGCGCAGGAGCAGGTGCGACGCTCAATGTGACCAGTGGCACCATTCTTTTTACCGCTCTGGACACGGCGAGCGGCAATTCCCTGCCAACCACCACGATCGCGGGATACGCTGGAGGCGGAGTGGCGCAAGGAATGACGTTGGGTGGATTTGACGGAGGCATCACCACCACCGGCGCGGCCGCGGAGTATGTGATCTTCCAAAACAACCTGTCTGCTGCGGGCGTGACCATTTCTTCTCCGCTCACGAGCGCGGCAAAGCTCTCGAAGTCAGGCCTCGGCACTCTCATTCTTTCAGGTGTGAACACCGCGATTACCGATGTCACGCTCAATGAGGGTGTCTTGGTAATCGCTGACAATGACAACATCGGCGGAGATGCGGGAGCTTTGACATTTGGCGGCGGCACACTGCGGCTCGCCACGGGCTACACGGATGATCTTAGCACCCGCTCGATCGTCGTCCTCGGAACAACCGATGGCGTGGGAGGAAACAACGGCGGATGGGGAAGACTGGACACCAATGGAGTCAACACAACCTTCGCCGCAGGGAACATCAGCGGCGCTGGAGAATTCGTGAAGGCTGGAGCGGGCACGCTCACACTTGCGGCCACGACCGCGACCACGCACACAGGCACCTTCGTTGTGGAGCAGACAGGCAGTGGCACGGCAACACCGGCCATCGCCCAGCTCGTGCTCAACAACAGCGGCGGAAACGCCATCGGCGGGAACTTGCAAATCGGCGCTTATGTTTTACCCGCAGCCATTGGAACAGCCGTGGTGCAACTGGGACGGAGCGACCAGATTGTAGATACCGCGATCGTGACCTTCAACGGCGCTGCGAACAAGAGCGCCATCCTCAAGCTGATGGGCTTCGACGAAACCGTCTCGGGCATCCAGGACACATCTGCCAACGGCATCATCGAAGTCGTCGATGTCGAGGGGGGCACCGGTGCCGCGTCGCTTTCCAGCACGCTGACGGTGAACAACACGGGTGACAATTATTTCAACGGCACCATGCGTGCGCGCGCAGGCGGCACGAATGATGGCAGGCTCAATTTCACCAAGGGCGGCGCAGGCACTCAAACTCTGGCAGGCACGGGCATCACCTATGGCGACGCGCTCAGCGCCACGATTCCCGGTGGCCAGACGACCATTACCGAAGGCACCTTGCGAATGAGGGACACCACCAGCTTCGGTGATGCGGCCACAGGCACCAATGGCGGCATCAGCATCGCGAGTGGCGCGATTTTGGATATGGAGCGCACCAACGCCACCGCATGGTCATTGCGCAGCGTTATCAGCGGCGGTGGTGACGTGATAAAAACCGGCGCGGGAACAGGAGCCACTTCATTGCTGGCTGCGAACACGCTGACTGGAAGTGTGCAAGTCAACGCGGGCGTCATCGGGCTGGGGACTACCGGCTCCATCAACGACGCGCGCGCACTGGAAGTGAACCCCGGCGCCACATTCGACACGGGCCGCACCGCGGCAGCGAGTTACAGCTATGACGGCGTGGTGGCAGGAAGCGGCACCATTGCTGGCAATCTCACCATGACCAATGTCAGCATTGGCGCGGTCGTCGGTGAGGCGTCCCTGCGCCCCGGTCAAAGCAGCGATACTGCGGCAAACGCGACGACGGGGGACTTGCTCGGCAGCCTCGCGTTCACCGGGTCGCTCACCATGACCACCGGGAGCAATGCGCTGCTGCAAATTGAAAAGCCGACGCTGAATGATGCTGCGGGCATTTTGACGGCCCTCTCAGGAGGAACGTTCAACAGCTACCTCGCCGCACAAGCCCCCGCGTGGAATGCCGCGCCAACGACAGATGTCGAAGGCGTGCCATTGCATGACTCGGTCAATGTGACCGGCACCCTGACTTGGAACACAGGAAGCACCTTCATCTACTCTTCATACAACGGCTTTGTCCCCATGATGGGTGATGTCTTTGATCTTCTGGATTGGGGTAGTCTGGCTGGCACTTACAATCTGGGCGACAGCGGCACGGGCCGCCGGTCGGGTGGGCTGATCGGCGACTTTGATCTCCCCGCTTTAAGTCCCGACCTCATTTACGATGTCTCATTGTTCTCCAGCAGCGGAATCGTGGTCGTCGTTCCTGAACCCGGACGCACAAGCCTAGTGGCCTTCGCTCTGGCTGCGCTCATTTTGGGTCGCCGCCGCAAGAACGGAAGGAAATAAAAAGCTGATAAACTCATGGTGAGTCAGACTCATCTCGGCGAAGTGGTTTACAGTGGACAATTCTCAAGTCCATCAACCCATTACCCACCATGATTCATCCGCGTTTTGCGTCCGTTTGTTTTGCCCTCATCGCGTCCATGTCCGGTGCTGCTGACAAGTCGGCGCCATCACCGGTCCAGACCACGCCGAAGCTGGAAATCCTGAACCAGCAGATCAAGGCCAATCCTGAAGATGCGAAGGCGAGATCGAATCGCGGCTACACCCTGGCGCTCTTGGGCCGCAAGGAGGAGGCGCGAGCCGACCTGCAGAAGGCAGTCGCGCTGAGCGACAAGGCACCCATGCGCAATCGCGCTGGATGGGCTTATTTCAACATGGGCGACTACGCGGATGCGGTGCGTGAGTTTGAGACGGCGGCGAAACTCAGCAATCATCAGGCTCATTACGATCACTACTCGCTCGTGCTCGGCTACTGGGGCACTGGGGAAACCGCCCGCGCGCTGGAGCATTATGATCTCGCGGTGAAACGCGATCCGCGTCTGGGCGAGAACAAGACTCTGCACGAACGCACCCTGGAGTGGACGCCGCTCGAGCAGCGCGCGATGCACGAGACGTATGTGCTCTGGAGCAAGGCATGGCGGCCATAAGGGCGCCCGAAAACCGATTGAACGTCTCGCCTTTCTGCGAGCGGAGCCTGGAAGTTTGACAACCCATTCCTCCGCCCCAACATGCGCGCCGTGTCCGACCCCGAAAATCTCCAGCGCTCGCCTCTTCACGCCGTCCATCTCGAACTCGGAGCGCGCATGGTGCCCTTTGCAGGCTGGGAGATGCCGGTGCAGTACAAAGGCATCGTCGATGAGCACAAAGCCGTGCGCGAGCGCGTCGGCCTTTTCGACATCTCGCACATGGGCCAGTTCCTCGTCAGCGGTCACGGCGCGGAGGCTTTCCTCAATCGTGCGCTGACGAACAACGTCGCCAAGCTCGCGCCCGGCGAAGGCCAGTACACGATCATGCTCAACGCGGGCGGCGGTGTGATCGATGATTTGATCGCATACCGCACCAGCGAGCGTGAGTTTTTCCTCGTGGTGAACGCCTCGATGATTCGCGAAGACTGGGATCATTTACAAAAGCTGCTCACCGATGACGACGATGTGCAGATGGCCGATGCGAGCGCTCTCACCGGCGGCCTCGCGCTGCAAGGGCCGCTGAGCCGCGCGGTGTTCAAAGATGTTTTTTCCGAAGGCGGCGCGGTCTTCCCCGAGCGCAACACCATCCAGGTCGCAGGCACGAGCGAAGGCATCCTCTGGCTCTGCGGCACCGGCTACACCGGCGAGGAAGGTTTTGAGTTGTTCATGCCCGCGAGCTGCGCGGAAGAGTGGTTTCGTAAAATCGCCGATGCTGTGAAAGCACATGGCGGCATGGTCTGCGGCCTCGGCGCGCGCGACACACTGCGGCTCGAAATGGGCTATCCGCTCAATGGAAATGACCTCTCCCCGCAGCGCTCGCCGTTGCAGGCCGGTCTCGCGTTTTTCGTCGATCTCGACAAAGGCGACTTCATCGGCCGCGACGCACTCGTGAAACAAAAAGCCGACGGCCTGCCAGACAAGCTCACCGCCTTTCGCATGACCGCCGCCGCGCCACCACCGCGACCACATTATGCCGTCTTTTATCAAGGCGCTCAAGTCGCCGAGATCGCCAGCGGCACCATGTCGCCATCGCTAGGGCAGGGGATCGGCATGGCTTACCTGCCACTTGAAGCAAGCAAACCCGGCATACAAATCGAGATCGAGATACGCGGCAAACACTTCCCCGCCGAGACGTGCAAAAAGCCTTTCTATCGAACAACAAACGCCTGATTCACCATGAGCAACATCCCAGGAAACCTCCGCTACCGCGATTCACACGAGTGGATCAATCCCACTGACAGCCCCACGAAAGTCGGCATCTCCGATCACGCCCAGCACGAACTGACCGACGTAGTCTTTGTCGATCTCCCCAAAGTCGGCGCACGCGTCAGCGCGGGCGATCAGGTCTGCGTGATCGAGAGCGTCAAAGCCGCCAGCGACATCTACGCCCCTGTTTCGGGCGAGATCACCGCCGTGAACGACGCGCTCACCAATGATCCCAGCCTCATCAACACCGATCCCTATTTCGCCGGCTGGATCTACGAGATCAAACCGACGAACCCCGCTGACTTCGACGCGCTGATGACGCCGGAAGCTTACACCGCGCACATCGGATAAATTGGTGCAAGCCGCTGGCTTGCACTCGCCCCTTTTTCGTGCAAGCCAGCGGCTTGCACCACTTTCCATTCCCCCATGCCCGCCCCATTTGCCTCACGCCACATTGGTCCTTCTCCTGCTGAAACAAAAGCCATGCTCGCCGATCTCGGCTGCGGCTCGCTCGATGAGTTGATCGACCAGATCGTCCCCGAGTCCATTCGAGATCGGGTGCCGCTCGATCTCAACGACGCGCTCTCAGAAGAAGACGCCCTCGCCGTGATGCGCAAGCGCATGGGTGCCAATCAAGTGCTGCGCTCCTTCATCGGCATGGGCTATGCCGATACCTTCACGCCGCCCGTCATCCAGCGGAACATCCTCGAGAACCCCGGCTGGTACACAGCCTACACGCCGTATCAGGCCGAGATTTCTCAAGGCCGCCTGGAAGCGTTGCTGAATTTCCAAACGATGATCTGCGATCTCACCGCGCTCGATGTGGCGAACGCCTCAATGCTCGATGAAGCCACCGCCTGCGCCGAGGCCCTCGCGCTCGCCGTCGCGCAGCATGGCAAAGCAAAGCGCGTGATCGTCTCTGATCAATGTCACCCGCAGAACATCGACGTCGTCCGCACTCGCATGGCCGCCATCGGCATCGAAGTGGATGTCATCGACGTGCTCGCATGGAGCGACAGCGGAGCCAAAGACATAGCCGCCGTGCTTGTGCAGTATCCCGACACGCTCGGCGTCATCCGAGACTTCAGCGCGCTCGCCGAGAAAACTCACGCGGCAGGCGCGCTGTTCGTCGTCGCTGCGGACATCCTCGCGCTCACACTCATCAAACCTCCCGGCGAATTCGGAGCTGACATCTGCGTGGGCAACAGCCAGCGTTTCGGTGTGCCTCTCGGCTTCGGCGGCCCGCACGCAGCCTTCATGGCCGTGAAGGACGCGCTCAAACGCCGCCTCCCCGGCCGCCTCATCGGCATCTCCCAAGACGCCACTGGCAAACCCGGCTACCGCCTCTCTCTGCAAACGCGCGAGCAACATATCCGCCGCGAGAAAGCCACCAGCAACATCTGCACCGCGCAGGTCTTGCTTGCCGTGATGGCCTCAATGTATGCGGTGTATCACGGGCCCGTGGGCCTCATTGACATCGCGTGCAGAGTACGATCCGCGACCACAGTCCTCGCAGATGGGCTCAAAGCTGCCGGGTTCGCCATCGCCACCGATTCATACTTTGACACCATCGCCGTCACGACAGAAAACGCAGATGATGTCCTCAGCCGCGCCGCAGCCTCCGGCATCAACCTCCGCCGCATCGACGACAAACGCATCGGCATCTCGCTCGACGAGCGAGTGACTCCCAACGAACTCATCGCAATCCTCGCAGCGTTCGGCATCTCCAAGTCGGATATCCAAAATTCCAAATCTAAAAGCTCAGATTCCTCATTCGCCCGTCACTCATCGCCCTTCCTCACCCACCCCGTCTTCAACAGCTACCACAGCGAGACCGAGATGATGCGTTACCTGCATCGCCTCGAATCAAAAGACATCGCATTGAACCGATCTATGATCCCGCTCGGCTCCTGCACGATGAAGCTCAACGCAGCCGCCGAGATGATGCCACTCACCTGGCCGGAGGTCGGCAGTTTGCATCCGTTTGCTCCGCGCGACCAGACCGCGGGCTATCGCGCGATGTTTGCAGAATTGGAAAACTGGCTCGCCACCTGCACCGGCTTTGCCGCCGTTTCTCTCCAGCCGAACGCGGGATCGCAGGGCGAGTACGCGGGCCTCCTCGCCATCCACCGCTACCATCAGTCGCGCGGTAACGATCATCGCGATGTTTGTCTCATTCCAACGTCCGCGCACGGCACGAATCCGGCCAGCGCGGCGATGTGTGGCATGAAGGTCGTCGCCATCGCGTGCGACGACCAGGGCAACATCTCACTCGACAGCCTGCGCGCGAAACTCGCCGAGCACGCGAGCAAACTCTCCTGCCTCATGGTGACATATCCGAGCACGCACGGTGTGTTCGAGGAAAGCATCGCCGAGATTTGCGCGCTCGTGCATCAGCATGGCGGACAGGTGTACATGGACGGCGCGAACATGAACGCGCAGGTCGGCCTCACCTCGCCCGGCAAGATCGGCGCGGACGTCTGCCATCTGAATCTGCACAAAACCTTTTGCATCCCGCACGGCGGCGGCGGTCCTGGCGTCGGCCCCATCGGAGTCGCGGCACACTTGAAGTCGTTCCTGCCAGGACACTTCGCGCTCGAATCAAAAGAAGGCGCCGTGTGCTCCGCGCCTTGGGGCAGCGCGAGCATTTGCACGATCTCGTGGATGTACATCGCGATGATGGGCCGCCAGCTCACTGACGCGACGAAGTTCGCGATCCTGAATGCGAACTACGTCGCCAAAAAGCTCGCGCCCATTTTCCCCACGCTCTACAAAGGCAGCAACGGTCTTGTCGCACACGAGTGCATCCTCGACTTCCGCCACTTCAGAAAAGTCACCGTTGAGGACGTGGCGAAGCGCCTCATGGACTTCGGCTATCACGCCCCCACCATGAGCTGGCCCGTCGCCGGCACACTCATGATCGAGCCGACGGAGTGCGAGAGCAAAGCCGAGCTGGATCGCTTTTGCGAGGCGATGCAGTGTATCTTCAATGAGATCGAGCAGGTCGAGAGCGGCGCACTGCCCGCCGACAACAACCCGCTCAAACACGCGCCGCACACTGCCGAGACCGTGCTCTCCGACGAATGGACGCGCCCCTACTCACGCAACACAGCAGCCTTCCCGCTGCCGTGGGTGAAGGCCGACAAATATTGGCCGCCCGTGAGCCGCATCGACAACGTGTTTGGTGACCGCCACCTCGTCTGCACCTGTCCGAGCGTGGAGGAGGTGGCGGAGTGAGCAACGCTTTGACCGTTTCGATAGAGGAGCGTATTCTCCCGCCATGAACACTGTCACCCCCATACGCATTCCTGCCCTCAAGACCGGCAAGAAGATTCTCCGTGATGAGGATTTGCTGACCGCGCCCGAGAAGAAACGCATCCGACTGGGGCTGCCGCTCGAGCCACGGCCTGACATGCGGGACTTGCTGAAATATGCCGGCACGTTTCCAGAGGGTTCCATCATGACCAACGACGAAATCGAAGGCTTGGAGAGTCATGAGTGACCGGGTCTTGGTGGACACTTCATCGTGGGTCGAGTGGTCCAGGGCGCAAGGCAATGAGAAAGTGCGTGATCGTGTGAATCAGCTCATTGATGGCAAGCTGGCGTTGACCTGCCCCATGGTTCGATTGGAGTTGTGGAGCGGTGTCAGGGGAGATGCGGAAAAGAAGAAGCTCCGGGACATGGAGAACCGCGCTCCAGATTTGGATGTCACCACGGAGATTTGGGAAGACGCATGCGAGCTTGCATTGCTGGCCAGGAACAAGGGCGTCACTGTCCCGGCATCCGATCTGCTCATTTTCTGCTGCGCACGCCATTACGAATACGAGATCGAAGCATGCGACAAACACTTCGACCTGCTCTCCATACTATGAGCGGAACCTCTTCAGCAGAGATGATCGAGTCCATTGACTGGCCCTACTGGCAGCCCGCGATCCGCGCCACGCTCATGTTCGTCGTGCGTGGCGACGAGGTGCTGCTCATCCGCAAGAAGCGCGGGTTTGGCATGGGCAAGATCAATGGTCCTGGCGGCAAGCTTGATCCGGGTGAGACGGAGCACGACTGCGCGGTGCGAGAGACGATCGAGGAGCTGGGCGTGCGCGCGCTTGATGCGGTGAAGCGCGGGGAGCTTTGGTTTCAATTTTTGGATGGCCTCGCGATGCACGTCGCGGTGTTCCAGGCGGCGAAGCACGAAGGCGATGCAATCGAGACAGAAGAGGCCGCGCCGTTGTGGACGCGCATCGACGCCATCCCCTTCGAGCAGATGTGGGCCGATGACATCCACTGGCTGCACCGCATGCTCACGGGAGGTGAGAGCTTCATCGGCAGGTTTTGCTTCGACAGCGACAGGATGCTGTCTCACGAGATCGAGTGGAGCTGACTCGCATCACTCCGCCTCACTCTTTGGCTCGGGCAGCAGGAAGCCGATGATGAAGGCGATCACGGCAATGGATGTCGCCACGATTCCAGCGGCTTTCGCGACGTGCATGGGCAGCATGGGGCCGCTCCCTGCGAGCATGGGAGCGACGAGGCTGGTGGTCACGAATGCCATGCTGGTGCCGACCATGCGTCCGCCTACGTTTGTCGCAAAGCTGCCGCCGGTTCCGCGCAAGTGCATCGGGAACACCTTCGGCAGGTACTCACCGAAATAGCTGAACTGCGCGACGGTGAGCAGGCCGCAGACCGCGTATGCCCAGAGGAAGATGGTTCCGCCTTGCTGGAAGAACATGAAGTAGGTGACCGGAAGTACGATGAGCGCGGGCACCTGGAAAACTTTCAGCAGCGCCACGCGGCTGATGCCGATGATGAGCAGCACGGCCAGCAGGATGCGGCCGACCAGTCCGCCCATCTCCTGATGGAACTGCACGGTGTCGCTCATCTTCTTTACCTCGTCGTTGATGGGCTTCTGCTTGACGAAGTTGGCTTTGATCTGGCCGCGCAGCTCGCCCTGCTTTGCGGCATCGCCCGACTTGATGGCATCGTTCAGCGCGAGGTTCAGAGCCTCACCTTCTTTGCGCAGCGGCGCGAGTTGCTTCGCCTGCTCTTTCAGCTCCGGCAAACCCGGCGCAACACGTGCGACCGTCACTTGCAGCGCGCCAAACGCGATGCCGTATGCACAAGCCGAGAGCGCGGCGGTCACGAGCGTCACACGACGCAGCTCAGGCGCGAACAGCCCCGCAAAGCTTGGACGCTTGAGCGTCCCGGCGGCTTTTCTGTCTTTCCAAACCTGTGACTCCGGCACAAAGGGCAGAAGCAGTGCGATGGGAATGGCGGGCAGAAGGCCGGTCATCAGCAAGTAACGCCACGAGGCCGGATCATTCGAGCCAAGACCCAGTGGCAGGCCCCAGTGCGGAAGATCAGCACCGTGCCTGCTGATCCACACGCTCATCATCGTGACGGCCACTCCACCGAGCGATGCAAACGCCTGCGTGATGCCCAGCCACTTCTCCCTCTGCTTTTTGTCCTGAAACACCTCTGCGAGCCATGTGATCGCCGCGACGAACTCGACGCACACGCCAATGAACGTGGTGCTGCGGAAGAAGACGAACACCGGGAGCGAGGTGGCAAATGCCGCGCAGAATGGTGAAAGCGAATACAAAAAGATGCTTCCGGCCATCACTGTCTTGCGTCCAAACTTGTCCACCAGCCATCCGCCGAGAAGACCGAACACGCCACCGCAGAGAGCGGCGATCCAAAGCAGCTTGCCCACCCAGTCAGTCACCAGTGGGTTGTTCATCGGCACATTAAGCAGCTCGGCAATCGCAGGCGCGGCAACGAGCGGCGTCATCAGCAGCTCGTAGGTGTCGAAAAGAAAACCAATGCTGGCGATGGTGATGATGAGCCATTGGGTGGTGGTGAGGCGGGGGGAGGGAGTTGACATGGTTGACGGTTGTTAACGTGGTTGACAGTTGTTGAGGTGAGTCAGGACTCCTGGTGGCGGCGGAGCTGGGATTCTCGGAGGTTGTGGATGCGAATACCGAGGTCGTAGGGTTGGTCGAGCAGGGGATCGGTTGCTGAGGCGGGAGCAAACTTGAGGTCGGTTGCAATGATCAGATCAGAGGCTGTTTCCATGAGCGATCCATGCGCCTGACTGGAGTAATGAGCCTGATCCTTGGAGCTGGAGCGTCCGCAGCCCTCGCCCAGATTATTTTCGACGGACACTGCTGCGCGCGTCAGTTGTGTTGTCAGGGCATAGCGTTCTTCCTTCGGGAAGGTTCGCGAGCATTCATAAACGCCGATCACGTGCTTCCGTGCGTCCTGCCAGACCTCTTGTTTCTCGAAGGGGAATTGCTTTCTCATAAGGCTTGACGGCTGTTGGCTGTGGATGAGCGCAATGACTGTGGAGGGAGATTCAGAACAACCGTCAACCACAGTCAACAACTTCAACCATCGTCAACTCACCCGAGCAGCGGCTTGAGCATCCGCACAAACTTCGGCATCTCGCCCCACGGATCATTCCGTTCATACTCCAGCGTGAACCAGCCGGAGTAGTTCACATCGCGGAGAATCTTGATTACGCGCGGGATGTCGCTCGGTTCCTCCTTGGCCGCGCCCTTGCGCTTGATGTCCACCTTGAGCTGCACGTTCACTGTGTACGGCGCGATCTTGGCGAGGTCAGCGTACGGGTCCTCGGTGTGGAAGTTGCCGGAGTCGAGGTTGATGCCGGCGTAGTCGCTCTTCGCGGCTTTGATGATGGCGATCAATTGATCCGGCTCCGCGACGATGCCGCCGTGGTTCTCGATGCCGAGGTAGATTTTTTTCGTGGCCGCGTAGTCGAGCGCCATCTGGTAGGTCTCGATGCAGTTCTTCACGCCGTCCTCAAGGCTCATGCCTTTTGGCGCAGCGCCCGCGAAGACACGGATGTGCGGCGCGCCCATGATGGCGCAGAAATCAACCCACTTATTCGTGTAGGCGAGCTGTTCATCGCGTTTCTCGCCAGGCGGGTTCGTGTAGGTGTTGCCGATGGCGGAGCCGGTGATGCGCTCGCCGACAAACGCGGCGTGCGCATCA
>JANPIW010000422.1:0-4990 GCA_031425215.1 Verrucomicrobiaceae bacterium
GCCACCGCCTGGATGAGTGCCGCCACCTTCGCCGTAGGCCAGTCCGCCGTGATCGTGGTCGATGCTTACAATCAAAAGGTGCATGTCGCGCGCGCTGGAAACGCCAAGCGCGCTGTGGGTGGCATCGCCAAGATCGTCACCACGATGGTGGCGCTCGATTGGGCGGAGGCTTCAAAGGCGGGCGTGGGAATGCTCGCCACCGTGCCCTCCTACGCGCCGCAGATTGCCGGAGTCGGCTCGCCCAGCCTCCAGCCGGGCGATCAGGTCACGGTGCGCGATCTGATTTACGCCACGATGATGACGAGCGACAACGTGGCCGCCATCACGCTGGGTCATTTTGTCGGCAGTGATCTGCTCCAGCGTAAAGGCGCGCGCGGCGACGCGCTGCAAATGTTTGTGCAACAGATGAACGCGCTCGCCCAGCGTGAAGGCGCGAAGACCACGCGCTTCATGAACCCGCACGGCTTTGAGAACAGCAGGCCGATGGGCTACTCGTGCGCGGCCGACATCGCGCGCGTCGCCATGTATGCGTCGTCGCGCTCCTCGTTCCGTTTTTATGCCAATCAACGCTCGCGCGACATCACCGTGTACCGCCCAGGAGGAAACGTAAAGGTCACGCTCAACAACACGAACCAGCTCCTCGGCGTGGATCGCATCGACGGCATGAAGACGGGCAATACTCCGCGCTCCGGCGGCTGCGTCGTGCTCACAGCGGAGAAACCCTCCACCGTGATCAAGCAGGCCGACGGCCAGGCAGTCGTCTTCCGCCATCGCATGTTCGTCGTCGTGCTCGGCTCCGCTGATCCCTTTGGCGAAGGACGCGCCCTGCTCCAGCAAGGCTGGCAGGCCTACGATCAGTGGCTGGAGCGCGGCCGCCCCATCACCGACAAACGCCAGTTGCTCAACGCTTTCTAACACCCTCCACCTCATGCGCATCGGCATCCTCAACAGCGGCGGCGACTGCCCCGGCCTCAATGCAGTCATCCACGGCGTCGTCGGCGCCGCCACCCAGCTCGGCTGGGACGTCGTCGGCTTTCGCGACGGCTTTGAAGGCCTCCTCCCGCCTGGCGATTACACCATGCTCACGCCCGCCCGCACCCACGGCATCGTCAAGCTCGGCGGCACCATCCTCGGCACCACCACCAAAGGCAGCTTCGTCGCCAAAGTCGGCGAAGGCAGCGTCTCTCAGGTCCCCCAAGACATCATCGACAAAGCCAAGGCCACCCTGCACCACCTCGAAGTCGGCGCCCTCATCGTCGTCGGTGGCGACGGCTCACTCACCACCGCCATGCAGCTCTACCGCCAGGGCATACCCATCATCGGCGTTCCCAAGACCATCGACAACGACCTCCAGGCCACCGCCATGTCCTTCGGCTTCATGTCTGCCGTAGCCTCCGTCGTCGATGCCCTAGACCGCCTGCACACCACCGCCGAGAGCCACAAACGCGCCATTGTCCTCGAAGTCATGGGCCGTCACGCAGGCTGGATCGCCCTTTACGGCGGAATCGCCGGCGGCGCCGACATTATCCTCATTCCCGAGATCCCTTTCACCATGAAAAACGTCGCGCGCGTCGTCAAGGAACGCGACAGGAACGGCCATCACAGCACCCTCATCGTCGTCGCCGAAGGCGCGCACCTCGAGGACGGCGAGCTCACCACCAGGGAAAAGGCCGGCATCAAAGGCGAGGACCGCCTCGGCGGCATCGGCGAGATCGTCGCGCTCAAAGTGCAGGAACTCACCGGCAAAGAATCCCGCGAATGCACCCTCGGCCATCTCCAGCGCGGCGGCGCCCCCACCTCGCTCGACCGCGTCCTCGGCGTCCGCTTCGGCGTCAAAGCCGTCCAGCTCATCGCCGACGGCAAATTTGGCAAAATGGTCAGCTACCAGCAATACCACGTCGGCGAGGTGCCCATCGAGGACGCCATCAGCAAGCTCCGCCTCGTCGAGTCAGACGACGAAGTCGTCCTCGCCGCCAAAAGCGTCGGCATCAGCTTCGGCGATGACAGCCCCGGCTCCGGCGTCGTGGCTTGAGTGCTCATCTGAGCTACCTTGTTAGTTGGACGGATGCCCACCTGCGGAGCCAGCCATTGGCGATTATGGGCGAGCAGGTGTTTGGTCAAGTTGCAGCCTGACGCCGTTCGTTCTCATAGCTGGGGCGACGTCTATCTGCGGCGCTCGGGTTAGGCAATTTAGTGTCTGCCAACGCCGCGTAACTTACGAACTTCATCAAATGGAACTCCCAACTCCACCAACGCATCGGAGGCGATCATCCGCACTGGAAATATCGTGCCGTCGCCAACAAGGACACAGCTCCCATCTTTTCGTTGATAGGGATCACTTAGCGCTTTCTTGAAATGAGTGATGATGCGTTTGTCCTTGAGGCTGCGCAATTCCAGAGAGGCACACACGCGGACAGCAGGATTCTGCGATGCAAGCATGAGTTCTGCTGCCGCGAGAACCTCGGCATCGTCCCGTAAAGCAGCCAGTGCCACGGTGAGCATCTCGCGATACTCGTTGGTCGCATGCTGTAACTCAGTTTGCACCAAAGCCACAATCTTGCTGTCCAACAACTTCAACTGTGCAATCGCCTCACGACGCGCCTTCTCAGTTGCTGATACGTTGGAAGTCCATAGTGAAGCATTGGTCTGCCCCGAGACGTCACATTCTGCCTTGAGGCGCGTCAGAGCGCCACGGGCATTCGATAGTGCCGCTTCGTCATTGGCAAGGCCGTGCTGCACCACGGAGAGTGATACAACGAACCAAATGAGGATGCGCCGACTCATGCCTAACACCCCCAAGCTCAGAGAAAGGCGGAGCGGGCGCGACTCCTGCCGGAGGGTGGAAAAGTGGCGGTGGTCTGCAGCGGGTGCCGTCTCCGCGCAGCGTGTCTGCTGAGGTGCCGGGTTGGGCGATTGCGTGGATTCAGTAGTCATTGAATCGATTGATCGTTTCTGTGAATTCTCGCAAAAACTCTTTGGATGCGTCTCCCGGATAGGACAGTCGCACGTGAAGGTGACGATCCAATCGCTTCGAGTAGGGTGCCAGAAGTAGAACGGTAAAATAGCGCTCATCGAAGGTCTGGGGGACTACCGCCGCACCGCGATAGCTGCCACTCTGAGGGACAATCTCGCAGTAAACTCCGCCCTTCTTTGGGCCGCGTTGCTCAGTGGCATCTTGCCACTCGCCATTCTTCAGAGGCGCGTGAATCATGAATAATCGGGTAGCATGGTCGAAAGTCACTGTGTTGTCTTTGGTTGAAAACGACGCTGCGGGATAGTGCTTGGCGAAGACACTTCTTAGCGATGAGTAAAAGGCACTGACGTCGTCCGCAGCCGAGCACGGCCACGCAAGCAACCGCAAAGCGGCGACAATGAGCAGCACGTAATGGGTCCGCATAAGGCTATGGCCCAACGAGTTAGGTGTCGCGGGTTCTCGGTTCATTTGACGTGAGTTTCTGGCCCTTTGGCGAAGTAGAAAGTGTTGTCTGAGGTATCGATTGCGATGAATGAACTAGAACACGTTCTCCAGAAGAGACATTTCTTGTCCTTGGTCACGATGACTCCTGATTGCCAGACGCGTTTCGCGCCCTCCGCGATTGATACGTTGGACGGTTTAAGATGCGGATACAGGGCAAGTAACGATGCGTCGTCGAAATAGCGCGGCAACGTGGATGGGTGTGGCCCGCACGCAACGGTGAACACGGCGGAGAAATCAGGAAGGTCGAACGTGCCTCCGCGCACTGCGCCAGCGCAGAGAAGAATTGCGAGGGCTAAAAGGCGAATCATTGCTCTCATATAGTGGTCACGAAGAACGGCGCGACTCCGGGTATTCTTTGCTTTGGAACAATGCTAGCGACGCCTGACGACGCCAAGCCCCGCGACTGCGGAGTAGCTAGCGGCAGCGCATGGATAGGCGTTGCGGACGTTGGAAATAGAGTCGTCACAACGATAAAGCTACATGGCAGGAACCAAAATGAAACGGATGCCGTGAGAGGCGCAATGAGCCGCGAAAGCTTTACGATCTGCGTCGGAGGTCAGTGGCTCGCCTCCGCCTTCGATGCTCTTGCCACTCGGACGCCAGGTGAGTGTGGAACCCTTTGGGAAATGCGTGATGCCTGCTTTGAGGGCGTTCAGCGAACGGAAAGCGGTGCTTCCGACAACGAAAATCCATTCTGGCCGCGTGGTGAGCGTGTCAGAGAAGCACGCAATGGACATGACGAATGCTGGCGGCTGATAACTAGTTGGTGGCTCATCGGCGGTGCAGGCGGCTGCGACTATAAAAATGCAAACAAGGGCGAGAAGGTGGCGAAGTAGTTTCATGGCTTCAAAGTTTGGCCGCTGTGCGGCGGTATGTTGTAAACGCGTGGTAAATTGTTTGCTCTCCTCGGAATAAAAAGACCCCCGCACGGCACCGCCCTTGCAAGCATCTTCACGCGCCGAAGAAGGCCGCGCAAGTTTACCGCTCTCCCGACTCCGCTCTCCCGCTACGCCTCGCGATACTTTATTCTGAAAACTCTCATCTGATCCGACGCACGTTTCGGACAGATCATGGTCATTCGCTCAACCTTGATCCCCTTTTTCTTGCAGCAGGGACCGCAATTTTTGGGTCCACAGGACAGGCAACGATAGCCGCCATGCCGCATATTGAGGGAAGGGAGCTGACCATACCGCCGTCCACAGCTTCCGCACGGCTTCCGGCCGCTCTTATTCGCGAATTGATGTAAAGCAACGGCACCAAGAAGGAAGATGAAAGCCAATCCTCCAATCCCAAAAGAGTAACTCCCGGTCAGTCAATTGAACGGCTATCGTTGTCATGGGGACGGTGGATAGAAGTTGGATGGGTACCACGGCGTATGTGGTTGGTTGTAGTCGAACGACTCGGATCAGGCGACGGCGAGCGGGAAGCGTCGGTGACACGACAGATGCCATACGAGCCGTTGCCTGCATCCGTTTTGTCGCAACAGTTTCACGGTTCTGCCAAGGCTTTTCC
>JANPIW010000423.1:0-15619 GCA_031425215.1 Verrucomicrobiaceae bacterium
TCTAGGTATCCAGGTTTGCGCATTTGCAGCGGCTCCTCGACATCGCGCGTGAGGCGAAGTGCGTCGGGATGATCGGGGATGCGTTTGAGGATCTCGCTGGCGACGGCCTGCACCATGGCGGGATTGCCCATGCGCTCGTAAATGCGGAGGATTTCGACGAGCTTGCCCGTGCTCTGCTGCGCTAATGTGTCGATGATGGTTTTCTCGTCGGACGTATATCCTGTGGCGCGCTTGATTTCCTCGAGGCTCTCGCCGGGTTGTTTGAAATCGGGAAACAGTGGCGAGACGGCGACTAGCTCTAAGGGCGCGAGCGGCTGATCATGCGGCGGTGCGAGGGGAGAGATCGTCTGCGCGTGCGCGCTGATGCGAATGATGGCGGAGAGCGCGATGATGCGGACTCCGAACGAGCGCACAATCCTCCGCGCGAGGCGGGGTGCGCGGAGCACGACTGGATTGAACGGGATCATGGTTTTGTGTTTTGTGATGACGCAACGGGCGGCTGATTCGCGGCTGCTTCGTTGGCGAGGCGGTTGGTGGCGATGGCGAGGGCTTTGGCGTAGGCGTCGTTGGCCTCGATGTCGTGGCCCTGACGTGAGTGGACGTCGCCGAGGAGGATGTAGTCGGGGGCTTTGGGAGCGGCGTTGTGCAGGAGATTGAGGCGCGCGAGGCGCTCGGCTTCCTGGAGCTGACCTGCGAGCATTCGCGCCTCTCCGAGACGGGCGTAGGTGTCGCGCTTTTCGGGCACGGCTGTGAGAAGGGATTCGCCGCGTGCTTTCTGTCCGTCGCGAAGACAAGCGACGGCGAGATCGAGGCGGGCGCTGAGGGAGAGCGAGTTTTGTTTTTCAAAATCGCGTCCTGCAATCTTCAGCGCTTCGGCGGTGCGCTCGGTGTGAATGGCTGCGGAGAGCGCGAGGCATTGCGCGTCGAAACGGCCGCTCAACGCGGGATGCAGGGCCTCCGTGAGCGCCTCGTCGAAACGCTCCTGCTCGATAAGTGTGGTGACCAGCTCAATGCGCAGGGCGGGGCGGGTGCTCATGCGCGCGACGCCTTCGCGGAGAATACGCAAGGGTGCCTCGTCGTCATGGCCGCGACGCGCGATCTCGGCCATGCGGATGTAGGTTTCGGGCGTGGCTTGTTTGGGATCGGCGGCTGCGACTTTGAGGGCGCGCAGCAGCAGATCATCGCGGTCGAGTGATTCGGCGAGCATGGTGAGGCTCTCGAGAGTGGCGTGATCGAGGTCGCTGTCTTTGAGCGTGCTGAGATCGCTCAGAGCCATTTCATACTGGCCTGCGCGGATGCGGAGCGCTGCGAGTTTTTTTGTGACTGGAACGTCCATGGGAAACGAGCGCAGGAAGCTCTCGAAGGCGGCGATGGCGGCGTGCGTTTCTTGTGTGCCTTCGATGAGACAGGCGTGCTCGAAACGCGCGGCGCGGTCCTGCGGATTGGCTTTGATCCAGCCCTCGTACATGCCGAGCGCTTTTTCATTGATGCCGTTTGAGGCCATGAGGCGCGCGATGAGGATGGCGATGCTTTCTTTTCCGGCGAGCGGGCCGAGGGAGTTGAGAATCTCAGCCATCTCCTGGCCGCGACCGGCGCTATGAGCGAGAGGAATGAAGCGGTCGATGTAACTGATGTCACCCATCGCGACGAGGCGCGAGATGTGGGCGAAGGATTTGTCGGTCATGGTGTGCCAGTCAGCGATCTGCGCGGCGCGCTGGAGCCACTCTTTATATGAGGCGAGGCTTTCATTATTGGCGTGAGCTTTGGTGTTGAGGTCTTGCCAGGTGAGTCGCGCCTCGGGTGTGGTGGCGAGGTAGCTTTCGATCCAGGGAAGAACTTCGCGCGAGCGGTCGGCGAGGATGGCGGCCTGATGTGCCTGCGCGATGAGCTGGGCGCTGTCGGCGGTGATGGCGGGACGTGATTTGATCTCAGCGATGCAGATATCGAGGGCGTCGCCGGGGAGATTGGCTTCGAGCGCGAGGTTGTATCCGACCTGGAGCAACTCGGTTTTCTCAGCATCGGTCAAAGTCTCTGCGTGGTGCTGCTGCCAGGCGCGGAGTTTGGCGATGGCTTCCTTGGTTTGACCAGACCAACGCGCGGCGAGGATCATGCTGGTGATGTCTTTCCATGTGGCGGAGACGGAGTCCGCGTAGTGCAGCGCGATGGTGGCTGCGAGGGCGGAATCGCCAGTGGCCATGGCGTTTTTTGAAATGAGGCGCAGCAGGGCGAGACGCGATTCGTCGGGGATTTGCGCGCTGACGGGTTTGATGATGCTCCAGGCTTCGGAGGGATGGACGACATTGATGAACTCGACCGCAGCGAGCGCGAAGTGGTGGACGAAGGTGTCGTAGGCGAGCGGCTTGGAAGGATCGAATATGTGGATCAGTTGCTCGCGACACTGGAGGCGGGCGAGTGTGGCGAGGAAGTCGAGACGCTCGGAGGGGAGCATGGCGAGGATATCGCGCGGCTTTCTTTTTGGATCGCTCCAGCATTGCTCGAGGATGGGTGCGATCTGGTCGCACAGAACATCGCGCTCGCGGAGGACGCGCAGTTTGTCCTGGGTGGGCACGAGGAAAAGTGAGACGCCGATGCCGCCAAGGACGACCAGGGCGAGCACGGGGAATGAGAGGACTCTGGTGCGCTTAGGATGCGGATACATGGGGAGGTGCGGTGACAGTGAGGGTGACGACGGCGCCGGGCTTGAGCGTGAGGGTGACGGTGCCCTCGGGGGTGGACTGGAGGCGGCCTTGCTCGCGATGTTTTTTGATGTCGATGAATGTGCCGGGTGCGATGCCGCCGAGGATGACGGTGACATCGGTGACACCGCCGACCTGGAGGATGGCGCGGCGATCATTCAGCTCGTGGAATTTCACATCGGCCGATGACTCGACGAGGCGGAGATGCTGCAACGACTCTGAGGATGCGTGAGCGAGCACGAGTTCGACGAGAGGATTTCCGCTTGTGTGGATGTAGGTCTGGTCGCCTTCGGTTTTGAAGCCGACGATGCCTTTGGAGCGCTGCATGTCAGGCAAGCCGGCAGAGGCTGGGACACGCAAGGTGCGGCTCTTGCCGGTGTTGGCGATGAGCCAGTGATTTGTGGCGATGTGGAAGATTTTCGTGTCGCGCGCATCACGGACGATCTTTGCGTAATCGAGGGCGGTGACGGGATGAAGCGGCTGCTCGAGACACCACTGGTGGATTTTTTCGAGCGAGCGCATCGAGGAGAGATAAGTGGCGCTGTAAAAGTGGTAGTAGATATTGACGGGTTTGAGGCGTCGTGGTTTTTCAGTGCGCTCAAAGGTATCGATGAGCGTGTCGAAGCCGCCGAAGTAGGGGCCTTGGAATCCGTTGGCGTACATGAACTCGTTTTGATTCGCGGCGAAGATTTGCAGCTCGTCGTTCCAGGGCATGACGCGGGGCGCGACTCCGCTGAGGCCGGGATGGAGCTTGGAGATGATCGTGTCGCCGCCATTCATGTTTTCGATGCCGAGATCGCGGCAGATTTGCAATGCGCGCGGGCCGGGGCGGCAGTTGCCTGACCAGAGCATCAACTCGACTTTTTTTCCGGGCGGGAGAAGGCGCTCGTTGATGTAGTCGATGGAGCCTTTGATTTCGCGAGTGAGATCAATGGCGGGGTATTTTGTTTTTTGTTCGTCGTTGAGCGTGACATTGAGCATGTCGTAGGTGCCTGGATTTGGATCGGCGGGATCCCAGACGAAGGGGTGGGTGAAGGCGTGTGATGCGGCGCGGACGTGGCCGAGGTCAAAGATGGAGCGGGCGATTTTCTCATAGCGCGGCGCGTCCTCGGGTTTGAGGACTTTGAGCCAGGAACGGATGTCGGCCTCGATGACGGAGACGGTGACGGGAAAGGGGAAACGCGTGAGGATGCGATCGCGGATGACCTCCGCGCATGTGGGGTGGCCTGGAAAGTGTGTGAGCGACACGAAGCCGTCGCCGTCGATGTGCGTGTAGAAGAGGCGGCGGCCATCGCGTGTGGTGGTGTCGGGGGCGGGGAAGGGTTTGTTGCCGCCGAGCCAGCGGGCGAGGAAGCGATAGGGGTCGGCGTAGTAGAGGTTGTCGTCCTGCGAGGCGCGGAGGGCGATGTATGGCTCGAGCCACATGCCGCCCCAGGTGGTGAGAAAGACGGGATCGAAGCGCGCGTCGTTGCCGAGGCGGTCCTCGCCGCGGATGGAGAGGAATATCTCCGCTGTACTCGGAGCGGTCACGTCTTTGAATCCGATGGAGCGCGGTATGACCGGCGTCTCGGCGCCCATCATGTCTCCGTCGAGTTTGCCGATGGATGGTTTTGTCACGCCATGCACGGGACGAGCGGTGCCTGAGAAACCAAATGCCGAGATCAACTCCTCGCGCACGTCGTCGTCGGCGAAGGGGATGGAGCCGGCGAAGAGGACGGGGATGCCGCGATCTTTGAGTGCGATGAGCCACTGCGCGGCGCTGCGTTCGTCTTGCGGGCGGAAGGTGAGGAACTCATCCAGGATCACACCAGCGAACTTTTTTGCGGCATCAGTGGACAGCGGTTTTTTGCCCACGTCGAGGTAATCGACCTCATAGCCGAGCCATTCGAGCGGAGCTTGGAAATGATCGGCGACGAGCGTGTCGATGGGCCAGGTGGCGGGCTTGTCCGCAGTCTTTGGATCCCAGCCGAAGAGCGTGAGGATGCGGCGTGAGGCAGCGCGCAAAGGGGCGAGCACCGTGCCATCCAGCTCCGGCGTGGTGACGAATGGAATGCAGCCGATGTCGGCGAGACGACGCGCAGTTTTTGCAGCGAGATCATGCAGTGCGGGATCAACGTAATCGACGGCATACACTGGCAGTCCGAGCATCTGCACATCGCGGATGCGGCTCTCGAGCCACTCGCTGCCTTTGGCATCGACGGCGCGGTGGCGCTTTGATTGGATGTCGCAGGTCTGGTAAACGCTCTCGACAAGCACGCCGGAGATGTCGTGACCGACATCCTTGAGAAGATCGAATCCACGATTGAGCACGATTTTTTTATCCGGGAAGCGCTGGTGGAGCTTTCGGATCATCGCGGTGATTCTCGCGCGATACTCGGCGGTGCGCTCTGGAGAGTTCGGCGCGAGGAGGGCGACACTGTCGATGGTGTCGAGGAAGAATCCGTCGAAGCCACGCTCCGTCGAAGCTTTGGCCAGACGCTCGACAATGAGGTACTCCCAATCGCGATGCGACACGTCGAGGAGATCGCTGCCCCAGGTTTCGTTGCGGCCCAGGCGGGAGATTTTCAGGGAATCGGCCAGTTTGGCCATCGGCGTGCCGGGCCTAGCCTCGACTGTGCTGATGTATGCGAGGCATTGGTGCCCCATCTCGCGCGCGGGTTTGAGGTCGATCTGCGCGTTTGCGTCTAGGATGCAGAGGTCAAAAGCCAGCAAATCGGCCGGGTCAGGGCGCGAGGAGTAATTGATGTAAAGGCGTGGTTCTTTTTTTGCCAGGGGGGCCGAATGAGCGGTCGCCAGCCAGAACAGACTAGCGAGAAGCCCGGCCCATATCATACGCCGCAGCAGGATCGACCCCAGCTTCGGCCGAGGCCGCCAGGCACGGGCCGGGCAGAACATTTTAGAATTTAGGAGGCGAGGACCGAGGAAAACCATAAATCGCGGCTTGATTGGCTATCAAAATTGAAATCGTTATCAAAATAGCGATTCATAAAGAATAATCAAGGTGATAATGACTAGAATTCAAAAATAAATGCCCAGCTGGCGGTGAGGCTGAATCAGGCGCTTTTCAAAGCGGTTAAGGAAGGAGGATGAATTCGCGGGATTATTCGAGGCAGCGTTGGAGGATCGTGTGCGCCCAGGGCGGTGAGACTGCGGAAGAGGAGCGCTGGCAGGCGGTCCGCCAGTTCGTTCAAACTTCGTGAAAAAACTGCGTGACAGATCGAGTATTTATTGGCATTCTTGAATGTCAGCTAATCACCGACATCAACCAAACCAAACACACAACCATGAAACAACCGACAGCAATCCTTGCCTCCCTCCTACTGGCAGCGCTTCCTGCGTTCGCCGGCACAGCCCCGAAAAACCCGCCGTCAGCACCACCGATGGCGCCGGAACCGACGTTCTCCTATAACAACCTCGAAGCCGGCTGGACGTACCGTGACTTTGATGGCTTCGACAACACCAACGGCTACTACCTCTATGCGAGCTACTCGCCGATTGATTCGTTCTTCGTCTTTGCCGAGTGGGGCCAGGACTTTGGCGACGACCTCGACCGTGACCTCTTCGCACCCGGCATCGGCGTGTACATCCCGCTTGTTTCAAAAGTGCATTGGGTGACGACAGTCGGCGCAGGCTATGTCAACACCGACGCAGCCGGAGCAGATGACGACTCGTGGGCGTTCAACGCTTCCACCGGTCTGCGCATCATGATTTGCGCTCGTGCCGAATTGGAGCTGGCCTATAACTTCTCCGTCGATGGCGATGACGACGACCATAGCGCCAGCGCTGGCGTCCTGATCGGCCTCACGGAAAATCTGCAACTCACCACACGCGGCTACTTCTCGAACGACGAGAACGGCCTCGCCGTCGGTCTTCGCTACAACTTCTAATAGCGAGCAACGATCCACTCTGAGAAGCCCCGCCCGCCACGTGCGAGCGGGGCTTTTTTTGTTCCAGTGTGAGTGGTGTGTGATCGCGACAGTCAGAATTCGCAAGCCTGCATTCCAAAGTGAGGCTGCGTATTATGTAATGCTGTATGAAACTGAACCCGCAATATGGACAAGAAAAGGATCACCCGATGACTTGCGACCGGCAGTTCATTCCCGGCCTGGAAATCATCATCCACCGTGGCACCCGTCAGATCGGCGGCAGCTGTGTCGAGGTGCGCGGCGGACGCTCGCGTGTCATTCTCGACGCGGGCCTGCCTTTGCCTCCGCTTGACGCGGTGCGCCGTATCCGTGTGATGGATGTGCCGCGTTCCGTGCGCGGGTTGTTTGAGAGCGACGGACCGCCAGTGGACGCGCTGCTTGTTTCTCACGCGCATGGTGACCATGCCGGGCTGGTTTCGCAGGTCCGGCGGGAGGTGCCCGTTTATGTCACCAAAGCCACCAGCCAGATGCTCTTGGCCGGCTCTTGCTTTGCCGCGAGTGGAATGAAACTGCCGCGCGAGCAGCAGCGCACCCTGCATCCGCCTCGCTCCGTGCGCATTGGCGACCTCCGCGTGTCTCCATTCGAGGTCGATCACTCCATTCCAGGTGCCTGCGCGTTCCTGATCGAGCACCAGGGAGCGCGGCTGCTCTACTCCGGCGACCTTCGGATGCACGGCCCGCAGTGTGGCAGCATGTCAGCATGGCTCGACAATCCCACCATACTCGAACCGGACGTACTCGTGATGGAAGGCACCTTGCTCGGTCAGCCGGAGCGCTCGGGCGTCACCGAGGAAGACGTGGGTGTCGAGTTGCGCAAAGCCTTGAGCGACACTCGCGGCCTCGCGCTCCTCATGTTCTCACCGCAAAACCTCGCGCGCCTGCACACCATCATGGCCGCGACACGCGCCAGCGGACGATGTCTTGTGATCGATCTCTACACGCTCTTCGTCCTGCACCTCCTGAAGACCAGCCACGGATCGCCCAACCCCTTCGATCCATCGCTCAATCTTCGCGTTTGTTATTCCGACGACGACTTGAGAAGACGCTCAGGCCCGATGAAGAACCTCAGGCGCGCCCTGCCGGGTCTTCGCATCACGCTGGATGAAGTGCTCGCCAAGCCACCGCATCACGCGCTCGTGTTCCGTTCCTGGATGCTTGAACGCCACCCGGAAATCCTCGGTGCCGCCAGTCTTGGCATCTACTCCTACTGGCGCGGTTACGTGCAAACGAGCAATGTGAGCGCGTTGAAAAACCAATTCGAAGCCGCCAACGTCCGCTGGCTCCCCCTCCACGCCAGTGGTCACATCCATCACGAGCACCTGCTTGATTTCGTCCGCCGCATCCGTCCGCGAGAGCTCGTGCCGATCCACACGGAGCGCGGCGATGAGTTTGCGAATTATTTCCCTGACATCCGCGTGATGCGATTGGAGGATGGGGAGCCGTGGTTTGTAAATCCGTCAGCTACCCCAAGCTCACCCCACTAAAACAGACAGATGATTGCATCAGAATTATTCAGGCAATGGGTACATGACAATGCGCCCCGCTACTCGCCGATTAAAGGCGGTTACAAGCGTTGTGGAGAGCTTTGCCAGGAGTTAACGGAACGTCTCTCCGGGATGCTAGCGAACTCCTGCGGCGTGGCGCGACCGGACAAGCCACGAACCAATAATTTCAAGCTTGGGATGAATCATGGGACCGTAGAACCGAAGCGGCGGGAAGGACAGGCTGAGCGAGCGCTTTGGAAACACTGGTCTGCGAACGGGATGATGTCATCTGCGGCGGCTCCTCTGGCGAGTATCCAGTCTTTCCAAGTTCCGCTAAAGCCTCCCAGCGCCAAAGATGTGAAACCTAAGCTTGGCAAAATCGATTTGCTCGGTTCAACGCACGACGACCTACCAGTCGTGATTGAACTAAAGGTGGGAAAAGGAGACGGCGACAATCAGGATGCAATCTTTCATGCTTGGATCGAAGCACTCGCCTACACCCTCACCTTGCGCTTCTACTGGCGTTTCGGACTTTGGAAAGAATGGAACACGCATACCGGACGGCAACACGCTCCCGACTCATTGGCTGGGCGCAAGACGCCGATCATCATCATGGCGGACGAGACATTTTGGTCGCGGCGGAGGCTTTGGACGGAGGGCTTCTGGGACAACCTCCAGCATCTCTGTCAGATTCTCAAAGGGGCAGGGCTGCCCGTCTTTGCGGCGCACTTCCATGACGACAACTCGATAGTGATTGCGCATTGGGAAAAATTGGCGATTTCGAGAACATATCCGCAGGAGAATCGAAGTCCCGTTGTCTGGCCCACTAAATGCCAGCACGCAGGGTTGAAAGGCGTTTGCGGATTATAGAAATATGAGCTGTCAAACAGCCGGGCACTGCCCCGCCTTGCGCCCGCCCGGCTCATCTCTACGCTCCGCTTACATGCCCGATTCCTTTGTCCACCTCCATCTGCACACCGAGTACTCCCTGCTCGATGGCGCGGTGCGCATTCCTGTGCTGATGAAGCGCGTGAAGGAATGGGGGATGCCTGCGGTCGCGATGACGGACCACGGGAATCTCTACGGTGCGATCGACTTTTATCAGTACGCCAAGAAGGCCGGCGTGAAGGGCATCATCGGCTGCGAGGCGTATCTCGCGCCCACCTCGATGCAGGAGAAGCGCGAGATCAGCGGTCGCAAACGCGCTTCGCATCTCACGCTGCTGGCCCAAAACAATGAGGGCTACGAGAACCTCTCGCGCCTCATCACGAAGGCGCATCTCGATGGCTTTTGGCACAAACCGCGGATCGACAAGGAGCTGCTGGCTGAGCACAGCGACGGCCTCATCTGCCTGAGCGGCTGCATAAATGGCGAGATCAATGAGCTGCTGCTCACCGACCGGCCTGACGAGGCGAAGCACAGCTTGATGCAGTTCCGCGAGATTTTCGGTCCGGAGAATTTCTTCCTCGAGCTGCACGATCACGGCACGGAGAACCAGCGCCGCAGCGCCGCGCAGCTCATTCGCTGGAGCAAGGAGTTCGGCGTGCGCTTGGTCGCGGCCAATGACGTGCATTTCCTCAACCGCGCGGATCACGAGAGCCACGACATCATGATCTGCATCGGCACGAACGCGAACGTGCATGACCAGAACCGCATGACGTACTCGCCCGAGGTGTACTTCAAGAGCGCGGAGGAAATGCGCCGCATCTTCGCCGAGCTGCCCGACGCTTGCGACGCAACGCTCGACATCGCGGAGCGTTGCGACGTGAAAATCCATCTCGATGCCACCAGCATCGCGAAGTATCCCAAGTTCAATCCCCCCGACGGCAGTCCGCGCGAGGAATACATCCGAAAGCTCTGCATCGAGGGCCTGGAGCAACGATACGGACGCGACCGCGCAATGAACGACCCCGAGCTGCGCGCGCGCATGGACTACGAGCTGGCGCTGCTGGCCGACAAAAACTTCACCAGTTACTTCCTCATCGTCTGGGATTTCATCAAGTGGGCGAAGGACCAGGGGATTCCCGTCGGCCCTGGTCGTGGATCGGCGGCAGGATCTCTCGTCGCTTATGTGCTCGGCATCACCGACATCGAGCCGCTGCGCTTCAGACTCGTGTTCGAGCGCTTCCTCAATCCCGAGCGCGTCAGCCCGCCCGACATCGACATCGATTTCTGCCAGACGCGCCGCCCCGAGGTCATCGACTATGTGAGGCAAAAATACGGCGAGCGCAGCGTCAGCCACATCATCACCTTCGGCACCATGGGCGCGAAGAGCGTCGTGCGCGATGTGGGCCGCGTGCTCGGATGGAGCTATGGCGACGGCGACCGCCTCGCGAAGATGATCCCCACCGAGCTGAACATCGAGCTGAAGGACGCGGTGGAAAAAAATCCCGATCTCAAAAAGGAGCTGGAGACGAATCCCGCCGCACAGGAGATGTGGAGGCACGCGACCTTCCTCGAAGGCATCACGCGCGGCGTCGGCATTCACGCGGCGGGCATCGTCATCGGCGACAGATCGCTAGATCATTTCATCCCGCTCACGCGCGGCAACGCTGATGAAATCGTCTCGCAGTTCGCGATGAAGCCACTCACTGACGTGGGCATGTTGAAGATGGATTTCCTCGGCCTCAAGACGCTGACGGTCATCAAGGAGTGCGAGGACTGGATTCACAAACGCGTGCCCGACTTCGCCGTCGCCGACGCGCCGCTCGATGACAAAGCCACCTTCGAGCTTTTGAAACGAGGCGAAACCGTCGCTGTGTTCCAAATGGAATCAGGCGGCATGGTCAGCACCTGCAAACAGCTCGGCCCCGACCGCGTCGAGGAGATCATCGCCATCCTCGCGCTGTATCGGCCCGGCCCGATGCAGTTCATCCCCGACTACATCAACCGCAAGTGGGGCAGAGAAGAGGTGAAGTATTTGCACCCGCTGCTGGAGAAAATCTCACACGAAACTTTCGGCATTCTCGTTTACCAGGAGCAAGTGCAGCAAGCCGCGAACCTTCTCGCTGGCTACACACTCGGACAGGCCGACCTTCTCCGCCGCGCGATGGGGAAGAAGGACTCCGTCGAGATGGCCAAGCAGCGCGTCACCTTCGTGGAAGGCTGCAAACTGGTGAACAGCATCCCGGAGAAGCAGGCGAACGAGATTTTCAATTTGCTGGAGAAATTCGCCGAGTACGGTTTCAACAAATCGCACTCCGCCGCCTACGGCATCGTGACGTATCGCACTGCTTTCTTGAAGGCGAACTATCCTGTCGAGTTCATGGCGGCGGTGCTCAGTCTCGAAGTCAGCAACACGGACAAAATCGCGAACTTCGTCTCTGAGTGCCAGCGGATGAAGATTCCCATCCTGCCTCCGGATGTGAATCACTCGCTGCTCAAGTTTGCGCCGGAGAGAACGAAAGAATCCACGACCGAGGAGCCTAATGCGATCCGTTACGGCCTGTCCGCGATCAAGAACGTGGGCGAGAGCGCAATGGAAAGCGCCATCGCTGAGCGCGAGCGGAGCGGCCCCTTCAAATCACTCGAAGATTTCGCCAGCCGTCTCGACAACCGCACGGTGAACAAGAAGATGATGGAGGCGCTCGTGAAATCCGGCGCGTTCGACTTCACCGGCGAGGAGCGCGCGTCGATGAACAGCCGCATCGACCAGGTTCTCTCCTCCGCAGCGTCCATGCAGCGCGACCGCAAGTCCGGGCAAGGCGGCTTGTTCGATGACTTCGATCTCGCCGCGCCCAAGCCCAAATCCGCCGCCACCGGCCTGCCCGCAGTCACGCCGTGGACCAAGGACGAGCTGCTGCTTTTCGAGCGCGAGTTGCTCGGCTTCTACGTCAGCGGTCATCCGCTCGACAAATACCGCGGCAATTTTGAATCGACGAAATACACCCGCATTGTCGATGTCGCCGACATAACCGACCCCAAAGGCATGATCCACGTCGCGGGCATTCTCTCGAACGTCGCGGTGAAGTACACCAAGAAAGACGGCCGCGCCTTTGCGACGTTCGTGATCGAAGATTTCACCGGCAGCACCGAGGCGCTCGCGTGGCCGGATGACTACGAGAAGTGCAAGGAGCACATCCAGAACTCCCAGGTCGTTGAGATCCGCGCCAAGGTCCGCAAAGACGATCGCACGGAAACCAACAGCCTCGCCGCCGCTGACGTAAAACCCATCAAGCCGCGCAAAATCAAAACGCCCGCGCCAGAGACTGAAACCGCCGCCGCGCTCGAGAAGAATGGCAACGGCAAAACGAGCAGCGTCATCAAGCCCTTTATCCTCAAGCTCACCACCGCGAAACACACCGCCGCTGATCTCGAATCCCTCCGCGTAATCCTGGCTGCGCATCCCGGCGAGGTGCCCGTGGTCTTCGAGATCACGACACCAAGAACCTCAAAGCCGATCAGCCTCGCGGCTGGTGATGAGTTCAAGATCGAACAATCCAAGTCACTCGTGCAGGCGCTGCTGGAGTGGATGTGAGGCGTTGAATGGTGGTCGCAAAGCTTTCGGTTGCTTCCCCATCGCGTCGCAGCTTCTTAGGCGCCCTTTTTCAGCCAAACTCCGAACACACAACATCATGTCAGACGCACCCGCCAAGCCAGACCCCATCGCGCAAATGGAGAAGATCGTCTCCCTCTGCAAGCGCCGCGGGTTCATCTACCAGAGCAGCGAGATCTACGGCGGTTGCGCGGGCGTGTGGGACTACGGCCCGCTGGGCGCTGAGTTGAAGCGCAACCTGCGCGATGCGTGGTGGCGATCCATGATGCGAGAGCGCGATGACATTCTCGGCCTCGACGCCAGCATCCTCATGCACCCCGACATCTGGAAAGCGAGCGGCCATGTCGCCACCTTCGCCGACATGATGCGCGAGTGCTCGCTGTCGAACAAACGTGTGCGCGCAGATCATGTGGAACCGCAAAGCGGCACGGTGATGCAGTTTAAGGGCGCGGAAGCGCCGAATGGCTGGCGGCTGGGTCGTGTGCTGACGGTGCTGATGAAGCAGGGCGAGCATATTGAGAGCTTCCGCAAGCGTGTGCGCAATCTCATCGCATCGAACGCGAGCGACGCTGCTGGCAAGCCGGAAGAGATCGTGCTGCACGGCGAGGAAAAGATCGACGTGGTGAACGGCAGTGTGGACTTCCACCCGGAGACAGGCGGCCAGCTCAATGAGGCGCGCCCCTTTAATCTCATGCTCCGCACCTTCCTCGGCCCGACAGCGACGGAGGCAGATGTGACGTATTTGCGGCCCGAGACGGCGCAGGCGAACTTTGCACAGTTCAAGAACGTGATCGACTCCTCGCGCATCAAGGTGCCATTCGGCATCGGCCAGATCGGCAAGGCGTTCCGCAACGAGGTCACGCCGAAGAATTTCACATTTCGCTCGCGCGAGTTCGAGCAGATGGAACTGGAATTTTTTATCAAGCCTGATGAAGCCGTCGAGGTCATCCACGGCACCGTTGCGGCGTGGAGCGAGGGCGCTGATCTCACCGCACCGCAGGAGAACTGGGGCTGGGAGATGTGGCATCGCTACTGGGTGGCGGAGCGCACGCGTTTCTACCAGGGCATCGGCCTCGGCGATGTGCTGGAGTACTTCTGGCAGCCTGCGGGTGATCTCGCGCACTACGCGCGGGCCTGTGTCGATATTCTCTGCCAGTTTCCCTTCGGCACCGAGGAGCTGGAAGGCATCGCAGCGCGTGGTGACTTCGACTTGTCGCAGCATCAAAAGCACAGCGGCAAATCGCTCGAAGTTTTCGACGAGGAACTCAAAGCCGCTGCCGCCAAACTCACTGACGAACAGAAGGAAGCGCTGATCCAGAAACGTCTCGCGCAAGAAGCTGCCAAGACGAAAGGCGAGCCGCTGCCCGAGGCCGACGTGCGCGCCTGGTTCACGCGGCTCTTCAACGGCTTCTACCTGCCACACGTCATCGAGCCATCCGCCGGCCTCGACCGCATGGCGCTGGCTATCATCGCGAAGGCGTTTGACCAGTTCGACAAGACAGACGCGAAGGACAAGGCCGAGACCTTCACCGTGCTGCGTTTTCATCCACGCGTCGCGCCGGTCAAATGCGGCATCTTTCCGCTGCTGAAAAACAAACCCGAACTCGTGGCCAAGGCGCGCGAGGTTTATGCGCTGCTCAAACCGCACATGAACTGCTTCTACGACGAGAGCGCCGCCATCGGCCGCCGCTACGCGCGTCAGGATGAGATCGGCACGCCCTTCGGCATCACGATCGACTTCGAGACATGCGGCGAGAAAGGCCCCGAGCTGCAAGACACCGTGACCCTGCGCCATCGCGACAGCGGGGAGCAGGAGCGTGTGAAGATCAGCGATCTGCTGGCAAAGCTGCTGCCTGCTATTTCGTGATTCAGCCTTGAGCGCCCGCCATCCGCGCCGCCAGCAGCACCGCCTCCACGAGACTGCGACCATTCGCTTTTCCCTGCCACGCGATGTCGCACGCGGTGCCGTGATCCACGCTGGTGCGCGGCACAGGGAGGCCGAGCGTGGTGTTCACGGCAGTGTCGAACGCGAGCGCCTTGAGCGGGATGAGCGCCTGATCGTGATACATGCAGATGTACGCATCGACCTGGCGGCGCTTCGTGGCGATGAACGCGGTGTCTGGCGGCAGAGGCCCCTCGATGGTGACTCCCATCGCGCGCGCGGCGGCGATGGCTGGAGCGATGATGTCTGCCTCCTCGCCACGACCGAAAAGTCCGTGCTCGCCTGCGTGCGGATTAAGTCCGCACACGGCGATCCGAGGCTTGATGCCGCGCACACGTTGCACGGCATCGGCTGTTAGTTCGATCACTTCAAGAATGCGGGCAGTCGTCAGCGCGGGCACCACATCCTGGTAGCCAATGTGGACGGTGACGAGGCTGCAAATCATCTCCGCTGAGAAAAACGTCATGCACGAGCGCTCCGCCTTCATCTTTTCCGCAAACATCTCCGTGTGTCCCGGATACTTGATGCCAGCCGCGTGCAGCGCCTCCTTGTTCAGCGGCGCGGTGGCGACGGCGGCGACCTGCCCCGCGAGCGCGGCATCGATGCTTTTCTCGACGTAGCGATAACCCGCCGCTCCGGTGCGCGCACTCACCATGCCGGGAGAAAAATCCGCGGCATCGAATCCGAACACATCAAGAACCGCTGGCTCGTTGATGCCGCTGCATTTCTCCGCCCACTCGATCTCCGAGATGATCCGCCTCGGTGCGTGCAGGCCCGTTTGGCGCGCGCAGCGGGAGAGCAGCCGCGCATCACCAAACACAACAGGAGTGCAAATATCGCGCACGGATTCGTTCGCGAGCAATTGGAGGCAAACCTCCGGACCGACCCCGGCGGGGTCGCCCATGGTGATGGCGATTGTGGGTCTGTGCATTAGTGGCTGATGCTAGGGCGAGGAGGCTCCGCTGCAATGCCACGTTGTGCTCCAGCAGCGGAAAAGAATCATGCGAGAGTAACGCCCGGCCTCGCCGCGTGTCACTGAGGGCATGGACACATCACCCGCCGCCGCTGCCACGAGC
>JANPIW010000424.1:0-7186 GCA_031425215.1 Verrucomicrobiaceae bacterium
CTGGGCCGGAGCATCACATTGAGCGCGAGACTTATCCGGGGCATGAGCTGATCCTCTGCCTGCGCGGCCGCGGCTGGGTGCGCGTGGCGGGGCGGCGGCATGAGGTGGCGAAGGGGCAGCTCGTGTGGGTGAACTGCTATCACGCGCACGCTTACGGCGCGGTGGTGGATGATCCGTGGGAGCTTTACTGGCTGCGCGCGGAAGGTCGCTCGATGGACAAGCTCTCGGTCATGCTGCAAACGCGCACCTCGCCTGTGCTTGATGGCATTGATGTCCCTGCGGCGATTCAGTGCTTTGAGCGCATGTTTCAAAACATGACTGGCTCCCGTCCATGCGACGCGGCGGTGTGCGACGCGATCATGGCGGAGATTATCGCGCTGGTTTTTCAATCGCGCCTCTTTAGCGCCGATGCGCTGCGCCCCGAGCTGCCGCAGCCGCTGCTGAAGGCCGTGGAGCGCATGAGGCTCTACTACCACGAGCCGACGCGCGTGGGCGGCCTGGCCGCGATGGCGGGCATGAGCGAGAGCCATTTCTCACGCATGTTCAAGGCAGCGCTCGGCACCAGTCCCATCGATTGGCTGCGCCGCGAGCGCATCAATCAGGCCAAGCGCCGCCTCGTGGAATCCACCGACGCCATCAAAGAGATCGCGCTGCAAGTGGGCTACTCCGACCAGTTCTTTTTCAGCAAGGACTTCAAAAAGATGACCGGCCTGACGCCGACCGATTTCAGACTGCGCGAGCGCGGTTGAGACGCAACACGCCGCTTGACCGCCACTACACGAGAGCGAACGCTCCGCCATATGACCGCTGAAGTCGAAGCACGAATGGCAGAGCTGGGAATCCGCGAGGATGACCTGAGCGAGACCTTCGTGCGCGGCACCGGCGCTGGCGGGCAGAAGATCAACAAGACCTCCTCCACGGTCGTGCTGCGCCATCTGCCCACCGGCATTGAGGTGCGCTGTCAGCGCGAGAGATCACAAGCGCAGAATCGCGAGATCGCCCGCGCCGAGCTGTGCGACCGCGTCGAAGCCTGGCGCATGGGTTTGAAGCTTGAACGCCAGAACGAGCGCGAGAAAAAACGCCGCCAGACGCGCAAACGTCCACGCGGATTGAAGGAGAAAATCCTCCGACACAAACATCACCGCTCGGACACCAAGAAACAGCGCGGCAGAGTCAGCGGATCAGATTGAAAAACGCGCGTGCTCAGCTTGCGAGTTTTCGCTCGTGGTTTAGCAGCCACTCCTTCACATCAAGACCGCCTGCGTAGCCGGTAAGTTTGCCGTTCATGCCGATCACGCGATGACACGGCACGATGATCCAGAGCGGATTGCGTCCGTTTGCCGCGCCCACGGCGCGCATGGCCGTTGGATTGCCGAGGCGCGCGGCCAGCTCACCATAACTCCTTGTCGTGGCGAAGGGAATTTCCCGCAACTCGCTCCACACCCGCTGCTGAAATTCCGTGCCAACAGCGGCGAGGGGCAGATCGAAATCACGTCGAGCACCGGCGAACCAGTCGCGCAACTGCGCGGCGGCATCGTTGAGAAGGCGCGAGGTAGTGGTGGTGTGTTTCTTTTCACCATCACGGACCAGCCGGCATTCGCAGAGTCCTTGTTCGCTGGCGGTGAGGCGGACAAGCCCGAGCGGGGAATCGATGTGGAGTTCCTGTTTCATTTGTGCCAGAACGATGCGGAACATTTTTCATTTCGCAAATCACCATTGCGCCGCTGGAGGTCACTGGCAGGATCAGCGCATGAGCAAGCAGACTGCCAAAGAAAAAACCCGCTGTTCCTGGCCGGGTGAGAGCGAGATTTACATCCGCTATCACGACGAGGAGTGGGGCGTGCCCGAGTGTGATGACGACCGCTTGTTTGCCAAGCTCATCCTCGACGGCGCGCAAGCCGGGCTGAGCTGGATCACGATTCTGAAGAAGCGCGATGGATACTACAGCGCGTTTGATGGATTCGACGCCGCTAAGATGGCGCGCTACACGGACAAGAAAAAAGCCGCGCTCATGGCTGATGCCGGCATCGTGCGCAACCGGCTCAAGATCGATGCCGCGATCACGAATGCGCGCGCCTACCTCAAGCTGCGCGAGGAAGAAGGCAGCTTCGCGGATTTTCTCTGGCAGTTCACGGGCGGGAAGACGAAGCAGAACGCGTGGAAGACGATGACGGAGCTGCCCGCGAGCACACCCGAGTCCGACGCGATGAGCAAGGCGTTGAAGCAACGCGGGTTCAAATTTGTCGGCAGCACGATCTGCTACGCCTTCATGCAGGCCGTTGGCATGGTGAATGATCATCGCGTGGATTGCTTCCGGTGGCGGGAGCTGCGATAGACTCAGGCATCATGCACGCCGCCGGACCCAAGAACCCACTGCACGGCATCACCCTCGAGATGATGGTGACGCGGCTGCACGCGCACTACGGCTGGGAGATGCTGGGACGGATGATCAAGATCAACTGCTTCAACTGGCAGCCGAGCATCAAATCCAGCCTCGTCTTCCTGCGCAGAACGCCTTGGGCGCGGCAAAAGGTCGAGGAGTTGTTTCTCAGCTCGCTGCCGGACATGGAGCCGGATGGCGTGCAGGTTTCCCACGAAGTGGACGAATCTCCTCCTGAGAGCGCGAGTCTGTGACTCGCCATCAAGCAGCATCGACGCCCGCTGTCGTGTTGCTCAGCAGCGCCTCGGCCCAGGCCGCGTCCTCGGGCGAGAGTGGCGGCTGAGGCGCTTCCTGGTAGTGCCGGGCGGTGAGGCCGCTGTTCTCGACGGTCTTGTCCATCAAAGCCTGGAGTGAGACAACGATGTCCGCGTCCGAGGGGCGCAGCGGAATGGGGATGTTGGGCAGCGGCTCACGCAACGGGCAGCGGTATAGCGCGGTGTCATCCATGCTCGTCGCACGCGTGACGGCCACCCGGTAGTCGTCGCGTCTGTTTGCGAGGACGAGATTGACGCCGAGCACGGGAGTCCATTTGAATCCGCGCAAAAAATCGATCTCGACCAGGCTCGCGCCACCGGCGAGCACGGTGCGTTGTTTGTCCTGGTAATTGGCGATGCCGCTGCCGCCCTGTTTGTTTGTCGGGCTGAGAATCTCGATCACGGTGATCACGCGGTCGTTTGAGGCGCTGTCCACGATCTCGATGAAGCGTTGCTTGATCGGATCCTTGCGTTTGACCACCAAAGCGGGAGGCGCGAGCGCAATACCAACACCGCCCTGCGGCTCAGTCACCCCTTTGAGATTGCCCCAATCCTCGTGAATGTGGACATCGGGCCGGTAATCCGGCGAGGGATCATCCAAGTCCACCGAGATGCCCTCTTCGATGGTCGCGGAAAGGCCATTGGGAAGGGCTGGCAATATCTGATCGCGCAGGTACACGATCAGGCTCGCATGTGCCGATTGCCAGCGACGCTGCAGGTAAGGATTGAGGCCGGGGAATGGGTTCTTCATGGCTTCGCGGGCCAAAGATTAGCGCATGGCACCGCGAAGCTCAATCCATCATCTCGGCTTCGTGGCCGGAGACTACTGAATGAAGAAAAACTGCCGCGTGTTCAGCACAGCCCACAACGCGTCGCCTTTGCCGGTCACGCCTTTGCCTTCGACGACATCGCGCAGCAGCGCTTTCTCGTCCTCGGTGGCGGCGCGGCTCATCAGCGTGAGGTAGATGGTGTCGATGGTTTTGTCCGTCGTCTCCGCGCGACGCAACGAGCGCGAGATGACGGTGTAGGGGTTCATGAGGTTGCCGAAGAGCTTGCCGTTCAGCAGCATGAGCGCCTGGCCCACGGTGGCGTCGTCGCTCGAGTTCTCCACCAGCTCGCGGTCGCTCTGGCCAAACTCGCGGAGGAAGTGGCCGTTCGGCGCGGGGCTGCGCACATCGGCGGCGCGGATCATGAATGTGTCGCGGAAATTCTCCCAGGCTTTGAGAGACTCCAGCTCCTTCTTGTCGTCCACATCAAAGTTCTCCGCGTCCTTTTTGATGCGCGCCTTTTGAATCTCGGCCTGCCGCGCGCGCTGCTGGCGTGAAATGATCTGCAATGCCTCGTCGATCTGGAGGTCCGCGCCGTTCTTGCTCTTGAGCACAGCGGTGATCTCGCGGGCAAACTCGGGATCATCCACCTGCTCCTTGAGTTTCCCATCGCGCGCCAGCTCGGCAAATTTTTTGAAGCCCATCGTATAGACGATGTCCTCGATCTCCGCATCGAGCTTGCGGCGCTGCTGCGTGACGACCTGCTTCGCGGCACGGATGGCGTCCTCGTCCTTGGTTTTGTTGGCCTCGGTCAGTTTTTCCTGCGCGGCGCGCACATCGGCAGCGAGCTGTTTTTGCACGGCGATGACTCTCTTCGCGCCCTCGGCCAGCTCGGCGGGCGTGAGGCTGTTGAGCGCGCGGTCGAGCCACTCGATCTCGCGCAGCTCGGTGTCGGTGGTGATGCGCGTTTCGAGGCTCGGCGCGTCCGCTCCCGGTTTGTAGAGCGCGACCATGCTGTCCCAGATTTGCTCGGCGCTCATGCGGCGCAGCAGCGGCCCCTGGAAATGATAAACCTCGCCCAACTCCACGTCCTTGGTGTGCGCGGCGCGCTGGTAGCTGGTGCTGTTGTATATGACGCGCAACACGGCCTTCATGTCGTAGTTCGACGCGCGCATCGTCTCTTCGAGCAAGGACATGAGCTTCGGGTTCGACGGCACGGTGGAGTCCGTGATCTCGTCCACCGGCTCGATGAGGCCCATGCCCATCGCTTTCTTCCACAGGCGGTTGGCGATCACCGTGGTGAAACGAGGGTTCTCTTTCGAGGTCATCCACTGCGCGTAGGCGGCGATGGGGGTCTCGTTTTGCTTCACGATCTTGCCGTCCTTGGAGAAAGACGCGGGAATGAGCGGCTCAATGACCTGTTTGGGCTTCGCATCAGGGTATTGATAATCGTGCGGCAGCGCGAGCGGTCGCTTGCCGGTGTTATCGACCACGGTGTTGTAGCGCAGCGGGCGGAGGATCTCGCCCATCGCCCTGCTGAAATCTTTGCGCTCGATGCCTGCGAGCGCGGGATTCGCCGCTGCCACGCTGGATTTGCCCTTGCCCTTTCCCTTTCCGGACTTCGCGCCGTAGCCGCCGCCGTACATTTGCGTGAGCATCGGGTTCGAGAGGCCCGTGGTCCCCGTCATGCCGTTGCTGTGCGCGGCCATCTGGTAGTAATCCATCTGCGACCACTTATCGAAGGGATGATTGTGGCACTGCGCGCATACCATGGAGGTGCCGAGGAAAATCTGCGTCGTCACCGCCATGTTATCGAGCGGCATGTTGTAATCGCGGATGTAAAAACCCACCGCGCCGTTCTCATACGTCTTGCCGTCGGCCGTGAGCACCTCGCGCACCATCGTGTCGTAGGGCTTGTTTTCGCGCAGTGATTCCTTGAGCCAGCGCGCATAGGCGAGGCCCGCCGGGAGGCTCTGGCCGCCGCCGATCATCTGGCTCTTCATGCGCAGGATGTCGGCCCAGTAGTTGAAGAAATTCTGAACGTAACCATCGCTGGCGAGCAGCTCGTCGATGAGCTTCGCGCGCTTGTCAGCGTCCGTGTCGTAGAAAAAATCCGTCGTCTCCTTCATCGTCGGGATGCGTCCCGCGATGTCGAGATAGATGCGGCGCACGAACACTTCGTCGCTGATGGTCGCGTTCGGTGTGATCTTCTGCTTCGCAAGATTCTCGCTGACGAGCTTGTCGATCTGCGCCGCTTTGGCCTTCACCTGATCAGCCGACATCTCGGCGAGAGCGGGCGTGGTGAGTGCAAGAATGGCGAGCGTGGACTTCCAGATTGTGTTTGTCATAAGACGGGCGGGTTTGGGGACTGCGAAAACGATAAAGCGTCGCGCGTCTTTCAAGACAGTTGCGCCCATGCAGGGCGTGGCTGGGTCCATGATTGTGGAATGCCGACGACTCGTCGGCCATCACAAATCCCAAGCATTGGCGGGCCGACGAGTCGTCGGCATTCCATGTCATCTCCGCAGCGCCAGCACCAGCTCGTTGAAGCGCAGGCGCATGCTGTCTGCATCAGGATCTGCGAATGGCGTGTCCAGCGTCCCCACAGCATTGAAAGCACTGAGGCCAAGCTCCAGCCGCAGCCTTTTCAGCTCGGCGCGGATGCGGTCATTGATCCAGGTGGGGTAGTCGTCAGGTGTGGGTACATGTGTTGGGGACATGCACGCAGTCCCTCTCATGCCGTTCTCTGGCGGACACCAATGGAATAAATCCTCACCCGATTACCGTCGCATCCTCACCGCTCAGTTCCACAATCTCCTTCTTCAGCCGCTCCGCCTCGGTTTTGAGCCGGGCCAGTTCTTCGATGATGCCCGCGATCTGTTGCTCAATCACACGCTCAAACACCTCCTGCTCCTGCTCCGTGATCTGATACAGCTCATAGTCGGGGCTGGCCTTGAGCGCGTCGGTCGCTTCGATGATGCTCATCGCAGATCAAACAAATAGAGCAGCGCGGCGAATCCGCTCGGCAGGAAGGAGGGCGATTTCTCAAATTTGTCCGCATAGGTGCAGGCCATCCCCAGAAAAAAGCGCGCATGAAAAAGAGCTTCGATGATCGGACGAGTGTGGCGCAGCCAGTCTTCGTTGTGTGCCAGCTCGAACTGCTTGCCCGTTCCCTCATTCACGATTTGCAGGAAGTACGCATTCAGCGGACGTTTCGGTAGCAATGCTTGAAGCACCTCCACAATGTCGAGCGTGAGATCCTGGGCGTGGTACACCTTGACCGAGCTGTGATAGAAGCGATACACCCTGTCTTCTATTCCCCAGTGGGAGTCCACTTTTGCCAGCAGACCTTGTAGCGTGCCGCTTTGCTCGCGTAACGCCACGATCAGTTGCTCTCGCAAAGCGTCGCCTTGTTCGAAGTCCTCTTTTAAGCGTTGAAAGTCCGTCATGGTGATCAAGAACGCAAATTGCCGCATCCGAAGAGAACGATCAAACACTTCAAGCCGGAAGTGGCAAAATGGCTGGCATTTCTTGCCATACTTCAAGAAAAACGCTTTCTGACGATGCAGAGCCTTAACCGCGAAAATCGAACCCCATTTCTTCCCACCATGAAACAAGCCCCCTGCATTTACCTCGACATTCAAACCCAGCGTACAAGCATTGATGTCGGAAGCTGGAAGCCTGAGAAGATGGGCCTTGCCATCGCGGTCGTGCTTTCCGGTCAC
>JANPIW010000425.1:0-2073 GCA_031425215.1 Verrucomicrobiaceae bacterium
AATATTTACGCAAACGATGCCGGCATCTGCCCTGAGCGCTCCAAATGCGAGAACGACAAAACCCGCCAGCCAAAGGCAGGCGGTCCCAAGAACGGGCAGTCGCGGTTGAAGCATAGAAGGTGGGCGAAAACGGTAAATTATTTTATGACAATTACAATTATGGGGCATTAGCCAGCAGAATGCAATATGGAAATTATGGATTTACTGACTTAATCGCGCCGCATTCGCGGGCGACTCAAGCGCAAGAGCTGAATCGCGACCCAAAGCAGACAAGATTAAGCCCTCTGAACTTCTATTTTGTGTAGATGGAGTATTCAATATGAAATTTATATTGAGATGCACCCTTGAGTTCAGTATAATTATTGAAAATCAAATAATGCCCTTATGAACACGCCCGCCCGACTCTTCCATCTCGCGCCCTTTGCGGCGATCGGTTTGTGCTCTTGCTCAATTCATCAGAGCACATCGGCAGTGCGGCCGATCTCCCTTGTGGAGGGGACTCGATACGAGGTCCGAAAGGCGGTTTCTGCCGGAGACACGTTCAAGCCGCATCTGATGACGAGCTATTTTTTTGTCGTCGAGAGTCCGCATCCTCCGATGCTGGCCGCCGCTGCTCCTTCCGCATCGCCGGTGGCGATGGTCTCCGCTGCTGCCATTGAGCGCCGCCCAGGTGTGCGCACCACGGCTTACACCCACAGCGAGTCAGATCATCTTCAATATGGGCACCTCACGGCGAACGGAACATTTTTAAAGTACGGCTCGGTCCGCAGTGCGGCGGCTGACTGGTCACGCTATCCGGTGGGCACACGCTTCCGCATCTCGGGTCAGCCGGGCGTCGTGTACGAGGTGGACGATTACGGGAGCGCGCTGGTCGGCACCGGAACGATCGATCTCTACAAGCCCTCACGCTCGCAGATGAATGAGTGGGGGGTGCGTCATGTAGATATTGAGGTGGTTCGCTGGGGATCGTGGGATCGGAGCCTGCGTCTCATGCAAAACCGCCGTGGTTACTCGCATGTGCGTCAGATGTACAGCGACATTCAGCGCCGTCTCAGTCAGTTGCCGAGCAAAACAAGCACCACGCCAGTAACTGCGATGAACGAGCCGGGCATCGTTCTTCCAGTGGGCATGTCGCCATCGACATAAGCAGCCAGCGGTCCGCCTCCAGGCAGCGCCTTGGATTTCGTCACGCGTCTGAAGGTCGCGCCAGTCCCTGAACCGCACACGCGCAGACGACATGGAGCGCCCGGCCGTGATGAGGGAAGCCGTTGGCATTCTCTCGCATAGAAAAAAACAGCTTGGTTCCTCAGCGCGATTTTGTTACTCTGTAAAGCGTAATTAATCCGCAACCAAAGCCGACATGGATCCGCAGCAGCCACCCCAACCGCAGCCAAACCCCTCAGCAACGCCCACGCCATCGGGGGCGCCACCGCAAATGCAGCCAGGGCAGTATCCGCCTGGCTATCCGCCACAGGGTTACCCGCCTGGCTATCCCCAGGGATTCATGCCGCCTCCTGGATACATGCCCACAGGTTACATGCCGCAGGGATTTCCACCGGGCTACATGCCGCAGGGTTTCCCGCCTGGATATATACCACAGCCCACAGGGTATATGCCGCAAGGAATGCCGCCTGGGTATCCTGGTTATCAAACGGGACACATGATGCCTCCGCCACCTCAGAGTGGTGTCCTTCCGCCACCTCCCGGCGGCATTCAGCCACCGCATGTGTCAGCGATTCCCGCACCCTCCGCTCCGATCCCCTTGCCATCAGTGCCGATGGCAGCGCCCGTCATCGCTGCGATCAGTGATGAACCCGCCGAGAATGAAGAGGCGGTCCTCGCCGAGCCATTCGATGGCGATGTATTTCATCCGCCCGCCCTCACGCACATCGAGGAAGGCAAACCACAGAGCGCGTTCGTGCGCGCATGGAGAAAAATCGGCGGTGGCTCCCTCACCCTGAGCATCGCCATCCACGCGGGTCTTCTCATCATTGCCGGCATGATCGTGCTCGCGGTGCAGGCGGTGGAGAAGCAGGTGGATTTCCTCCCCGGCGGCGGCAGCCAGCAAGGGCA
>JANPIW010000426.1:0-5953 GCA_031425215.1 Verrucomicrobiaceae bacterium
CTGGCGTGGGAGGCGTCGGTCGCGCCTTCGTTGTCGGTGCCGTAGAGGGCGTCGCCTTCGATGTAGCTGAGGTGTTTCACTCCGGCGGCTTTCAGCTCGTCGTAGGCTTTCTTGAGCGCGGCGTGATTGTCGTCGTGAAATTTCTTCTTTGCGGGCGTGATCCAGTCATTGGTGAAGCGGCGGTCTTCCACGAGGATGATGGGCGTCTCGGGTTTCGCGGCGCGGAGTTGTTTCACGAGCGGCACGCATTTCGCGGTCACATCGGCGGGCTGCATGTTGGGGAGGCAGTCGATCACATAGACTGCGGCTTCGATCTCGGTAAGCAGCGCGCCCACGGCGGCGTCCATGCGGCCATTGCCAGAGAAGCCACAATTGATCACAGGCCGGTCGAGCCTGCGGCCGATGATCGCCGTGTGGACCATGCCGGGCCGTGAGGCGCACGCGCCGTGGGTGATCGAGGTGCCGTAAAAAACCACGGGCTTCTCCGCGCGAGGCGCGAGGCCTTCAAACTTCGCGTTCTTCTCCACACCGATCTCCAGTTTCTCGATGCCATTATAAAGAGGCAGATAGGCCGCGTACTCGCACATCCCCGGCGCGAGGCCCGAGATCATCAACTCCGAAACCGTCTGCGAGGCGGGCCGCGTGACCTGCACCCAGCGCCACTTGCCGCTGTCGTCACGCGCGTAAAGATCGAGGCCGCTCACACCAGTGGCGGGCATGTGGGGCTTGCCGATCTCGCTCTTCGACAAGTCGTAACGCGCGTGGATCGAGGCGGAGTCTGTCTTGAAGCGCACCATCATTCCCGCGCTGTCGCGGCTCAGCGCCCACACGGCATCGGTAACTTTTCCCTCGGCCTTCGAGGGCAGCCGGTCATACCAGCGCTTCCGCTCCTGATCCACCCAGCCGCGACCTTCCACGCCCCACTGCTGCACATCATGCCACGCCACATTCGCGTCCGCCTGCTTCTTCGCGCCCATCGCCGGATCGAGCTTCGAGACATCGGGCGCTTTTGCGGGAGACTTGGTTTGCGCAAAAGATGATGCTGCGACGGCGAATACAAAAGTGAGAAAAACAGTGGTCAGTTTCATGCGGCGGAACAAACTGGCTGCCATGCGCGATCCTTTCACTGGTGCTGCAAGGCATCTGCGTGCCGCCCATGAATCCGCTTTCCACCCGGCGGCGCGGCGTTTAGAACTGCCGCCGCATGTCGCACAAAACCATCTCGCTCCCCTCCGCGATCTCGCTGGTGATCACCAGCATGATCGGCGTCGGCGTCTTCACCTCGGTGGGGTTTCAGCTCGGCAGCTTTCCCACGGGCTTTCCGATCATGATGCTATGGGTCGTGGGTGGCATTGTCTCCCTCTGCGGCGCGCTGTGCTACGCGGAGTTGGTGGCGATGATGCCGCGCTCGGGCGGCGAGTATCATATTCTGCGCGAGGCTTATCACCCGATCGCGGGTTTCCTCGCGGGCTGGGTGGCCGTCACCGCCGGATTCGCCGCGCCCATCGCCGGCATAGCGATGGTGTTTGGAAAGTATGTGAACTCGCTCGGCCTTTCAGCGCCGCCGCTCGGGATCGCGGCCACGCTCATCATCGTGATCGCGGTGCTGCACTTCGGATCGCTGCGGCTCATCGGCGGCTTTCTCACTGCGACGACCTTTCTCAAAGTGAGCCTCATCCTCACCTTCATCATCGGCGCGCTGTGCATGAAAGGCGGGCAGGGCGCATCGCTCGCCCCCCAGGCTGGTGATTGGAAAATGATCGCCAGCCCCGGCTTCGCCACCTCGCTCGTGTATGTGATGTTTGCTTATCTCGGCTGGAATGGCGCGGCGTATGTGGCGGGCGAGGTGCGCGATCCGCAGCGCAACATCCCGCTCGCGTTCCTGCTCGGCATTCTCTTTGTCATGGTGCTCTACATCGCGCTGAACGCCGTCTTTCTCTGGCTCGCGCCGTGGGACGCAATGCGCGGCCAGGTGGATGCCGCGCTCATTGCCGCAAAGGCGATCTTTGGCGAGCGCGGCGGCTGGTGGATGGGCGCGCTCATCGCCTTCGGCATCATCAGCACGACGGCGAGCTTCACTTGGGCCGGCTCGCGCGTGAACCAGCGCATGGGCCAGGACATCGCCCGGCTCGGCTTTCTGAGAAAAGTAAACCGCCACGATGCGCCGCACATCGCGCTCTTGTTGCAGACGGTCATCGCGCTGGTGCTGCTTTTCTCCGGCACGTTTGACCAGGTGATCAACTACCTCATGTGCCTGCTGCAAGTCAGCGCCATGCTCGCCGTGCTCGCCGTGGTGATCCTGCGCTGGCGCAGACCAGAGGCAGAGCGCCCCTTTCGCACCCCGCTTTACCCGCTGCCACCGATTGTGTTTACCGCTGCGTCGCTGTGGATTCTGGTCTTCCAGTTTCAGAAGTACCCGGAAGCCTTTCTGTGGAGCATCGTGACGTTGGCGATCGGACTGGGATTGTACCTGCTGACGAACAAGAAAAGCCAAGCGTGATTCTGCACCGTGTTGACTCAGAGGTGTGGTCCTTCACGAAAGCGGCATCGCAATCTTCGTCTTGAAATGATTCCCGCATTTCGTTCGTGTCCCGTGGCAATCACCAAGCCCTGCACCATGAGAACCCGCGTCGTTATTATCATCTCCTGTCTGATCGTCACAGCCTTGGCGGCGGCGGATCGGCCCAACATCCTGTTGCTCATCGGTGACAACTGGTCCTCCCCGCACGCCTCGATCCTCGGCGATCCGGCGGTGCGCACACCGGTGTTTGATCGCATCGCAAAAGAGGGCGTGCTTTTCACCCGCGTGTTTTGCCCCGTGCCATCGTGCTCCCCGACGCGCTCGTCCATCCTCACCGGACGTGTGGCGCACCAGCTCGAGGACGCAGCGAGCCTTTGGAGCAAGTGGCCCGCGAAACTCAAAGTCTTCCCTGACGCGCTGCGCGACGCGGGTTACGCGACTGGCTTCACCGGCAAGGGGTGGTCGCCCGGCAATCACAAAGACCACGGGCGCGAGGAAAATCCGGCAGGGCCGAAGTTCGACTCGCTCGCGGCATTTCTCGAAGAGCGTGAAGCGGCGCGGCCGTTCTTTTTCTGGCTCGGTGATGTGAGCACCGCGCTGCACGCATGGCGGCCCGGCGAGCACGAGACGGCTGGCATTGACCCGGCAAAAGTCATCGTGCCCGTCTGCCTCCCCGACGCGCCCGAGGTGCGCGCGGAGATAGCGGACTACCTCGCCGCCGTGCAGCGCATGGACGCGTCGATGGGCGCGGCGATCCGGCTGCTCGAAGACCGCAAGCTGCTGGAGAGTACCGTCATCATTTACACCAGTGACAACGGCTGGCAGATGCCGCGTGGTCTCGCGAACTGCCACGACACCGGCACGCATGTGCCCATGGCCGTGAGATGGGGCGCGCGTCTTCAGGCTGGCCGGCGTGCGGATGAGTTCATCTCGCTCACCGATCTCGCCCCGACGTTTCTCGAACTGGCCGGCCTCGCGCCATTCCCCGAGATGACCGCGCGCAGCTTCGCCGATGTGTTGCTGGGCAAACCCTCCGCCGCGCCGCGAGATCACGTCTTCATCGAGCGCGAGCGTCACGCGAATGTGCGTCACGGTGATCTGAGCTACCCGGTGCGCGGCATCCGCACGGCGGATTTTCTCTATCTGCGCAATCTGCGCCCCGACCGCTGGCCGGCCGGTGATCCGCAGGTCCACTACGCCGTGGGTGACTACGGCGACATCGACCCCACGCGCACAAAGCAATTCATGCGCGACCACCGCGACGAGGCAGCGGTGCGCCCGCTCTTCGATCTCTGTTTTGAAAAGCGCCCCTCCGAGGAGCTGTACGATCTGCGCGCTGATCCAGCCCAGATGAAAAACCTCGCCGCCAGCGCGGATCACGCCGCCACCAAACAACAGCTCGGCGCGAGAATAGATGCCTGGATGCGTGACACCGCTGATCCGCGCACCGATCCGGCTTACGACGAATGGGACCGCCATCCCTACTACGGCGGGAAGGCAAAGCAGCTGCAGCGGTGACCGTTTCTGGCGCTGAAACTTGCCGGCAGGCTTGTGCAAAGCAGCGAACCATGGCAACCTCGGGGCCGATTTCGTTATGAAACCCAGTCAGGCCATCCGCAAACCCCACGGCAGAGCCGAGCTCGGCCTGCTGGTGGCGCTTTTGCTCATGGCGGGCGGCGTCTGGCTGGTCGTGCGCTCCGTGGTGGCCAATTACTCACCGCCGGTCCTCAACGAGCCGCAGAAAACTGTCGTCACGAGAAGAGCGCCCGAGTCTTTGCTAAAGGAAGACACTCCTCAGCCCGCGTCCGCTGGGAACGGAAAAACCACGAAGTCCATGTCCGCAGTGACCATCATTCCGGACGCAAAAGCGCGTGAGACTTTGCTGACCATGCGCGACAAGAACAACACGGCGCCGTCTGACGGCACGGCGCGTGCCGAAGCGCCGCGCGTCGCTGCGGCGAAAAGCGAGGGAACGGACTTTGACACACAACCCCTGGGCCAGAATACCCCCGAGGTGCAGGCTGCCCTGGTGCTCTTCGACCAGTACAAACAGGCCGGCTCGCTCAAGGAAAAGCTCGCGTTCGTCTTCCAGCCGCTCCAGACCGAGGCGCTCATGACCAGCTATTACGGAGCGCAGGGCGGTCGCGATCCCAAGCTGGCAGGACTCATCGGCGCGTCCTCGGTGATCATCGACGGACGTGAAGCTCTGGCGCTCGCCTCCATGTGCGCGGAGCCGCGCACCATCCGCTTCGTGAGCTTTCATCGCACGGCGGAGGGCTTGCGCATCGACTGGGAATCACTCGTCGGATACGGAGAGAAAACTTGGGCGCAGTTCCGCGCTGGCAAGTCGGCGGAGAAGGTGCTCATGCGCGCGCTCGCGCAGGTGGACGACTACTACAACTTCGAGTTTGCCGACGACAAACGCTACCTCAGCCTGCGCCTGCACAGCCCGGATCGCGAGGACTACGTGCATGGCTTCGTCCTCCGTGCCGGCGAGGATGGCAGAAGAATCATCCGCCTGCTCGGCTCAGCCGCCTCCAGCATGGCCGACATGTCGTCGGGGGACACCGACTCGCGCATGATCCCCGTGACGGTGGAGCTGGCCTTCCCGCCCAAGTCTGAATCCGACCGCTGCGTGAAAGTGGAGCGCTTCGTCGCCCCATGGTGGCTCGCTCTTTCCGATGCGCCTCAGGCTGCCGCCGTGTCGGATCTGACTGCTCAGCCGTAGCAGCGTCCGCGTGTGCCGCGAGGACGTGGAGTCACGCCCACAGGCTCAGCAGCCGTGCCACAGAGTCCGCCTCGTTCATCTCATTCGTGCGGATAGTCACATCCGCGTCCGTCGGCGGTTCAAAAGGATCCTGCGTCCCGGTCATGCCCTGCATCCGGTTCTGGCTCGCTTTTTTGTAGAGGCCCTTCACATCGCGGCCCACACACACATCCAGCGGGCAGTCGATGTGAGCCATGCACAGCCCGCTCTCCGCGAGGATGCCGCGCACCGTCGCGCGCAGCGTGTCCTTTGGCGTGACAAAAGCGCCGATCACCGTGATGCCCTGCCCGGCCATCAGCTTTGCAAAATGCGCCGAGCGTCGCAAATTCTCCGACCGGTCCGCCTCGTTGAAACCCAGATCAGCGCACACGCCCGAGCGCATCTCATCTCCATCCAGGATGCACACCGCGCGGCCTTGCGCGCGCAGCTCCGCGGCAATCTTGCGCGCGAGCGTGGTTTTACCTGCGGAGGGAAGACCGAAGAGCCAGAGGATTTTGGGGGATTGCATCTCGCCGCGCACGATGACGAAAATCAAAGGCGAGTCAAAACACACGCGTCAGTCCGCGAAGAAAGGTCGCAGCACATTGCCCGCCACCTTGAGCGCGCGCTGACGGCCCGCGAGCGTCTTGCCAAACGTGTCGTCCTCCACCTCGATGCACACAGGC
>JANPIW010000427.1:0-7182 GCA_031425215.1 Verrucomicrobiaceae bacterium
CGTCTCCGGCGGCATCACCACCACCGCAGGCGCCCAGCTCATCATCCAAAACAACGGCTACACACCAACCATCGGTGATGTCTTCAACCTCATCGACTGGGCAGGCATCAGCCTCACCTTCAACACCGGCTCCGCCATCCGCACCGGCAACGAAGGAGGCACCGACGTCACCCTCTTCGAACTGGGCGGCAATTACCGTTGGGACACCAGCCTTCTCAATAGTAACGGCCTCCTCCTCGTCGTCGGCGTGAACAGCATCGTCATCCCCGAGCCATCCCGCGCCCTTCTCCTCCTTCTCGGACTCCTCAGCCTAGGCCTGCGCCGCCGCAGGAAGTAGCCCGACACTCCGTGACGGGAGCTGATCCCTAATCTGGAGTGAACGGCCGGAATCCTGAACCGTTCTCGTTCTCAAAGGCGCGCAGAACGCAGGCCTTTCCGCGAATTGGCCGACCAACGTCATGAAAGCCGCCACTCGTGGCGTTCACTGCAAAGTATATCACGGCAGCCAGGCACAAAACCGAAACGCCGAAATCTTATCCGAAACATCGAGCTGCATCGGCGTTTCAGTTTCAACCAACTTCAAGTCAACCACCCAACAAAAATATGAAAACAGCATCTCGTAACATCGTCAGCAGCATCTTGCTCAGCATGGTCTCTCTGCTCGGCACCGCATCGTGGACTCCCGTTGTGGCCCAAGCACCCATACCGGACCTGATCGACCAGAAGGACAATGCCGGCTGGGGCACGTTCGTTTCTTTCAAGAACGGCGCGCTGATCCTCAAAGGCAACGCCGGTGCCGTGGGCTGGGCGAACATTCCTGAGCCAACCAAAGTAATTCATTGGGACACTGCCGCTCGAAATTATAAAATATCCAGCTCCGCAGCGATCCTCGAGAAAGTGGAGGCCGGAACGTGGATCTTCGTGGCCGAGAACAAAGCCCACGTCGTTGTGGGTGCGGGAAAAGAGGGCCGCACGACGGGCACTTTCGTCTCATTTAAGGACGACACGATGCTCTTGCTCGGCAAGGACCTCCCGGTGAGCGAGTTCACCAAGAAATATGGCAACCAGCTCAAATACCCCAAGTTCGCCGAGCACGTCCCCGTGTTTGAAAGCATTGATGGCGGTGACTACACGTTTGCAGGCACACCGGCTGTGGCTTTGCCCAAAATCAAGGAAGGAACTCTGGTCACGGTTTATTTCGGACCGTCGGACGGATTCTTCATCCGCATCGAGATCGGTGTGAAGAAGTAACCCCGCTCCGTATCAACCGCCATGCATCTTATGAAACACGCATCGCGTCATCTCATCATCACCTGCGGCATCATGTTGGGCATGGCCGTCATGCCATGGACACCCGTTGCAGCCCAAGCCCCAGCTGCGGACAATGCCGACCAGAAAGACAAGATGGGCTATGGCAAATTCGTGTCATTCAAAGAGGGCGCGCTGACGCTCAAAGGCAATTACAGCGGCTTGGTTTGGAAGGACATTCCTGCGAAGACCCCGGTCGTTCGTTGGGACGATGCCTCCAACTCCTACATCCCTTCAGGCACCGCAGAAGTCTTGAGCAAGGTGGAGGCTGGAACGTGGATCATCGTCGGCGGGAACAAGGCGCTAGTCCGCGTCGGTGCGCGAAAGGGCCGCACCACCGGCACCTTCATCTCGTTCAAGAATGAGCGGCTGCTGATGCTCGGCAAAGACCTCGGCCCGGCCTACACCAAGAAATACGGCAACCAACTCCACATGAACAAGTTTGCCGATGACGTACCCGTCTATGAAAGCATCGACGGCGGCGACTTCGAGTTTGTCGGCAACCCCGCGAAGGTTCTGCCCAAGGTCAAGGAAGGTGCAATCATCACCATCCACGGTGCGGGAGACGACAACATCACCCGCATTGATCTTGGGGTGCCGAAGAAGCAGTGACTCCTCACAATCATGCTGTGTTGGCTGCGAGGTGCAGGTAAGGGCGTTGCAGGCGCGTCACCAGCAGAGCGAAGCAGACGGGTAAAGCAGCAAGCAGGCTATTCTCGCCTTCCTGAAACTTTTTTCGGCAAATGCGGCGCTGACTGGCGACGACTAGGTTGTCAGCCACCATGTCCCAGCCATCCGATCACGAACGCCACGCTCAGTTTCTCCGCCACTATGCGGAGAGCGAGGTGGCGTTGCACACGTTTGTGCGTTCGCTGGTGCCCACGCGGCAGATGGCGTCGGAGGTGATGCAGGATGTCATCCTCGTGCTTTGGGAGAAGTTTGAAGTGGCGGTGGATTTTCAGGGCTGGGCTTTTGGCGTGGCGAGAAATGTGGTCATGCGGCACCTCCGCAGCCTGTCGCGTGACCGGCATGTCTTTGATGATGCACTGGTGAACCAGCTCGCCGATGACGCGGTCACCTTGGTCCCGGAGCATGATCGACAACGCGAGGCGCTGGAGCACTGCCTTGGCAAGCTGCCCGCGACTCAGCGCGAGCTGGTGCTCATCGCCTATACAAAAGGTGTGCGCATGGATGAACTCGCCACTCGTCGAGGACAGACGCCGATGTCACTCTACAAACTGCTTCACCGCATCCGTCAGGTATTGCTGGATTGCGTGCAGCGCACCCTCACCCAGGAGGAAACAGCATGAACACGGACTGGCACGATCTCATTCAGCGCCACATGGCCGGACTTCTCGATGACGATGAAGCTACCACCCTGCAAGACGGATTGAAGACCGATCCAGAGCTACGCACTCTCTATCTCCACTACATGAATCTGGATGTGGCTTTGGCGGCCCAAGCTGGTTCCAACGCTACAGTCAATAAGATGCTGTCGCCGCCCCGACGGAGTGAAACGAAGCAACGGACAAGCTGGCTCCAATGGCGTCCGCTCGCAGCGGCGGCGGCTGTCTTGCTTGGCATGGCAATGCTCTGGTGGTCACAGCGCGGCGTTGAAGTCGAGGTGGTCCAGACCTCAGATACGATCTCTGGAGAATGGCGGACCGGAGACAAAGTGCGGCTGGATCATGTGACGATGGCTCGCGGCAGTGTGCAGTTGCGCTTGGCCTCAGGCGTGTTGCTGGATGTCGTAGGACCCGTTGAGCTGAAGTTGCTGGATACGATGCAGGTGCACTTGTTGTCCGGGCGTGTGACGGCGGTCGTGCCACCTGCGGCACGTGGTTTTGCAGTGGAGACGAAAGCAGGGCGCGTGGTGGATCTCGGCACGCGCTTTGGCGTCGCGACAGGGGCTTCCGATTCCGCCGAGGTGCATGTCTTTGAGGGCAAAGTGGAGGTGACAACAAAGCAGAAGCACGTCCTGCCGCTCGCCGCCGGTGAAGCGGTTGCGCTTGATCCCGTGCGTGGAGTCGCAGCGAGAATGCGGGCGAATGAAGGCAGGTTCGTCATGGCAGCAGTGCCATCCACGAGCAACCATCTGGACAATCCTTTTGTTGGCGCGACGTTTTACCGAAACGTGGATTACACGGCTGCGGTGAACGCGGCGGCTGATCTCCAAGGCGGTGCCCTTGGCCAGCAGATGCGGCAGGTGGCGGACTTTCCTACCTTTGTCTGGATGAATAGTATTGCGGCAGTGAATGGGACAGACAGCTATCCGCGCAGTCTCGCCGGGCATCTGGATGAAGCGCTCGTGCAGGGCGCGAATGCCATCGGCATCGTGATCTATGACATGCCGAACCGCGATGGCTCGGCATTGGCTTCCAATGGCGAGTTGTTGATCGCGCAGGATGGGCTGCATCGCTACAAGACTGAATACATCGACGCGATCTTCAAAACGCTGAGCCAATCGAAGTATGCTGGCTTGCGCATCGTGATGGTCATCGAGCCGGACTCGTTGCCGAACTTGATCACAAACCTCAACTTCCCCCGTGTCGCCGAAGCCCACGCGACGGGGACGTATGTTCAAGGGGTGCAGTATGCCATCGGCACCTTGCGTTCGCTGGACAACACCTATGCCTACATCGACGTGGCGCACGCGGGCTGGCTGGGCTGGGAGAACAACCTCAAACCCTTTGCCGAGTTGCTCAAAAAAGTCGGTGCAGGCATCCCTGGCGGCAACGGCAAGGTGGACGGATTCATCAGCAACACGGCGAACTTCAACGTCTTCGTGGAGCCTTTCATGAAGGCGGATCAAAAGGTCAAAGCGCGGCAAGTCCGCTCGCTGCGCGGCTGGTATGACATGAACGATCACATCGTGGAACAGAGCTTCGGCAATGCGTTGCGCACAGCCTTGATCACCGGTAGCGACGCATATCCGGCGAGCGTCGGACTTCTGCTCGATACCTCGCGAAATGGCTGGGGCGGACCAAACCGTCCGACCGGTCCGAGCACGTCCACGGATCTGCGTGAGTTCGTGCGCGCGACCACACTCGACAGGCGCACGCACAAAGGAAACTGGGGCAACCAAAGCGGCGCGGGCATCGGCGCACGCCCTGTGGCACACCCAGCGCCCAACTACGATGCCTTTGTCTGGGTGAAGCCGCCAGGTCAATCCGACGGCTCCAGTTCGCTAATCCCCAGAGGTCCCGAGAACCCGGATGGCAAGGGCTTCGACCGCATGTGTGATCCCACTTATAAAGGCAATGCGCTGAATGGCCACACGCGCACCGGCGCTCTGCCGAATGCACCGGTCGCAGGCCGCTGGTTCCAGGCGCAATTCGAGGAGCTGGTGAGGAATGCTTATCCACCTTTTGAACCATGAGATCCATCCAACTAACTATCGTCACCGCTGTCATCGCCGCGCTCGCATGCACCATGACTGCTGCGGCGCAGCACTTGGACAATCCTTTCGTCGGCGCGACCTTTTACCGGAACGTGGACTACGTCGCCTCAGTCAATGCGGCGGCGAATCTTCAAGGCGGCGCGGTGGGCCAACAAATGCGGCGGGTGGCGAACTTTCCCACCTTTGTCTGGCTGGATACCATCGCTGCGGTGAATGGCACGGGATCGTATCCTCGTAGTCTGGCGGGGCATCTCGATCAGGCGCTGCTGCAAGGTGCGAATGCGGTTGGCATCGTCATTTACAATCTGCCGAACCGCGATGGCTCGGCGCTGGCTTCTAATGGTGAGCTGCTCATCGCGCAGAACGGCCTGAATCGCTACAAGGCGGAATACATTGATGTCATTTACAGCATCATCAGTCAGGCGAAATACAGCGGCTTGCGCATCGTGATGGTCATCGAGCCGGACTCGCTGCCGAACCTCATCACGAACCTGAGCTTCCCCAAAGTAGCGGAGGCAAACACAACCGGAGCCTATGTGCAGGGCGTGCAGTATGCCATCGGCACGCTGCGTTCGCTCACGAATACCTACGCCTACATCGATGTGGCTCATGCGGGCTGGTTGGGCTGGTCGAGCAATCTGACGCCGTTCGCGAATCTGCTGAAACAGGTCGGCGCGGGCATTCCAGGTGGAAATGGCAAGGTGGACGGCTTCATCAGCAACACGGCAAACTACAATGTCTTCGTCGAGCCCTACATGACCGCGAATCAGATGATCAGTGGCCAACCCGTCCGCTCGACACCGATTTGGTATGACTGGAATGATCACATCGAGGAGCGGAGCTTTGCCCTGGCTCTGCGCACTGCTCTGACGACTGGCGCCGATCCGTATCCGACCAGCGTGGGCTTGCTACTCGATACCTCACGCAATGGCTGGGACGGCACGGCCCGTCCGACCGGCCCGAGCACCTCGACGGTGCGGAACACCTTCGTGCGTGCGACCACGCTCGACCGCCGCATTCACAAGGGAAACTGGGGCAACCAGAGCGGTGCAGGAATCGGCGCACGCCCGATGGCGAATCCGTCTCCCAATTACGATGCCTTTGTCTGGGTGAAGCCGCCCGGGGAGTCCGATGGCTCAAGCTCGCTGATCCCCACCGGCCCCGATAACCCCGATGGCAAAGGCTTCGACCGCATGTGCGATCCAACCTACCACGGCAATTCGCTCAACGGCAATCAGCTCACCGGTGCCTTGCCCAATGCGCCTGTCTCGGGTCGCTGGTTTCAGTCCCAGTTCGTGCAGTTGGTGCAGAATGCCTACCCTGCGTTCACTGCGAGCACGGCGGTTTCCTTTGCCATCACGAGCACCTGGGCCACTGGCTACAATGGTGAAATCACCGTCACCAATGATGGCGATACCGCAGTGAATGGCTGGACGCTGGAGTTCGACTTCACCGGCACGATTACGAACATTTGGAATGGCACCATCACCAGTCATGTGGGCACACACTACGTCATTTCAAACGTGAGCTACAATGCGAGCATCGCCGCAGGTGCCAGCGTGGCCGTTGGCTTCAGTGCTGATCCCGCCAATCAATCGCAGCCACCGACGAACTACCTTTTCAATGGCGTGGCAGTGGGCGGAAGCACATCTAATCCAACGATAACGACTGGCTCGTTGCCGGGTGGGATCGTTGGCAGCGTCTATTCGCAAACGCTGTCGGCCACCGGCGGCACAGGACCGTATGCGTGGACTATAAGTGGAGGCTCTATGCCAAGCGGCCTCACACTCAGCGCAGGCGTCTTGAGTGGCACGCCGCTCAGCGGGGGCACGGCAACCTTCACGGTGATGGTGAGCGATAGCTCCGTGCCGGTCAAAACGGCGACGAAGGTTCTGTCCATCGCGGTGACCACACCACCAGCGATCTCGATCAACGACGTCACCGTGACTCTCACGGGATCAACCAGCGTCACGGGTGTTTTATCGACCAACGGCAACCAAATCGTGGACTCAGCGGGGAATGCGGTGCGCATCACCGGCATCAACTGGTTCGGCTTTGAGACGAGCAACCGCGTCTTCCACGGCCTGTGGGCTCGTGGCTACAAATCAGCGCTCGATCAAATCAAGACGCTCGGCTTCAACACACTGCGCATCCCGTATTCCAACGCCATGCTGCGTGCCGGTGCCGCGACGAGCAGCATCAATTTCGCACTGAACCCCGATTTGCAGGGACTCACGCCGCTGCAATGTCTCGACAAGGTCATCGACTACTGCGGCCAGATCGGACTGCGCATCTTCCTCGACAGACACTCCGCCAATGCCGACGGTTACCTCAATGAAAACGTCTGGTTCATCAGCGGCGACGCCTACTACACCGAGCAGCGCTGGATTGATGATTGGGTAATGCTCGCCACGCGCTATGCAGGCAACCCCACCGTCATCGGGGCCGACCTTTTCAACGAACCAAAACGCACC
>JANPIW010000428.1:0-1694 GCA_031425215.1 Verrucomicrobiaceae bacterium
TGATAAAGGGCGCACACGACCAGCCGGTCAATCGCAGGAGAGTAGTGAGCCGGTCGGCCCATAGTGATCTCCAATTAAATGATGCCGGATTGAGATGATGATTCGATTCTGTGTCCAGCCCTTCACAACGGATCGAATGACGAACAGCACCATGCCGCCGTCATGAATAGATGACGCAAAATGAGCCGAAATTGCGGTCTTTTGCAGTTCTGTTTTATCACAATCTTTTGGATAGCTGAAAAAGGATATAGTTGCACGACGGCAGTTAGCTTCTCTGATTCGCGCGTAATAATGGGGTTATGCCCCATGGTGAATCTGCGTCCGCCATCCATCCTTATCACGCTGTGCAGGACGCAAAGGGTGCATCGCTCTACATTTGAGACTTTACCTTCTTATTATGCCTGTTTTCCTTTTTAGGATAAAGTGGAGATCATCAGCGGCATCGAGGATGAATTCGGCATTAATATTCCGACCGAAACTTCACTGCGAATGAAGACCGTTGGGGATGTCGTGATATGGGCGGTAACGCATACTGGATAACAGCAGCATGAGGAGCCGCTCTTGTTGATCTAGTAAGGGATCCACCATGAACTCAAGAACCTTGCGGGGCACACTGCCGGAGGTCGAGAGCCGCCTAAGAACAGCCATCGACGAGTGGCTCGCTGGTTCCCAACTTCTCCGCAAACCCAATGTGGTGCCCGGGAAGAAGCAGCCCTGAGCATCCAAGTGAGTGTGATCGTTGTGTCGCCCCCGTAATCGGCGGCATCAGACTTGGAACCTCCTGGAACGACAGACGGATGCTCGCGGCTTGCTCGTGCCGGGCCGGTGTGACCTCCGCAAAGGAATCGCTCACACAGCCTGCGCACGCGAGAATCAGAATGGTTTTCATGGCGAGCAGGTGGCGGGTTGCAGCCAGGCCGGCTTCTTCATGGTGCGGGTTATGGCGAACGTGTGCGGCCTTGCTCGCGCTCTTTGGCGAGGAGCTTCGTGAGCTCCGCCGCTTTTTCCGGGAGCTTCGCCGCGAGATTTTTCGCTTCGGCGGGATCGTCCGCGAGATTGAAAAGCACCGGTGCTCGTGCGGGACGCTCCCTCGCGCTCGGAGTGAAGCCGATGCCGCCGCCGGCGCTTTGCACCAGCTTCCACGCACCCTGCCGGATGCCGAAGGGGCCGCGCATCCCCGCGCCGTGGGAGATGAAGGTTCCGCGCGCGGGCTGTGCATGCGGCTGGCCGAGGAGCGCGGGCAGCGCGTTCATGCTGTCGAGCGCGGCATCGGCGGGTAGGGCCACACCAGTCAGCGCGGCAAAGGTCGCGCACATGTCGGTGAGCGCGATGAGTTCGTGGTCTTCGCTCCCCGCAGGGATGTGACCGGGCCAGCGCGCGATGAAGGGCACACGATGTCCGCCTTCAAACTGCGTGCCCTTGAAGCCGTGCAGCGCGCCGTTGCAACGATGCTCGCGGTTGACGACGCTTTCGTAGCCGTCCTCGACCACGCCGCCGTTGTCGCTCGTGAAAATGACGAGCGTCTTTTCCGCGAGGCCGAGGCGATCCAGCGTCGCGAGCACCTGGCCCACGGTGTCGTCGAGTTCCGCAAGCGCTTCGCCCCGGGTGCCGGCTTTGTTCTTTCCTTTGAAACGCGAATGCGGTGCCTGCGGGGCGTGGATCCCGTGCGTGGCGAGATAGAGAAAAAACGGGCC
>JANPIW010000429.1:0-7341 GCA_031425215.1 Verrucomicrobiaceae bacterium
GATGATGCCCTCGGTGCCTTCGTTCGCGGTGGTGGCGATGTTGTAGGTGCCGACGGTGGAGCCGACGACCCAGGCATACTCATAAGTCTTCGTGCCGGTCGTTGTGTTGACGACGTTGGGCGCGGTGAGCGTGGTGGTGATGTCGCCGGGAGCGCCGGGGCCGTCGATGTTCAAGCCGAGACTGGTGATGTCGTAATTGCCGAATGGATCGCTGGCGGTGCTGCGCACATACGCGGTGGTGCCGCTCGCCGGGCCGGTGATGAGGCTGCCGCCTGGATACGGCGCATCATAGACGCCGAGTGAATCGACGTTGATGACGGTCGTCGTGGGCAGCGTGATTTTCGAAGGCTTCGTGGTGCTGTCATAGTCCACAGTGAATGTCACGCCTGACTGCGTGGTGGTGAATTCCAATGTGAGCGCTTCGGTGGAAGCGAAGTTCACCGCGCCGCCTAGCGCAGCGAAGGTGAAGGTGAACAAACCGGTGCCGGTGGCGGCGGAGGCGGTGGTGCCGCTGCTGGTGGCCAGGGTGGTGCCACCTTTCTTGAGTCTGGCGGTGATCGTTGGCGAGCCAGGCATGGTGCCACTGGTGACGGTGTAATAGGCTGTGACGCCCGGTGTCGCGCCAGAAAGCATGGTGAAGGCGGAAGCAAAGGATGGTGCCTGTGTAAAGCTGGTGGTGGTGCTGCCGCCTCCAGTCGCCGGTTTGATTGGAACAGCGACGCCCGCCCATTGCTGGTTCACGCCCGACCAAGTCCAGGTCATTGCGGTGGAAGCCGCGCCCGCCTTGAAGCTTGCTGAGCCATTGAGGTAGTTCGACGGCTTGAGATTCATCAAGCTTGTCTGCCCCGCGCCGGGCGTCGGTGTTGGTGCCGGGTTGCCGTTGTCGCCATCAATCGCGAGACTGTCCACCACGACTTCGCCCGTGGCGGAACTGACGGTGAGGCTGGATGCAAGCGATTTGCCGGTGCCATCTGAGACGGCTGTTCCCAATGGAGTGGTTTGATTCACACCGGTGTAGGTGACCACGGAAGCCGCCACAGGATTTGACGCTGAGAGCGAGATGACGGCATTGGCCGTACCAGAAGGAGGATTCACAAGCCGCCAGATTTCCGACCGCACTCGGGTGCCGCTGGAGACGGCCTGCACTAGAGTGAGACTCTGTCCGCTGTAGGTGATGCCGCTCACTGTGGGCAGGGTGCCGGATGGCTTGCCGGTCGTGACCATCACCAGCATGAATCGGTTCGAACCATTGCCGGTTGGGTGGGAGATGGAGAGGCTGTTGGTGCTGCCCGATCCGGCGGTAACGGCATCCTGGGTGATCGTCTCAACGCCAAGCGAAAGCGGAGATGTGCTCGCCGTGGTGACGTCGCTCGTGGCAACGGGATCGACGCGATCAAGCGCTTGCGCCGGATCGCTGAGATAGAGGTATTTGTTTTGAGTGGGCACTGAGATGGTGGCCGCGCCGGAGCAGGATTCGTTGAACTCGGGATCGGTGTAAGTGAAGGAGAGGTTGTTGCCCGAAGCGACTAGCAGCGTGTTGTCAAACTGGCTGCTGCCGGTGGTCGTTGATGTCACGAGGCCGGTCGTGTTACGGAAGACGCCGGTGTTTACGCCGGTCTCGATGAGCGTGACAAACTCTGAGTCGCCGTTGCTCGTGTTGTTCACGACAACCGTGATCGTTTCCACCACGCCGGTGTTATTGTTCGCGTCAGGATCAGTGAGCGTGGCGTAGATGCTCGTGCCGGCCGGGTAGGATGTCTGCAAGACGCCCGCTGCATTCGTGAACTGCGCGCCGCAAGGCGTGGAACCCGCAGGCGGCGGCACAACGACTTCAGTCGTCGAGATGAGGTTGTAGTTTGAGTTGCTCGCGGTGTTATTGATCGAGCCAGCCGCATTGATCGTGCAGCGGTAGGTGAAGACCGTGGTGCCGCCACGCAGGATGATGGGCACGACGTAGCCGCTTTCATCCAGCGGGAAAGGTGTGCCGCTGCCGTTGTCGGCGATGGGATTGCCATCGCGCTGGGTGGTGTTGGACACATAGGTGAGCGAGGGGTTGAGCGGATCGAGCACCAGCAGATTACCAAGAGGAAGGAGGCCCTTGTTGTCCACGCCGATGCGGTATTCGATGGTGTCACCAATGCTCAGGCCCGTGGGCGCGGTGTCGGTGATCAGCGACCACGACTTGATCAGCGTGGGCACTGGGAAGGGCAGTACCGTCGTGCCCACGTCGAGAAATGGATTCCCTGGGCCAGCCGTCGCCGGATCCTGCCCCCATGCGGCTGCGATCTGTACACCATCGAGCGTATAGACGCGCATGGCACTCTGGTCTTTGTCAGGATCAAACAACCGCTGCGTGGAGAGCGCCATTAGATCGTAATGCACGTCGTATTTGTTTCCCTTCGGATCAGTGAGCGAGCCAAGACGATCTCCATTGTAGTCCACATAGACGCGCACGTCCGCCACCGGCGTGACCCACACCGGGCTGCCGTTCTGCGATAGATCACTGCTGCCCGGCCCCCATCCGACGACGGCCTCCGTGGTCAGGCTGTCCGATGGCACCAGCGTGAAGCCCCAGTCATGCACATTGTTCGCCGATGGATTCGCGCCCACCATCACGATGCCGAAGTAGGGCACGTCACCGGTGCTCGTGAATTTCGCGCCGCAGTTTTGCGGCATCTGATATTGATACACACTGTTTGCCGGCACGTTGAAGCTGCCAGCTCCTAGGCAGGTCAGTGTGTTGATCGTGATGGATGAGGCGTTTGGATTGTAGAAAAAGCCAAACGCCGCGTCGCCGTCCGCTGCCGTGCCGACGGGTGAGAAATAAGTGCCCGTCCACTGATCCGTCGGATACAGCGTAAACCAGTCCGTCTCATAGCGCGCGCCGATGTCGCCCGTGATGAGCTGCGTCTGCACCGGCTTTGTAGCGGCCACCGTCGCGCCTTTCAGCACGCCGCCGTTCACGAGATAGGATTCGCCCTGGTTCAGTGTGAAGGTTGTCGCGCCGCCACCGACCGGGCCATTGATGTCCACCGTGACCGACGTGCCGTTCTCCCGCGCCATCACCATCAGGCCGACGTACTCAAACATCGACGCCGCCGACACATCTTGCCCGACTGGCACGATATAGTTTGTGTCGTAATCCATCGTCGCCGTCACCTCGACTGATCCCGCCAGCACCGTACCCGGCGCGACGGCCCAGCCCGTGCGTGTGACCACGAGCGCCTTGGTTCCGCCGAAGCGGTCGCGTCCGTCATAAAGAATCGTCGCCGGATTGCGCGGCAAGGTGATCTGGTTGCGCAGATTGATCACCGCGCCGGAGGACAGGCCCGCAGGGTCATTCGCATAACCGGGCGGCACACCATTCGCGTTGTTCCCATCGCCCCAGATTTTCGTCGTCGATTGCGCCGGGTTGTTGAGATCAACTTCGTAGCCGTCCTCCCACTCGTCGAAGTGAACGACTGTACCCGCGCCTGTGACCACGATGGAAACCACCGACTCCATCGTCGTGCCCACGATCCCCGCCGCCGGCTCGATGGTGACGAGGGCCGCGCGAATCTGCGCGTCCGGCATCGGCACATAAAATTCGTGGATGATGTTGGCAGCTCGCGCGCTCGACAAGGCGCTCAAAATGAGGCTGGTGAATGCGACAACGCGGAACAGACGACGAACCAGCGCGAGGGATGAGGAATGGAGTGAAAGCATGAGAATCCGGGATTTGACCATAATTATCCATAATCGTTATAATAAATCAATTAATTGTTCTTGAATTTATAGTCGTCGTGAAGTTTCAGCCTCAGAACGGCCCCGACATGCAGCCGCAAACAAGCAGTCACCCCTTCATGAAGCCCTCCTTCATCAAGACCGGCCGCTTCATGAAGCCCATTCAGGGCCATCCTCGCGCCCATCAAGCCAGCGCCATGAACGCCTCGCGCACTTGGGCCTGCCACTTGGCGAGGTAGGCGTGGCGGGCCTGCGCGGCGTGGATGTCGCGCAAAGCCGTTGCATCACCGGACTCGATCCGCGCATCCAGAGCGGGCAGCGTCTCATTGAGCGCCGAGCGCAAGGAAACCAGTTTCTCCGTGAACCCCTCCGCCATCTCGGCCAGCCGCGCCTGATCGGCGGCCAGCAATGCCCTGGCCAGAGCGCTGACCGCTGCAGAGCGCTTCTTTTCAAACTCCGCCACCGTTTGCAAAAACGGCCCGAGCTTTTCAAACACACTCATCAGGGACTCATCCATCGTCACTACCCGCCATGCCTTGGCCTCATCGCCCGCCAGCAGCTCCAGCAAATGCTTGAGTCGCTTCTCCGGCGCGCTGAGGATTTCAAAAGCGTGGTTCAGCTCTGACGCGTCCGCGGCATCGCGCGTCTTGGCAAAGAACGCCTGCTTCACCGCCTCCACATCCAGCGCGGCTTTGCGCGGCAAGTCCAGGAGCGCGAAGTAGTCGTCGGCCATGACACGAACCTCACGCTGCGAAGCTCTCGCCGCACGAGCACGTCACCACGGCGTTGGGGTTCTTCACCTTGAAGCCGCCGCTTTGCAGGTCATCGCTGTAGTCCAGCTCCGAGCCGGAGACAAATAGCGCGCTCTTGGGATCAATCACCACGCGCACCTCGGCGGAGACGACCATGATGTCGCGGTTCGCCGGACCATCCACGAGATCCATTTTGTACTGCAGCCCCGAGCATCCGCCGCCCACGACGGCCACGCGCAACGCGCCGTTCGCCTCGCGCCCCTGCTTTCGCAGCAGACCGATCAGCCGGTTCGATGCGTTGGGCATCACCTTGATGAGCTTCTCGTTGCCGAGTTTGAATTGAGGTTCCGCACGCGCTGCTTCCATGATCGAGACAGTGATTCACCCTGCGCGGATCGCAACCACTCGTTCTCAATGAAAGCCCTCATCGCGCAACGCGTAAACTCTTCCTCCAATCATGCGCACCATCATCACACTTCTCACCTGCCTCCTCATCGGTTCATCATTCGCCGCCGATCCCACGCCGCCCGCCGGCTTTCGCGCGATCTTCAACGGCAAAGACCTCGCCGGCTGGCACGGGCTGAATCCGCACTCGTCCGCAAAACTCACCGGCGAGAAAAAGGAAGCGAACCACGCGCAGCAACGCGCCGAGTTCCCCCAGCACTGGCGCATCGAGAACGGCGAGCTGGTGAACATCGGCACCGGTCCTTACGCGACCACCGACGAGGACTTCGGCGACATCGAATTCCACATCGAATACAAAACCGTGCCCAAGGCAGACAGCGGCATCTACCTGCGCGGCACACCGCAGGTGCAGATCTGGGACAACACACAGGTCTTTGATCCCAAGAAAGCCACCCGCAGGCCGCACCTCGGCTCCGGCGGCCTGTTCAACAACACCCCGGACACTCCCGGTCGCGACCCCGCCGTGAACGCCGACAAACCCTTCGGCGAGTGGAACGCCTTCCGCATCCGCCAGATCGGCGCGCGCACCTGGGTTTGGCTCAATGACAAACTCGTCGTCGATGGCGCGGTGATGGAAAACTACTGGGACAAAACCAAGCCCTTGCCCGCCAAAGGCCCCATCATGCTCCAAACCCACGGCGGCGAAATCCGCTGGCGCAATCTCTTCGTCCGCGAGATCGGCGCCGACGAGGCAAAGAAAATCACCAGCGAAACCAAATGATTCCGCGAGCTGGCCCGGCATCCACTGACATTGCACAGTCTCGCAGATGGCGATAAGCCCGGGCATATGAATACCGACCCTCTCCTCTCCCGCATGTGTCCAGTTGCCGCGCCGTCTCGCGCGTGAGATCGTTGTCACAAGGCGATTTTGTGGAAGGGGGCCGCAACGCGCTGACCTTGCACCAGTGCCGCATCACATCTTAGAAGTGACCGAAACGATTCTGCTCACACCCGGAGTGCCCGCTTGCGGCTCGCGCGCAATCGCGCATCATCCGTCTCATGGCAGAAACAAATCTCAATCTATGGCACGGCCTTTCCCCGACGGCCCGTGCCGCGCTCAAGACGCGCGATTACAACGAGCGTGTCGCCGAGGCAAAGGAACTCGTCGGCGACGTCCCGCGCATTCCCGGCGTGGAGATTTTTCACCGCCGCGTCTTCCAGCAGCGTCATCGCGGACACTTCGCCGAGTTTGCCCGCGAGGGCGAAGGCACGCCGGGCAAGATCGGACTCTGGCCGCGCCAGTGGGCCACCGCGCTCATGTTCGCGGGCACCAGCAAAGGCTTTCACATCCACCCGCCGCACATCCCGGAAGGCACCAGCGCCGAGGCTTGGTTCAAGCGTCTCTTCATCGATGAGCCGCAAAGCTTCTCCCTCCGTCCCTACGCCCTCGAGCAGTGGGACATCATGTTCTTCGCCCAGGGCCAGGCCGAGATGCTCCTCATCGACGAGCGCGCCGGCATGACGCGCCAAAAAATGCGCTTCATCATCGAGGGCGACGACATGCCCGGGCCGAACAACGTCGGCGTCATCATCCCCGCCGGGGTCGCGCACGCCATCCGCGCCGCCAGCTCGCGCGATCTCCTCATGGTCTATGGCACCAGCACCACCTTCGCCCCGGAGAACGAAGGCCGCATCGCTCACGGCATCGAGTCACCCGTCACCCCGCCCGACTGGGACGCCTACTGGAACGCCCCCTGACCATGCTGGAGACCGACGAAATCGCGGATCGCGACTTTGAAAGCGGCTACGATCGCGAGGTCGTCGAGCGCGTCTGGACCTTCGCCCAGGCCATCCCTGGCAACGACGCCGCCGTGTGGCGCAAAGACGAATCCGGCGCGTGGATCAACCGCCTCGACTACCGCAACCGCCACTCCGAGTTCGGCTGGGAGATCGCCGACAGCGCCTTCAGCCGCCCCGGCCACGGCATCGCCGCGCTCCGCCCCATGCAGTGGCAGAATTACCTCGACTTCATGGTCTCCGAGCGCCGCAGCTCATCCGTCACCGCCGACGGCCTGCGCAATGCCCGCCGCCTCCTCTAGCCGCTCCCGTGAGCCTCAGACATCCTGCGCCCTCTCCGCAAGTGAGCCCACAGCCGGGAAGCGCTGGCACCCGTTGTCCCACGGATTCAGAACCACCACGGATTGCTGGCCGACGACTCGTCGGCATTCCATGTCAGCGGCGCAGCGCCAGCACCAGTTCGTTGAAGCGCTGACGCAACTGCTCCGCATCCGCATCCGCAAAGGGTGTGTCCAGCGTGTTTACCACGTTGCTGTTGCTGCTCGTGGTGGCGATGGCGTTGTCGAGCTGTGTCACGCTCACATCACCCTGGAGTCCCTGCGCTCCTTGCGCGCCCGTTTCACCCTGCGGGATGCCAAAGGTGAGTTCCACGGCATTGCCCACC
>JANPIW010000430.1:0-8731 GCA_031425215.1 Verrucomicrobiaceae bacterium
GTGGATGTCGGGGTAGGGCGCATTGAGCGCATGCACGGCGCTGGCGAAGACGGGATGGCTGCCGACGTGGAAGCCCCAGTCGTCGAAGGTGATGCCCCAGGGGTTCGTGCTCATGTAGCTGCCAAAGGCGAGCAAGCGGCCGGTGGCGGGTGTGTAGCGGAAGAAGCTGCTCTCACGGGCGCGGACGGGGCCGTAGGGCGTCTCGACCTGGCTGTGATGGAAGATGCTCTCGCGGAAGATGAGATCGCCCTCGGGGCTCCAGACAAAGTCGTGCAGCGCGTGATGGCTGTCCTCGGTGCCGAATCCGGTGAGCAGCTTCTCGCGGTGGTCGGCCTTGCCGTCGCCATCGGTGTCTTTGAGGAAGGTGAGATGCGGCTGGTCGGAGACGAAGACGCCGCCATTGCCGAACTCAAAGCTGAGCGGGATGGCGAGCTTGTCGGCCCACACGCTGCATTTGTCCGCGCGGTGGTCGCCATTCGTGTCTTCAAGGATGAGTATCTTATCCTGCGGCTCATCTCCCGGCATGATCTGCGGGTAGGTGGTGCTGGTGCTGACCCACAAGCGGCCTTTCGTGTCCCAGCGGATTTGGATGGGCTTCACAAAGAGGCCGGGGAAGTCTTCTTCACTGGCGAAGCAGTGCACTTCGAAGCGTGGGTCGATCTTGAAGGCTTTCAATTCCTCGGCGGGCGTGACCCATTCGTTGATGGGACGGTCTCCGGTGATGGTGGGGAGAGGTTCTGTTTTGCTGTCGTCGATCTTGTCCGGAACCGGAGTGCCTGCGGCAAGTGCCCAGATGCGCGCGTCGCGGTTCTCAGTCATTTGGAGGAGCTTCTTCAGTTCGCCGGGGAAGTTCACGACGCCGTATGGCTCCATGCGTCCGCCTTTAATATAAAAATAGTTCAGCGGGCGGTAGTGCTGGAAGAATTTGTCTTCCTTCTCCACCACAGCGGCGCGGACGGCTTCGTTGAGCTGTGGCGCGGTTTCGTTGAAGAGGCCGCGATACAGCTCATCTGCAAAGAGGTGATAGCCGACCTCATTCAAATGCACGCCGTTGATGGTCTTCAGCGCAGGCTTCGCGCCGGATGGACGCCGATACGCTTCCTCCATAGGCGTGAAGACATCCGCAAAGCCAGCGCCTTCTGCCTTCGCGACTTTTGCCATCGCTGCGGTGTAGAGCTTGAGCTGAGCATTGAGATGCTCATGCGGTTTCTCCGCTGCGTTCGGAGAGACGAGCACGATGACCGGCGCGCTCGTGCCATTGTAATGATGTGACTTCAACTCGATGAGGAACGCCCGCATCAGCACCTCAAACTCCGCCGCGCCCTGGGCGCCCTTGAAGGACTCATTGAACCCAAACGCCGCGAGGATCACATCGGCTTTGTGCTCGGCGAGATGCTGATTGAGATCGCCAAATCCATCCGGCCTCGGTCGCAGCGCCACTTCATCCGCGCTCCACGAGAGATTGCGCACCACGAGTTTCTCACCTGCAAAGCGCTGATGCAGCAGAGACTCGAAGGAACCGTAGTCACGCATCCGGTCGAAGAGCGAGTTCCCGATGAGCGCGATGCGCGTGCCGGGTTTGAGTTCGAGCGGCAGTTGCGCGGGCAAAGCAGCGGCAGTGATGCAGACGATGACGGCGGTGAGGAGAAACTTCATGAGCAGCGGAGAACGAACGCGCCGGGCTGCATTTCGCAAGGAAGCAGGGAAGCAAAGAACGCCAGGGTTGCGAGCCGCGCCGCGGAGGTACTGAGGGACTCGCCCTCAATCCGCGGCGCGACTGAGGGCGAGTCGCCCTCAGTACGAGCGCCACGCAGCATCTCGCATGATCGTTTGGAACGCCGACGAGTCGTCGGCGTTCCATGCGCCTGCGGCGATGCTCGCCACGGAGTGTCGAGCTACTTTCGCTTCACTTCTTCGATCACGGGCACATCTTTGTTCATCGCGTCGTAGGCGGCCTTGAGTCTTTGCACTTCCTTGGGATGCGAGGCGGCGATGTCGTGCTGCTCGGAGGGATCCGTTTGCAGATCGAAGAGCTGCATCGGCTTCGGCGCGTCGCCAGTTTGCACGCCGGGATGCTCGCTCGGCTGCGCTTGCTCGTAGGGCGCGAGAATGGTCACGCCGTCGGGGCCACGCGGATCGACATATTTCTCGCCCGGCTTGTAGATGCGGGCGAGACCGCCGCCGGGCCGGAGCACATGCAGTTTCCAGCGCGCATCGCGCACGGTCGCGAGCTTGGAGTTTTGGTGACCAAAGATCACCTCATGCGGACTGCGCGCATCGCTGGTGAGCAGTGGCATGATGTCGCGCCCGTCGATGACGCGATCCGCAGGCGCGGCGACTCCGGCGGCGGCGAGAACGGTAGCAAACACATCCATCATCACCGCATGCTGCGCGCTCAGATGTCCGGCAGGGATGCGACCCGGCCAGCGCGCGATCAGCGGCACGCGATAGCCGCCCTCGTAGCTGCTGCCTTTCATCCCGCGCAATCCTCCGGTGCTCCCGCCAAAGGTCGCGCCATTGTCGCTGGTGAAAATGACAAGCGTGTTCTCATCGAGTCCGTTCTGCTTCAGCGCGTCGAGCACCGCGCCCACGCTGTCATCGAGATCAGCCAGCGCGTCGCCATAAAGACCCGCGCCGCTTTTCTTGTAGTTCTTCTCGGAGGCCGCGAGCGGCTTGTGCGGCATCGCCTCAGCAAAATAGAGAAAGAACGGCCCGCCTTTGCTCCGCTGGATGAAATCAATCGCGCGCGCTGTGTAGCGCGTCGTGAGCGTGGCCTGCACGACGGGATATTCCACGACCTTCGTTCCCTCCAGCACCTGCACGGGCCGCATGTCGTTCGAGTACGGGATGCCCATGTACTCATCAAAGCCGCGCTCCGTCGGCAGGTATCCCGCTTTGTGACCGAGATGCCACTTGCCCACCATGCCTGAGGCGTATCCCGCCTTCTTGAACACCTGCGCCAGAGTGATCTCCGACGCCGGAAGCGCCATCGCGTCAGCCGCCGGGCCGCCATCGGGCGCGGGATTCTGGGTCATGCCACAGCGGAAGGGATACCGTCCCGTCATCAGTGAGGCGCGAGTGGGCGCGCAGAAAGCCGTGGGCGTGTTGAACTGCGTGAGCCGCGCGCCCTCAGCCGCCATGCGGTCGATGCGCGGTGTCTTGAATTTCGGATGCCCGCAGCAACCAAGGTCGCCTGCTCCGAGATCGTCGGCCAGGATGATGACGATGTTCGGTGGAGCGGCGGGGAGGGGCGAAGCGGATGCGAGGGCGAGGGCGATGAGGAGGTGACGCATCTCGGGAGAGAGAGTTAGGGGATTAGAGCCTTAGAATTCAAAGGCCGAGGATTTTGGCGGGCAGCTCCGCCAGCTCAGCCTGACTCAGCTTGCCGTCTGCATCAGCATCCACCTTCTTGAACATCGCCGTTGCCTCCTCGGTGTACTCGGCGTGCGTCACGGTCTTGTCCTTGTTCTTGTCCAGCGAGACGAGCACCTGCTTGATCAGGAGCGAGAGCACAGCAGCCGTGGCATCGCCTTCTTTGCCCGCCACGCTTCTGCTGCCGGTGTCGATCTCGCCTTCGGTGAGGCTGCCATCGCCATTGCCATCAAACTCCTCAAAACCTCCTTCGATGCCCGACTGCCATTCGCCGGAGTCGATGCTTTTGTCGGAGTTTGTGTCCAGCTCAGAGGTGATGAGCTTGCCCAGCGCCTCCGCGCCCGGCAGCGCGGCTGTGAGCGGGGATGCGGTGGAGAAAAGAAGGAGTGACGCGGCGAGGATGGGCTTCATGGTGGTGCGATGGAACGCGTCGCGACTCACGTTATTTCGAGCCGATGTCGCAAGTTGCTGGCTTCGGACGGGGCTGCGTGCTCTCGCTTGCCAGCTCACGTTGAAGTACGAACCCGCACCCCTCTGTTTAGACCTTGCTAGACCAAGTCATCTACTCGCCGAGCAAAAGGCCGTTCACCGTCGAGGACAAAGGACGCAGTTGTTTGGTTGAGTCTGGCGTGAATGTGGCTGTGTTGCGCGCCCACATGACAGACACATCACTCGCCCCGCATCCCTCACCGCAAATCATCACGCGTCGTTTTGCCGGCGATGCGCGCGTGCCGAACCATCCGACGCTGCCGCTCGTGATCTATCGAGGCGCGCTGCCTGCGGAGCGCTCTGATCTGGCGGATGCCATCGAGCAGCTCTATCGCGTCAACGGCTGGTCTGGCGCGTGGCGGTGGTCCGTGTATGACTTCACGCACTACCACGCGTGCGCGCACGAGGCGCTGGCGGTTTTTCACGGCACGGCGCGTGTGCGATTTGGCGGGGAAGGGGGCGAGGAATTTGAAGTGACGGCGGGCGATGTGATCATCATTCCCGCTGGCGTCGGGCACCGGCTCGTGAGCGAGAGCGGCGGGTTTCAAGTCGTGGGCGCTTATCCTCCCGGCCAGACACCCGACCTGCTGCGTGATGATGCACGGGCCAGCGAGCCAGTTCTGGAAAAGATCAAACAAGTGCCGCTGCCACTGTGCGATCCGATCTATGGCGCGGACGGCCCGCTGATCCGGCTGTGGCGGCGCGGCCATTAAAGGATCAAGGCACATCCCGCAAAACCGAGTTGGGGGCGCGAGGACATATTCAAGACTGCGGCCGGTAGCCCGGCGACTGACGTTTTCTCGCGAATGTGAAATCGCCAAACTTTAGTATTGACGACAAAGGGGCCTTTCCGATAGCCTAAGCGGAAATCCTTAATACTCGGGGCGAACATGTGTCTAGCCCAGTGTTTGAGATAATCACAAGCGCCCCAACCCGCCCCACCTAATTTATGCAGACCAACCATCGCGCCCCTGTGGCCAGCCTCGTCATGGCACTCTCTTTGTTCCTGAGCGCGCCGCTTTATGCAGCAATCGACAATGACAGCACAGCGCCCGGTCAGGGTGCCCCTGATGGCATGTGTGATGTGTGGCAGGCGATTTTTAATGCTTGGAATATCGCCCCCGGTGCAGATGCCGATAATGACGGCTGCTCAAATTTGGTGGAGTCCATTTCAGGAACGAATCCCTTTCTGGCTGGTGATTGCCTGACAGTGGGGAACACAGCGATCTCGGCGAGCACCGTGGTCTTCACCTTCGAGGCCGAGGCGGGGAAAAAGTACAAGGTGCTGAGGAAAGCGACGCCCGGTGGCACGTTCACGGAGGTGGTGACACAACTCACGCCGGTAAATGGACAGACGCAGTTCATTCCAACAGCGGACAATGCCAGCCAGTCCATCAGTGTGAGCAAGGTAGGCAGCGCGAATTTTTACAAGCTCGAAGTGTCCGACGCGGACAGTGACGCTGACGGTGTGAGTGATTGGGCGGAGTATGAGTCGGGGTTCAATCCGCTCGACATGGACGGCGACAGTGACAATGACGGCATCAGTGACATGGCTGAACTGACGGCGGAGATCGTGGTGCCTGACGTGGTGACCATCGAGGCCACGGAGTCCATCGCGCTGGAAGACGGCCCGCAGAGCGGCTGCTTCACGGTGAGTCGCACGCGCAGTTTGTTCGCGGCGACGGTGAATTACACGCTGAGCGGCACGGCGACACCGACTACTGATTTCGGGCACGCGCCTACGCCTGGTTCGGTGGCGACTTCGACATCGGGCGCAGTGACTTTCCCGGCGGGAGAAAAAACGGCCTGCATCTTTGTGAACCCCGTGGGGGCTGACGCGCTGGAAGGCAGCGAGTCCGTGACGGCCACGCTGACGACGGCGAGCAATGCGGGCGGGCAGTTGCCGCCAGTGATCGACGTGAATAACGACGACGCAACGGTGATCATTTATAACTCCACGGTGCCGGGCGGCACGGGCCTGACAGCGCGGTATTATGATCACTCCAGCGCGACGTATGGCCACGCGGCGAACTTTGGTGACGCGGCCAACTACGCCTACACGCGCGCAGGCACTTCGCCGAACTACACCGGCACGGCGGTGATTTCGCCGACGGGCATTTCCACGACACGGCTGGCGACGCTCCTGGCGGCCCTCACGCCCAGCACCACGCAGGTGAAGCTGTCGTTCAACGGCGGGAACCTCAACACTGCAGTGTACAACCACCAGAGCTACCTCGTGACAGCAAAGACGGCCGTTTCTTTTACTGTGGCGCTGCCGCCTGGTGCGGGGCTGCCTGCATCGAGCACCAGCACCTGCCATTTCAGCATTCTGCCGCTGCATCCTGGCTTGATCGAGCGAGTGGACTCGGTGGTGAACAATGACTGGATCTACGGCACGCCCAACGCGGTGACGATCTCGCCGATGAACTCACCGAATAATTATTCCTCGGTATGGGAAACCTATCTCGCGCCCACGACGGCGGGTTCGTATATTTTCCAACTGGATGCGGATGACAAGGCGCGTGTGCTGTTGGACATAGACGCCGACGGCCCGGGCGGCTTGGTTGAAATCCTCGAGCATGGCTGGGATGGAGTGACGACGCCGGAGACGATTGGCACGTTTAAGCAGAGCGCGGCTCACACCCTCGCGATCCCGGCTTCGCCCGGCCAGCGATACAAGCTGCGCGTGGAGCAGGTGGACGCGAGTGGAGACGCACGCTGCCGCCTCCAGTGGAACGTGAACGGCGGTGCCTTTGCCAACATCCCGCAAGCGAACCAGCTCACTCACACGCAGGCGCACAGCTACAGCTATACCGCCGGGAATGCGGTGATAACGCCGACAGGCGGGCACACCTTCATCGTGGGGAACACAGTGGATATGGCCTTCTCCTCAGGGACGCTGTTCACGCCCGCAGCCGCCTCTACTCACAACGGCAACTACTCCATCACGGCGGTGAATGGCACCACGAACTTCACCGTGGCCATTCCGCCGACGACGGTGACCGTGTTGGGTGCGACGACGACGGCTGGCAGTGCCACGGTGACCGTGCCCACGGTCGCTGGCCTTTATGTGGGCATGTCCGTCACGGGCACGGGACTTCCTGCCAATGAGTTTATCACCGCGATCGGCACCACGACCATCACGATCACCACGGGCACCGGCGTCACCGCGGAACCCAGCACGGATTTGACATGCCGCTTGGGCGGTTTCCCCGTGTCGGTGCCTGGAGCGGCGACCTCCGCAGGCAGCGCCACGGTGACGGTGCCATCGATTAATGGACTGGCTGTCGGCATGTCCATCACGGGTCTCGGCCTGCCCACGAATGCGACGATCTCCGCCGTGGGGCCGGGTATGATCCTGCTGAGCACGGCCACGGGCGTCACCACGCAGGCCAGCACGACGCTTACAGCCTTCCTGCATCCGACGAATGCGGTTACGGGAAGTGGTTTTGTGCTGAACAACAGCGCCAGCGCCACGACGGGGGTGTTCAATTTGGTTTATCCCAACATTGGATTCACCGGCTCCCCCGGGCGCATCGGCACGAGCGGCCATGTGACGGAGCAAAACAACGGCATATGGGGATCCGGAACGCCGGACGTGGCGCTCATCAATCCAGATACCTTCTCGATCCGCTGGACGGGCCAGGTGCAGCCGCAGTTCTCGGAGGAATACACCTTTGTCGTTCACGCGGATGACGGCAGCAATCTGTTCATCAACGGCCAGTTGCAGGAGATGAAGACGTCGCCTTCGACGAGCACTGGTATTGCCACTTACGACTACAGCAGCGTCACGGGCGAAGCGGTGGTCAATTACACTGCCGGCGTTGTGAAACCGGGCAGCTTCATCGTCGGCGAGAGCGTCCGTGTCGATCCTACAAGCGGCAACCTCACCCATGGCAACGGCAGCACTTATACGTATGACGGAGTTACTGGTGTGCTCACGGTCAATTACTCCAACCTTACTAACATCACGCCGGGCGGATTCACCGTTGGAGAGACCATCGAGCTTGATCCCACCAGCGGCACCCTGGCATCCCTTGCAACGCTGCCGTATGTGATCACGGGCGAGCCGACCTCAGCCACCTTCACCGTCGATGTGCCGATAGGGCTTTTCGACAGCGACGCCTTCGGTACCAGCACCATCAACATCCTTGACACGCGCAATGCGGCAATCTCCAAGCTCTTCTCCACGGGCGCGACTTACAGCTATAACGCTACCAGCGGAGACGCGGTGGTCACTTACTCCGCCGTAACTGGCGTGGCGCCTAGCGCCTTCACCGTTGGGATGAGTGTGGAGCTTGATCCCACGAGCGCATCTGCTGGCACGCTGAACACGCTGACCAATACGGCTTACGCCATCTCGGCGGCGACGGCGACGACATTCACGGTGAATCTGGGCACGGCCTTCACCACTTGCACCGGTAACATGAACATCGCCGCATCGGCTAACAACGTGATCACCCCGGCCATCGCCAACGCCTTCTCCATCCCCTTTGGCACCGGCAAATACACATCCGGCACAGGCAACATCAACGTGGAGATCGTCAACAAGCCGCTCAAGGAATGGGCTTCGATGGGCAATGAGCGCTATGTCCGCCTCCCGGTGGTTGGTGGCACCCGCTACGACATTCAGCTCGACTATTTTGAGAACACCGGCAACGCGCGTGCCCAGCTCTATTGGTACAGCCCCAGCCAGCCCAAGCAGATTATTCCAGCGGAGCGTCTCTATCCCGCCTCCGTTCCCCAGGCTCCTCCGGCTCATGTCAGCCCGATTGATTCCACGACATTGGCTGGTTCGCTGTTCTCGTATCCGGTTGGCGGAAGCAATGGCGGCTCGGTGACCATCAGTGGCAATCCTGCCTGGCTCACT
>JANPIW010000431.1:0-2128 GCA_031425215.1 Verrucomicrobiaceae bacterium
CTCCGGTGGATGTCGATCTGCGCACACTCGTCACCGACGATTGGACGCCTGCCACGCAGATGACTTTTGCCGCGAGCGGCGCTGTCGGTGGCTCCGTGGCGATGCAGCCGGATGGCTTCACCGCACGCTACACGCCGACCAGCGGCTTCACCGGAGCACAGAGTTTCACTTTCACTGCCACCGATACCGATGGAGCGACGAGCAGCGCTGCGACCATCACGATTGGTGCCTCGCCGGTCATCACGAACTGGACCAGCGCCGCCAGCGGGAACTGGAGCACGGCGGCGAATTGGCAAGGCAACGTAGCACCGGTGAGCGGTCGCGGTTCGGACATTCAGTTCTTCAATGGGCAAACCGTTCCCGCAGCCACCATCACTGCCACCAACGACCTCGCTGGCACCACGGAGGCGAACAAACTCAACTTCAGCGGCACGGGCACGGCGACGACGGTGGTGAATGTCAGCGGCGGCCTGCTGCGCCTCGTGCGCAATGGCGCGACCTCGCCGAGCATTGCGCTCAGCGGCACGACGACGAGTTATCGTTACAACATCGCCAACGACATCGAGCTGGATGACACCGTGGCGATCAATGCCAGCAACAGCGGCACCTTTGTCTTCAATGGAGCGATCAGTGGCACTGGCGGACTCACGCGCACCAATACCTTCAGCACGCTGATCCTCGCCGGAAACAACAGCTACGCAGGCACCACGACGATCAGTGGCGGCACGCTGCAAATCGGCAACGATGGAGCCAGCGGCACGCTCGGCAGTGGTGCGGTCAGCGTGGCGAGTGGCGCGGGTTTGCGGATTGATCGCAGTGGCACGGTGGAGGTTCCCAATGACATCAGCGGTGCGGGCTCGGTAACGATCCACGGGACTGCTTTGTCCGATGTGGTCACTCTTTCGGGCAGCAACAGCTTCACGGGCACGGTATCGATCGCCAGTGGTTCGTTGCGCGTCACGGACGCCACTCAGCTAGGCTCAGGAGCTAAATCGATCACCGCGACTTCCGCCACGTCGGCTTTGCGGCTGGATGGCTCAGCGGGCGCGGTAATCCTGCCTGCGGAGTTTGCGATTTCCACGAGCAATCCGAGTGGAGCGATCATCAATGAAGCGGGCGACAATGAGATCGGCAGCGGCGTCACTTTGACCGGCGGCGCGGGTAGCACGCGCATCACATCGAACGCGGGGACGCTGACGATTCAGGGAAATGTCGCCCCCAATTTCACAGGCCGCTCGCTCGACCTGCGCGGCGCGGGGAATGGCGTCATCAATGGCGGCGTCCTCGATGGTGCCGGTGCGAACACGCTCGGCACGGTTTCCAAAAACGACGCAGGCACTTGGACGCTCAACGGCAACAACAGCTTCACCGGCGCGACGACTGTGAGCGCGGGTCGCTTGGTCATCAATGGCACGCACACGACTAGCGCGGTGACGGTGGCGGCAAGTGCAACCTTGGCAGGGCGCGGCAGCATCACCGCACCGATCACCGTGAACGGCACGCTGGCTCCTGGTGATGGTGTGGGCACCATGACAAGCACCAACACGCTGAGTTTTGCCTCCACCAGCAAGCTGCAATGGGAACTCGGCAGCAACTCGCTCGCTGGTGATCAACTCACCAGCACGGCGGCCATCAGTGTCACTGCTGGCGCGAAGATTGATGTGGTGCTGAACTCGCCCGGCAGTGCCACGACGTATCTGCTGAGCTTTTGGCGTAGTACGCGCACCTGGCCGGTTGTTGGCGGCGCATCGCTTAGTGGCACGTTCACGCTTGGCACCGTCAGCGGCGATGCGGCGGGTCATGCCACGGCGACTTACGGCGCGTTCGGTCTGCAACACACAGCGACCGGCGTGAACCTAGTTTGGACACCGATTCCGGGTTTCCCAGTGATTGATGAGCCGTTGGTGAGCTTCACCCAACCCACGACGAATCCGGCGGCCTTGCCGAATGTGGAGTCGCGTCTGCGCATCGCTGCCACGGCGGCTGGCGGCGGCACGATCAGCTATGCTTGGAGCGTCGTGGTGGGTGAAGGCGGCAGCACGGGCACCGTGACGTTTGGCAATGCCAACGCCGCCGACACCACGGCGATCTTCTCTGAACCCGGCAGCTACACGCTGCGCTGCACGGC
>JANPIW010000432.1:0-11075 GCA_031425215.1 Verrucomicrobiaceae bacterium
TGCTATCTGCCGCGCAAGTTCGGATTCGACAAACGCCGCTCCCACCTATCCTCGCTCATCTGCTCCGGTGAGATCACGCGACAGGAAGCGCTGGAAAAACTCGAAGCACCGCCCTATTCCCCCGCCCTCCAGCAGCAAGACTGCGAGTATGTGGCCAAGAAGCTCGGGTTCACACCAGCCGAGTTTGAATCCCTCATGACGGCCAGCCCGAGGCGCTATGAGGAGTTTCCTTCCTACCACAAGCGGACACATGCCTGGTGGTATCCCTTTTTGCTCCGGGCCAATCGTATCTGGAAGCGTCTCGTTCTCCGGAGGAAATGAATTTGCACGCCTCCATTACCAGTCGATCCCAGCGTCTCATTCGCCGCATCGGGCAGTTGCTCGCCCGTCCTGTATTGGATGAGGTGTCCATCCTCGCCACGTTGAGATCCATGCCGGACAATCGCCGCCCGGTTATCATGGTTCACAGCTCGCTCTCCGCGTGCGGGAAGGTGCGAGGGGGTGTTGCGGCAGTGCTCGGCGCCATGTGCGATTGGACTGAGGGCGGCACCCTTGCCATGCCAACCCACACTTACTGCTACCCGAATGAGCGGGGGCAGATCCCCGTGTTTGACCCCGCGCGCACACCGAGCCTCGTGGGCACCGTGTCCGATGTCTTCTGGCGCAAAAGCGGTGTCGTCCGCAGCCTGCACCCCACACACTCCATCGCAGCCAGCGGACCGCTCGCCCATGAACTGGTGGCGGGCCATGAACTTACCGACACACCATGCGGCACCGGGACGCCGTATGAGAAACTCCTTCGGGAGGACGTCGGCGTGCTGATGTATGGCGTCACACTGAATGCGCACACCTTGTTTCACATCGCGGAGGCCATGGCGGCCGTTCCGTACCTATACTTCCCTCAACAGGTGAATCTGCGGTTTCGCTCCCAGGAAGGTGTGACCCGTGACATGCGCATGTGGCGGCAAAACATGACCGTGCCGCGCCGCTTCGCTGAAATGGATTCCTGGCTCGAAGAGAGAGGTCTTCTACACCGGAAGCCTTGTGGAAACGGCGAGCTGCTCTGGCTGCCGCACGCTCAGGCGGTTCACCAGGCCCTGATCGCGGAGATGAGCGTTGATCCGTGGCTTCTCGTGCCGAAAGAAGCGCGCCCGGCAGCATCCGCCTCCTGAACCTCCATGCCTCCGATCATCCGCGTCGAGAACCTGGGGAAATGCTACCGCATCCACCACCAGTCCCGGGAACGGTACACCGCGCTTCGCGACGTGATCGCGCGCAAGGCGAAGCGTCTGCTAAGGCCATCAAGCGCCCAGCCGGTTGTCGGTGATGAAGACTTCTGGGCGCTCAAAGACGTGTCCTTTGAAGTGAACCAAGGCGAGGTCGTCGGCATCATAGGCCGCAATGGCGCGGGCAAATCAACCCTGCTCAAGATCCTCTCACGCATCACCGAGCCGACCAAAGGCCGCATCACCCTGAATGGTCGCGTCGCCAGCCTGCTGGAAGTGGGCACTGGCTTTCATCCCGAACTAACTGGCCGCGAAAACATCTACCTTAACGGTGCCATCCTCGGCATGACCAAGGCGGAGATCAAAAGCAAGTTCGATGAGATCGTCGCCTTCGCCGAAGTGGAGCGGTTTCTGGACACACCGGTGAAGCGCTACAGCAGCGGCATGTATGTGCGCCTCGCCTTTGCCGTCGCCGCACATTTGGAGCCGGAGATTCTCGTGGTCGATGAGGTGCTGGCCGTCGGTGACGCGGAGTTCCAGAAGAAGTGCCTGGGAAAAATGAAGGATGTCGCTGGTGGCGGGCGGACCGTTCTGTTTGTGAGTCATAACATGAGCGCGGTTATGAATTTGTGCAGCCGGGGGATTCTACTTGCCGCAGGTCAGGTGCGCCTGATTGGCGAGGTCAATCCAGTCGTCGCAGAGTATCTAAATCTCAACGCGCGCTCGTCGGGCTTCTCTCCCAGTTCCAAGAACCGCTCTGGCGACGGGCAGATCACGATCACAGACTTCAGGACGCTGCCTGAACAAGCGGCAACTGGTGCCCAGCTCAAGTTTGTATTCGAGGTGGAGCGCGCGCCATCGCTGCCTGCGATGGCTGTGCATTTCACCATCGCGTTTCTGACTGATGAAGGATCCAAGGCCGCGTTGATCAGCTCCAGCGACATGGGCGGCATCATCGACATACGCGGAGGCAAGACAACGGTGTCACTCGCTGTCGATCCCTGCACACTGGCCCCGGGCAATTACTCGTTGAATTTATGGGTCGGCGCTGGCGAGACTCCTTGTGACTGGATCGTCGATGGATACCAATTGCGCGTTGACCCGGGCGGATTCGTCGAGGGCATCGCTGTCGGGAACACTTACCGATATCCCGTCGTGCTGCCATCCACCTGCTCGGTCAGCGAGCACGCGGCATGACCCTCTGCGCTCCCGGCAGACATTTCAAAACCATGCGATTCTTCATCACCGGACTCTGCCTGCAAGGCAACAAGGGCGGGCCTGCCCTGGCGCTCTCCATGATCAAGGTGATCAAGCGCGAGCTTCCCGGCGCGGAATTCGTTTTCTCGGCCCCGCCGGAACCCGAGTTTCAATTCGAGAAGATATGGGCAGCGAGATACGGCGTCACAGTGGTGGAAGACGTGTGGGATGGAGGCGGCTTGTATTCCTGGCTCAATCCCATGCGGCTGCTCAAGGAGGGCCTGGCCACCACGCGCAGACGGCACAGAAAACTAACAGCGTGGTACTCTGCGCTCAGGTCTTGTGACGTGCTGCTGGACATGACCGCCATCAGCTATGTGGGGCCGCCTGAAGGAACAGAGTACCACGCCATGAGCACCAGGTGGCGCTACTTCCAGGCCGCGCAACGCACCGGTCGCCTTTTCCGCGCATGGACGCAGAACTACGGACCTTTCTCCACACCTGCGCTTGTAAGTTCAGCCACCAAAGATTTGACGCAGCTTCCCATCGTCTTTTGCAGGGGAGAGGAAACCCGGAGAATGGTTCAGGAGCTTCTTCCCGGAAAAGAATGCCGCGTCTTTCCTGATGTCGCGGTGGTTTTGGATTATGCCCGCGAGCAGGGCGGAAAGCATATCCTCAAGGCATTCGGCAGGATGCCTGACCGTCCGCTCGTCACCGTCTCTCCCAGCGCGGTGCAGTATTGCAAAGGAGGCAAGGATGGATCGCGCGAGTCCTATCTAAAATCCAGGGCCGCACTTGTTGAGTCACTCCTGGATCGCGGCTGGGCTGTTCTTCTCGTTCCGCACACATTGCGTCCTTCTCTACACGTCCCGGAGCTATGCGATCACTCGGTCTGCCTGGAAGTACTGGCCCGCACACGTCCTGATCCGTGGATGGGCATTGTTCACGAGGATTTGTCCGCTTCCGATCTGAAGTCCATCATCGCCAACGCGGATGTCCACATCGGCTCGCGTTTTCATAGCGTGGTGGCAGCGCTGTCGTCTGGCGTGCCCGCTGTTTCTCTCTCCTGGCATCACAAATACTCTGACCTGATGAAAACCTATGGCCTGGGTGGATATGTGATCAACGGACAAAGCGAAACCGTCGCACAAGACGCCGCCCGGATGGCTGACGAACTGATGGCAGGCAGGGATAAGATCAGCGCTCAACTCGCCACGACCCAGAAGGAACTGGAAGCCTCCGTGCAGGAGAACGCAAGGCTGTTGGTCAGCGGTCTTTATTTGAAGTGAGCACCTCAAACGCAACCTCGGAAAATTTGCACGCTCCGCGCCAATGCCGGATTTGCGGCAGCCATGACATCCTCCCGCTCGGAGTCGTCGAGTACTTCTCCGGTTACCCGTGGCAGGTGAGTGACTGCCGCGCCTGCGGCTGCCGCTTCACACGCCACGATGATTCCGTGCATGACATCTTCCATCAGTCCGGCGCCATCTCGTATTATGCCGAGTATCGCTATCTCGCGGAGCAGACCAGACGCCTCTTCGTCGCAGGTGATCGCACCGGGCTTCAACAGCATCTCGTGAATGTGTCGCCAAAATACCGCTTTGTCATTGAAGCGGCGGAAGGTCTGGACCGTGGCGCGTCCTGTCTCGAGCTCGGTTGCTCGCGCGGCTATCTCTCATCCTGGCTCATTCTCGCGGGATTGGATGTTCTCGGCGTTGATGTTTCCCCCGAGGCAGTCTCCGCCGCCACCGCATCCTTTGGCGATCACTTTGCTCTCGCGGATTCGCCACGCGCAATGGTCGGCGGCCCCTATGATCTGATCTATCACGTCGGTCTGATCGGTTGTGTGGCTGATCCCGTCGGCCTGACACGCAGCCTCCTGGAGAAATTAAAACCAGGCGGAAAGCTCATCTTCAACACGCCCAATCGCGATGCCTGCTGGATGCGCGATCAACACTGGATCGACACCACGCCGCCACCTGATCTGGTCACCCTGTTTCCGCCAGGCTTTTGGAAGGAGCAGCTATCTACGGTGGCCGATGTCCAGGAAACAATCCAGAACCGGACGCCCCAGCAGAGCGTGCGGATATGGGCGGCTCAGCGGGCGGGAAGAAAATGGCACAAGCCGCGGCCGCAACCCTTGGAATCATCCCCGAACGGATCCGGCGTCTGGCATCAACCGCCCGGCGGGAGATGGCTCGAACGCATGATCGCCAAGTCCATTAATTCCACAGGATTGTCCAGGTTCGTTCCGGCTGTGACCATGGAGTTCGGATTGTATGTGACCCTCACGCGACGTGCCTGAACCGATGACATCCGCCCTCAAGCAATCAGCCAAATGGCTGGCGCAACAAACGCTGGGACATCTGCCCGCGCCCGCGTCTCGGCTCACCGGAAAGCTCGCGCTCGAAGGCGGAACGCCAGTGCGCGATGTGCGCCTGCGGCCTTGGGCTGGCTCGGACAATCACTCGCGCATGACTTGGGCGGCGCATGTCGGACCAGCCATGCGGCAAGTTTTCTTGAGCGGCGCGGAAGGGCTGCCGCAGGCGAGGCAGAAGGAGATGGCTCTAAGATTTGCGGAGTATTGCGGCTGCAAATATGCGCTGATGCTGCCTCATGGCACGGATGCGCTGCGCTTTGCGCTGTCGGCGGTCTTTGATCACGATGGCCTCGAGTACGGCGGCGAGGTGATCGTGCCGAACCTCAGCTTCATCGCCAGCGCCACCTGCGCGCTGGACCGCCGCTTTGGCGTGGCGCTTGTCGATGTTGAGCACGGCACGCTCAATCTCGACCCGCAGCGCGTCGAGGAGGCGATTATTCCAGGCAAAACGAAGGCGATCATTCCCGTGCATCAATTCGGCCAGCCAGCGGACATGACCGCGCTTAACGCCATCGCGAAAAAGCACGGCTTGAAGATCATCGAGGACGCCGCGCAAGCGCATGGCGCGGTCTGGGAGAGCGGGCCAGTGGGATCACTGGGAGACGCGGCTGGTTTCAGTTTCCAGTCTGCAAAAAATCTGACCTGTGGTGAGGGCGGGATGCTGACGACGAATGACAAGGACATCTTTGATCGCGCCTACATGCTGCACAACGCTGGCCGACTCCCGGAGGTCGGCGGGCGCTGGGAACACGCCACGCTGGGCTGGAACTGCCGCCCCACGGAATATCAGGCCGCGCTGCTGCTGCATCGCTTCGGCCAGTTTGAGCAGCAGCAGGAAACGCGGGCGCGAAATTTCTCGAAGCTGCGGGAGTTGATGGGCGACGTGAAGTGCCTGGAACCCTTGGCCGAGCATCCGGGCATGAAGAAGCACGGCATGTACATGTTTGTGCTGCGCTACCAAGCTGAGCACTGCGGTGGCATCAGCCTGGAGGAGTTCATGCGCGCCGCCGGAGCCGAGGGCGCGCCGCTCAATCGCTGCTACGCCCACACCATCGCCGATCAGCCGGCGATGAAGACTCTGCGGGAAAAACATCCCGACTACATCCGCGTGCTGCCCACGCCGGTTTCAGACAAGGCCGCGCAAGAGATCATCTACATTTCCGCCAATGTCTTTCTCGGCACCGAGCGCGACATGGAAGACATCGCAGCTTCCGTGAGAAAGCTGGAGACACATTTCAATGGCCACTGAATGAGGCGGGCAAAAAGATGTGCGGAAAAAAAATGAAGCCATATTTTGCCGCACATATTTTTGCCACATTCAGGTCTGATCAGGCGCTCTGTATTTCCATAATGAACTTCGCCATCATCGGCACCGGCTACGTCGCTGACATGTATCCGGTCACGCTCGGGAACCACCCCGGATTGAAATTCATCGGCGCATGGGACAGCAGCTCGCAAAATCTCGATGCCTTCCTGAAGCGCTGGCCGGTCAAAAAATATGCTGGCCTTGATGAGCTGCTCGCGGATGAATGCGTCGAACTCGTCCTCAACCTCACCAATCCGCGCAGCCATTTTGAGATCACCAAGCGCTGTCTTGAGGCCGGGAAGCAAGTGTACAGCGAGAAGCCCATGGGCATGACCGTCACCGAAGCACGCGAGCTGGCCGACCTCGCGAATGCCAAGAACCTGCTCCTGGCCTCCGCGCCATGCAGCGTGCTCAGCACGACAGCGCAGACACTGTGGAAGGCAGTGCGCGAAAAAGTGATCGGCAAGGTGCGGCTTGTGTATGCCAATTTCGACGACGGCATGATCGCCCCGCGCGAACAACCGTGGGGATGGAAGAGCGCGAGCGGCGTTGCTTGGCCAGCGAAGGATGAATTTGAGATAGGCTGCACCTACGAGCACGCGGGCTACGTGCTCACCTGGTTGGCCGCGATGTTCGGCTCGGCAAAGCGGGTCACTTCATTCGCCTCCTGCCAGATACCCGACAAAGGAATCGCCGTGGATCAAATGGCACCGGACTTCACCGTCGGCTGCATCGAGTACGCTGACAACATCGTGGCGCGTGTGACCTGCGGACTCGTCGCGCCGCTGGACAAGTCGATCACGGTGATCGGTGATGAAGGAGAGCTATTCGTCGGCAATGTCCGCAACGATATCGGCACCGTCTATCACCGCAGCGCGCAGCACTCCCGAGTGCAGTTGGCGATCTCGCGTCGTCTTCCAAGGTTTATGCGCTGGCTACAGTCGCGCTTCTCGGTCGGCGAGAGAACATTGTTTCAGCGCAAGCTCGCGCCTGTTCGCAACACGACCGAAACCCTCGTCGGGCCGAGCAAACCGGTCGATTTCCTCCGGGGTCCGGCGGAAATGGCCGCTGCGATTCGTGAGAAACGCCCGTGCCGCCTGTCAGCGGACCTCGGCGTTCACATCGTGGAGTTGGTCGAGGCCTTGCAGCACCCCGAACGCTTCGGGGGCAAGGAGATGACCACGACCTTCGCGCCGATGAGTCCGCTGCTCTGAACAAGCTTTCAACATTCACTCAACATGAATCCGGCAAGAGTCATTTCATCCATCCTGCGCAGGGTAAACAAGAGCTTCATCACACCCCGACGTATCCGGCATCTGACTGCGTCTAGCGATGCTCGGATTGCAGGAGTAGGAAGGGCGTTGCTCGACCTGACTACCCAGAGGCTTGGCCCGGACGGTCAGCAATGGATCAGAAAAATTGAAAGCATCCGGCAAGAAACCGACCGTTCGACCCAGGTCGTGGAAGTGCCTGATTACGGTGCGGGCGGGCCTCAAGACACCCGCACCGAGGATGAGATGAAAACTGGGAGGGTTTGCACTGAAATCGTCGGCGAGGCCTGCCGGAATTACAGCAAGGAGCCGGTATGGGCCGAGTTGCTTTTTCACATCATCCGGCAGCTCAAGCCAGCCTCGTGCATCGAGATGGGCGCTTGCCTTGGGATCTCCGGCGGCTATCAGGCGGCCGCGCTCGAACTCAATGGCGCGGGACAATTGGTGACGATGGAGGGCGCCCCCAGTTTCGCCCAGATAGCAGGTCAGAATTTGAAAGCCATGGGTCTCGAACACCGAGTCAAGATCGTGGTCGGCCCCTTCCATGACACGCTGGATGGTGTGTTGGCCGAAACCAAGCCGGTGGACTATTGCTTCATCGACGGTCATCACGACGAAATCGCCACCATCGAGTATTTCGAGCGCGTGCTGCCGTTCCTCTCACCACATGCGGCACTGCTCTTTGACGACATTCGCTGGTCTCCGGGCATGCTGCGGGCTTGGACCAAAATTTGCGCCGACTCAAGGGTGCGCGCGTCATTTGATCTCGGGAAGATCGGCATCTGTCTGCTGGGTACGGACGAGAGCATCAGATGCCGGCTCGTGCTCGAGTGATGCTCGGGGTCTCGCACGTCAGGGCCCGCTACAGACTTCCCTCATTCGTCATTCGTCATTCGTCATTCGTCATTCGTCATTCGTCATTCGTCATTCGTCATTCGTCATTTTGCCCCCTCTCGTCTCCATCCTTATCCCCTGCTACAACGCCGAGCGCTGGATCGGCCAGTGCATCGAGAGTGCGCTGGCGCAGACCTGGGCGGAGAAGGAGATCATCGTCGTCGATGATGGCTCCACGGACGGGAGCTTGAAATTGATCCAGAGTTTCGGAGATCGCATCCGTTGGGAGACGGGTCCGAATCGCGGCGGCAATGTGGCGCGCAACCGACTGCTGGAACTCTCGCATGGCGACTGGCTGCAATACCTGGACGCGGATGATTATTTGATGCCAGACAAGATCGAGAAGCAGATGCGATTCATCGAGACCAATTCTGAAACGGATGTGGCATTCAGCCGCGTGATCCAGGAGACGCATGAAGCTGGCAAAGTGAGCCAGGGAGTTTCCTTGATGCTGGAGCCACTGGACCCTTGGTGCCTGCTGGTTCGCTGGGATTTGCCACAGACCGGCGCATTGCTCTGGCGCAAGACGGCCATCGTTTCTGCTGGCGCATGGAAGGTGGACCAGCCCTGCTGTCAGGAACACGAGCTGTATTTGCGAATGCTAAAAGCAGGCCACCACTTCGCCTACTGCACGGACTACGGAGCGGTCTATCGCCAGTGGAGCACGGGTTCCGTCTGCACAAAAAACCCGGCGGAGGTGCATCGGCGGCGGCTGGAGATCATTCAGGATACGGAGGACTTTCTTCGCGAGAAAAAGGAACTCAGCGCGGAGCGCCTTTGGGCGATCAATCACGCCCGATTGGAAGTAGCGCGGCAGGTCTGGCGCTACGACTCGGCGCTTGCGGAGGAGATCGACCGCACGATCCATCGTTCACAGCCAGACTTTGAACCCGGAGGTGAAGGACGGCGCATCTCTTACGGAACGGGGTACCGGTTTGGCTACCGCCTGCTGGGGTTTAAGGCGGCAGAGAAACTCGCGGGCTGGCAGCGCCGTGCTCAGGGCGCAGCCACAACATGATTTCCCCGCCCAACAAACTCGCCGCAAGTGCCGTGGTGCCGACACGGAATCGTGCTGATGCGATGGAGCGCACCTTGGACTCGCTGCTGAAACAGAACATGCTGCCTGCGGAGTTGATCGTTGTGGACGGGTCCGAATCTGATGAAACCAAAGGCGTGCTGGAAAAATTCTCCGCAAAGACGGCTGGTGCATGCGATTTGAGATACATGCGCGCCGAGATCCCCGGTGCCGCCGTGCAGCGCAACCAGGGTGTGGCCGCGGCGACGCAGCCGGTGATCTGGTTCTTTGATGACGACATTCTGTTCGAGCCTGACTGCGTGTCGCGGCTGTGGTCAGCCCTGCACTCGGCTGATGATGTGGGCGGCGCGAACGCCATGATCACGAACCAATGCTATCAATCACCAGGCAGAGCCTCGCGCATCATGTTCCGGCTAATGGGGGGTGGCTCATCGGGCTATGCCGGTCGCCTGCTAGGGCCTGCCGTGAATCTCCTGCCGGAAGATCGCGCCGACCTGCCGGAGGTCGTTCGTGTCGAGTGGCTGAACACGACCTGCACGATGTACCGTCGCGAGGCGATGCCAGTGCCTCCGTTTCCTGCGCACTTCACCGGCTACTCGTTGATGGAGGACGTGACGCTCTCGGTCATCGTCGGCAGAAAATGGAAACTGGTGAATGCGCGGACGGCCCGCATTTTCCACGACAGCCAGCCCGGCTCGCACAAGTCCAATGCGGCGGAGCTTTCGGCGATGGAACTGGTGAACCGACAATTTGTAATGACAAAGATCCTGGGCCGCAAAGGGCCGCTGGATTACATGCGACTGCTTCTGTGGGAAGCATTCCAAATCGCGGCAGGACTGGTTCAGGGCAGCTCCCGGCCTCACTTTTTCAGCAACCTGCGCGGCAAAGGTATGGCGGTGGTTCGCCTGCTTTCGGCCTGACGCTCACCCCAAGCGCTCCACTCCCATGAATTTGCACTACGGCTGCGGCCTCGATACCGGTGAAGGCTGGCACAACTGCGATGCCAGTCCGACTCTAAGATTGCAGCGCCTTCCGGTGGTCGGCCTCCTGTTTAGGAAGTGGCTGAAGCCGCGCTTCCCAGACGCCGTTCATTACGGGGACATCGTGCGCGGCATCCATGTTGCGGCGGAATCGTGCGATGCCGTTTACTGTTCCCACATTCTCGAGCACCTCGCACTGGAGGATCTGCGCATAGCCCTCAAACACACGCACGCCTCTCTCAAGCCGGGTGGTCTATTTCGGGTGGTCGTTCCAGATTTTGCACAGCAGGTGACGGCCTATCAGTCGAACCCCAACCCGGAGGCACTCTCCAATTTCCTGCGTTACACCCACCTCGGTCGCGACCGGCGGCCAAAGGGTATCAAAGCCTTCATCCGGGAGTATTTCGGCAATTCCCACCATCTGTGGATGTGGGATGAGAAAGGCCTCGCGGCGGAACTCCGCAACGCTGGGTTTACGAGCATACGTCGGTGCCAAGCCGGTGACTCGGCGAACAAGGCTTTCCTCGCCGTCGAGAATCCAGGCCGCTTCGACGGCGGACTCGCTTTTGAGTGTAGCAAGTAGCGTAACCCTCCGCGCATACAGAAATGTCCGCACCACTGCCCATCACTGTCGGCATTCCCACCTATTCTCGAGGCGAGCGGGTGCTAGAACCAATCTCACGCCTGATGGCGTGCGTTCCTCCGCCTGCGGAGATCATCGTGCATGTCGATGCCAGTGATGGAAACCTTGAGAAGAAGCTGGCCGCCTCTCATCCCCAGGTGCG
>JANPIW010000433.1:0-1764 GCA_031425215.1 Verrucomicrobiaceae bacterium
CCGGGGATCGACATCGTGCTCGTCGGCGGTCGCACACCCGCGCATCTCGATCAGGCATTCGACGCGCGGGATTTCGACGACGCAGCCGTTCTATCCGATCTCGCCGCATGAACGGTGGCAGCTGATGCGAAGCTCAAAGCCGCATCTCCTGCGTGAAGTGACATTTGCCGCGCCCGCCGAACATGCCACCATGCTCGCTCATGCCGGACATCGTCCTCGCCACGCTCAACGCGAAATACATCCACGCCTCCTTCGGGCTGCGCTGTCTCATGGCCAACCTCGGCGGACTGCGTCACCGCGCCTGCATGACCGAGTTCATCATCAATCAGCAGCCGCTGGAGATCGCGGAAGCCATCCTCGCTCACCACCCGCGCATAGTGGGCCTCGGCGTTTACATTTGGAATGTCGTGCAGACCACCGAGGTCGTCGCCTTGCTGAAACGCATCCGTCCGGAGCTGATCATCATCCTCGGCGGACCGGAAGTGTCGCACGAAACGGATGGCCAGGAAGTCGTCGCGCTGGCGGATCATGTCATCACCGGCGAGGCGGACGTGAAATTCGCAGAGGTGTGTCGTGCGATCCTGAACGGTGAAATGTTCCCGGCGAGAATCATCCCGGCCGAATTGCCGGCGCTTCCGCTACTCGCCTCGCCATACGATCTGTACACCGACGAAGATCTCGCGCATCGCGTCATCTACGTCGAGGCCTCGCGCGGTTGTCCGTTCACCTGCGAGTTCTGTTTGTCCTCGCTCGACATCCCCGTCCGCGCGTTTCCGCTCGACGCCTTTCTCGCCTCCATGCAGCGGCTTTTGGATCGCGGCGCCACGCAGTTCAAGTTTGTCGATCGCACCTTCAATCTGCATCTGCCCACGAGCATGAGCATCTTGCAGTTCTTCCTCGATCGCTGGCGTGCCGGCCTGTTTCTGCACTTCGAGATGGTGCCTGATCGTCTTCCCGAGCAACTCCGCGCGCTCATCACAAAGTTCCCGCCAGGCGCGGTGCAGTTCGAGGTCGGCATCCAGACCTTTGACGATGCGACCTCCAAGAACATCAGCCGCAGGCAAAACCTCGACCGTCTGGAGGACAACTTCCGTTTTCTCCGCGAGGAAACCGGCGTCCACATTCACGCTGATCTCATCGTCGGCCTGCCAGGCGAGGGCATCGAGAGCTTTGGACGCGGCTTTGACCGGCTCGTGCGTCTCGGGCCGCAGGAAATCCAGATCGGTATATTGAAACGCCTGCGCGGAACGCCCATCGTGCGACACGATGACGAGTTCAGCATGATCTACGCGCCGCATCCGCCCTACGAGATTCTGGCCACGCGCGACATCCCCTTCGCTGAAATGCAGCGCATGCGCCGCGTTGCACGCTACTGGGACATCATCGCCAACAGCGGCCACTTCACCGCCACGCTGAAGCTCCTGTGGCGCGATAGCGCCTCGCCATTCGCCGAGTTCCTGCGCTTCAGCGACTGGCTTCATGCCAGACTCCAGCGCACGCATCAGATCGCCCTCAGCGTTGTGGCACAGGCTCTTTTTGATTTTCTCATCCAAGAAGCAAGCGTGGAGCGCCATCTCGCCGCCACCACGCTCGAGTCCGACTGGCATCGCACGCCAAACCGCGAGAAACTGAACTTGCGCGGCGGCACCAAGATCGAAGCCAATCCGGCAAAACGGGCGGCACGCCGTCAGCATCGGCACACTCATGACTCCCCAGTGTGATCATTTTTCGAACTCCATCCTCTCGAATGAAAACAATCCTCGT
>JANPIW010000434.1:0-3403 GCA_031425215.1 Verrucomicrobiaceae bacterium
CGCGGATCGCGGCGTGAAAGAGGTCACGCTCCTCGGCCAGATCGTGAATCTCTACGGCAGACACGAGTTCCCCGCTGCGGACGGCAAAAGCCCCTTCGTGCAACTGCTCGAAGCCGTCCACGAAGTCCCCGGCATCCAACGCATCCGTTTCACCAGCCCACATCCCATCGGCTATAAGCGCGACCTCATCGAAGCGTTCACCTACCTGCCCAAGCTCGCCGAGCACGTCCATCTCCCCGTGCAAAGCGGCAGCGATGCTGTCTTGAAGCGCATGCACCGGCCTTACAGCGCCGCGAAGTTTGAGGAACTCGTCGCCCGCATCCGCGAGGCGCGCGCAGGCATCGCCGTCACCACGGACGTCATTGTCGGCTTCCCCGGCGAGACCGAGGACGAGTACCGCGAGACGCGCGATCTCTTCGAGCGCGTGGCCTTTGATAACGCCTTCGTCTTCCGTTACTCCAAACGCCGCGGCACACCAGCCGCCGAGATGGAGGCCGCGATGCAAATCCCCGAGCGCGTCAAAGAAGAGCGCAACCAGGACCTCCTCGGCCTCGTGAACGACATCGCAAAAAAGAAATACGAGCAGCTCATCGGCCAGCGCGTCGAGGTCTTGTGCGAAGGCACCAGCAAAACCAACGACATCAAACTGATGGGCCGCACCCGCACGAACCGCATCGTAGTCTTCGACGGCAATCCTCAGCGCCACATCGGCGAGATATTCGATGTGGATGTGATCGGCACGCAGAACTTCACGCTTTATGCGGAGTTGCCCGAAGCAGCGTAGCGAGCCAGCCTTCACGGCTTCTCACAGAATGTGAGAGCAAAATCCGCGCCACAAAAGCGAGGTATTATGCATTGACAGACGATGCGCCGAACGCTGAAATCACTATGCGGACTAGCGTGGTTTCCTCAGCGCAATGATGTCGGCTCCTTTTTAACGACCCCTTCAGACTCAACACCCATCTCACCATGCAAAGGAATCCAGAACACAGAGGCATCCACTCTTCTCGGTGGACCAAGGAATCAAATCCCGAACGGATGACGCACAGGTGGCGGAGCATGGCATGGCTGGGTTTGCTGACAGCCCTGCTGCTGGCAGTGACACGCGAGGCGGCGGGCGCGCCCTATCCTCCCGATGGGTTGCTGATCGAATGGACGCAACCCAATGGCAAGGAGGTCACGCTGCGGATTTTTGGCGATGAGTTTTACGCCTACACGACAACGAAGGACGGCTACACCGTCGTGCTAAACGAGACGGACAAGACCTACTACTATGCCATGCGTGATGCAGACTCCGGCGCGCTCGTCGCATCCGATGTCAGGGCTGATGAACTCGCGCCAGACGGTGTGCCGAAGGCTTTGCAGGAGAGCGCTGTCGTCGTGAGGGACATTCGGGAGAAGAATTTGAATCTCTATGACGCCGAGCGCGCTGCGGAATGGTCGAAGCGAGAGAAAGCGTACGAAGCGCGGCTGGCGCGGCTCACAGCAGGACTGCCCTCCACGAAATCATCCGATGCGGCGGAGGCCGCCGCTAACGCCGTGACGGGAGCCAAAGTGGGCCTCACGATTCTGGTGCAGTTCCCGGACGACACCAATACGACGGCAGCCGACCCGGTGAATTTCCCGAGCACGCAGGCAAAGATCACGCGCTACTGCAATGAGGTCGGCTACACGGATGACGGCAACACGGGATCGGTGAAGGATTACTTCTTCGATCAATCCAACGGCCAGCTCACTTTCACGCATGTGGTGACGGCGGTCGTGACGATGCCGAAACCGCGCAACTATTACAACTACTCTGACTGGCCGACGAACTCCACGGTGCGATCCAGCTCGGGCGACACCGGACGTCTGCTGGTGACGGATGCGGTCAACAAATTGAAAACCGACGGCTTCGATTTCTCCACGCTCACCGTGGATGCGAGCAACCGGGCGGTCTCCACGAGCCTGCTTTTCGCAGGCCCCAGCTCGGGCACATGGGCGAAGGGATTGTGGCCTCATGCCTGGAGCCTGGCCTCGTCCGGCATCAACGTGGGCACGACGGCGAATCCCCGTTACATTTATCGCTATCAGGCCACGAACGTCGAGAACGCCTCGCCGGTCATCGGCACCTTCATTCACGAGCTGGGGCACCTGCTGCTCTCTTACCCTGATCTCTATGACACGGACAGCTCGGACGGCGACTCCGCAGGTGTGGGTGAGCACTGCCTCATGGGATCTGGCAATCATCTCAACAGCGGCAAGACCCCCGCGCCCATCGACCTCTACCTCAAGGAACTCGCCGGCTGGGCCACGATCACAGACATCACAGCGGCGCAATCAATCACAGTTGCGCTGCCCACCACGGGCAATCGCGGTCACCGCATCCGGAAATCTGGCTCCACGACGGAATACTTCCTTTTTGAAAATCGCGGCCCGGGTGACAAATGGGCCGCTAACTGCAAAGACACGGGCATCGCCATCTGGCACATCGACACGGCGGTGACGACGGACAACAAGCGCCAGCAGCGCACGTCGAGCCAGCATTACAAAGTGTCCATCCAACAAGCGGACGGCTTGTTTCATCTGGAGCAAAACACCAACCGTGGCGATGCGGCGGACTTTTTCGACACGGGCAAACCCACTTTCACCGACACCTCCAGCCCAGACGCGAAGTGGTGGGACGGCACGACATCGGGCATCCTCGTGGATGTGCAGAGCGCGCCGGGTGCGTCGATGAATGTGCGCTTTGGTCCCGTGGTTGCCCCTTCTACGCTGACGGTGAATCCCACGAGCCAGAGCGTTGCTGCCGGCGGTGCCAGCCCCACCTTTGACGTCACCTCGAACACGACATGGAGCTGGACCGATGACGCCACATGGGTGACGAGCAGCGAGGCCGCGAGCCAGACGGGTAACCAGGTGTTCGGATACACCGTGGCGGCGAACACCGGGACGGCCAACCGTTCCGCGACGATCACGCTCACTGGCGGCGGACTAACGCGCACGCACTCCATCACACAGGCAGGCACGGTGGCGGACGATCACGGCAACTCGACGGGCACGGCCACGGTTGTGGCACTAAGCTCAACGACCGCAGGTGTCATCGGCACGACGGCGGATGAGGATTTCTTCCGCATCAATGTCTCTGGCACCGGATCGCTGGTGGTGGAGACCACGGGCACCACCGACACCTTTGGCCATTTGCTCGGCAGCACGGGAACTGAACTGGCCACAGATGACGACCAGGGAGCCGATCAAAACTTCCGCATCAGCTCGAATGTGACGACGGGCACTTACTACGTCCGCGTGCGGCACAGCGACAACACGCAAACCGGCGCCTACCAGCTCGTGTGCAGCTTCTCCGCCTCGCCCACCTTGACCGTGAGCGCCGCGACGCAAAGCGTGGTGGCCGGCGGCGCGAGCC
>JANPIW010000435.1:0-11245 GCA_031425215.1 Verrucomicrobiaceae bacterium
GTTGAAGCAAAGGTTACGGCATCTGCACGGTAGGCCGCAAAGGGGATCTCCGCACTCGCGAGAGTGCGGCCCCGTTGAAGCGGCTTCGTGTCTTCCGGTGAAAGCAAGAACACGGTGGATCTCCGCACTCGCGAGAGTGCGGCCCCGTTGAAGCCTCGGCTGGTGTTGCGCCGCGCCACTGGAATGCGGCGGATCTCCGCACTCGCGAGAGTGCGGCCCCGTTGAAGCGGCATCATAGGCTTCATCCTCCACCGTCACGGTGGTGATCTCCGCACTCGCGAGAGTGCGGCCCCGTTGAAGCGCCTACGCTTGGGCGGTCGGTGTGCTAGTGGGGTGTGATCTACGCACTCGCGAGAGTGCGGCCCCGTTGAAGCTTGGCCGTGATGGGCAACGTGAGGCGGACATAGCCGTCATCTCCGCACTCGCGAGAGTGCGGCCCCGTTGAAGCACGATGAACTGCCGGTGCATCTGGCCTTTGGTTGCTGGATCTCCGCACTCGCGAGAGTGCGGCCCCGTTGAAGCGTGGGCGATGCGATGGGAGTGGAGGCAGACTATTTTATCTCCGCACTCGCGAGAGTGCGGCCCCGTTGAAGCGAGCGTGGCACGCTGCCGTTTCTGCCGACGATTGCTTTATCTCCGCACTCGCGAGAGTGCGGCCCCGTTGAAGCGACACCTACGCGCGCGGGCAACTCGACAGCATGACAGATCTCCGCACTCGCGAGAGTGCGGCCCCGTTGAAGCTTTTCGCCCGCAAGGAAGGCCGCCTCGAAGGACACGATCTCCGCACTCGCGAGAGTGCGGCCCCGTTGAAGCGTCTCCCATCCACGCCTTTTGAGATAACACTCTCGGGCGGGGCTTTATTACCCGTGAGGTTTAGCTGGAGGGGTGCCTTGAACGGACCGGCTGTGCCGAAGGACTGCGATCATATGCCGGCGGCTTTTGGGGAAGAGATCGCGGATGTCGCAACGAAGAATATGGGCCATGATATAAACTTCCGCGTCATTCACCCGGCGTAGCCCGGCCTCGATCTTCGAGAGAGTTTCACGAGACAAATCCCAGCCGGCCATCTGGCAGCGCGCGGCCAATTCATCTTGGGTCAACTCCATAGCGACGCGCATGCGTCGCACGGCTGGCCCAATTATGTTTTGCTGCGCCATATTCCCACTGGTTTCTGCCGCAGGGTAAAAAGAAGCGCGGACGATTTGCTCCAATATCGGAGCAAAATATCTTGACCTGCCGTCCCGAATCCTTATGATCCCTCTCGTCGGAGGAAGGCAGGCCAAGCGCGCTCACCCGGGACCACCGATATGCCATAACAAGAAACCAAACCGACGATCATGATCACCACGATTCTAAACGCATTGTTGACTCCACTGTCCGTTGCCACACCGCCGCCAAATACGCCTGCCATTGAGCAGCGCTACAATTGGGAAACCCAGATGACCGTTTTTTCAGATGCTAACCCCACCAACGTGGGGACAACTTTTGGCACACAGTCTTTCATTGGCAACCCGGCGAAACTGGTCATCGACGACACCAATTCTGACTAAAGGCGTTTGCCATAATTCAGTCAAGCCATGGGGGAGGCTGATCGCCTCCCCCTTTTTCGTGCCATGATTTTGATTTTGACCTGTAGTTTTGATCAGACGACGGATCTGCTTTTACCGCTTTTGGGAGATGTGCCGATCTTCCGATTTAATATAGATCTCTGGCGTTCGTATTCGTGGGTGATCAACAACAGCGGGTTTCGGTTGCGGGATCATATTGGGCGCACGTGTGATGAGTCCGAGGTCGGAGCCGTCTATTTGCGGAAACTCCTTTTCAACCCAGCCCGGATTGATGTGCCAGCAGGAGGAAGCGAGGAAGACTGGTGTCGGCATGAGCTTGTCCACGTGTGGGAGGGCATCCGCGATCTGTCGCACGGCAACGCGAAGCTTGCCGTGGTTTGCCCATCGCTAACCGGCGGTTGGAACAAGATGCGACAAATGCGCGTTGCCGCTGGATTCTTCCGAATCCCAGAGTGGCAGATTCACCAAGGAGCTGGCACATGCACCTTCACGGAGCCGACCGTGGTAAAGTCTCTCGGATCCAGTGCAGTCGGCGAGGGCAGCCTTGTGATGGTTAAGCAGGTAGATCACAGAAGCCTGAGCCCGGGGTTTCCTTGGTTTGTTCAGCAGCTGGTGAAGAGTGCCACCCATGATGTGACAGTCGCTCACATTAAAGGGCGGAATTTTGCCTTCGAATTTTCACGCGACGGCTTTGATGGGGTGGATTGTAGAATACCCACGTTTCAGGGCACAGCATCATGGAAACGCACGACTCTCTCTCCTGAGGAGGATACGGCCATCACTGCCTTTATGATGACCACTGGATACACGTTTGGAAGGCTGGATTTTCTTCGGGACGAAGCAGGTTTGTGGTTCCTCGAGATCAACCCAAACGGTCAGTTTGCGTGGCTTGATCCCCAAGGGACCGAAGGCCTGCTTAAAGCTGTGGCTGATGAAATCCTTCTCACTCACCGGCGGAGCATGCCGGGCGAAGTTTGGGACGAGAATGAGGATTTAAATTCTAGTCGTTAAATTGTCAGGCGGATCTCGCGGCGGCCGCAATGGATTTCTACAAAGCCGAATCCGCGCAGCCCACGCCGTTGTTGATCTTCATCCACGGCGGCGGCTGGATCGCGGGTGAAAAGAGAGATCTGGGCGGCATGACAAAGTAACTCGCCGCCGACATCTCCGCCTTTTCCATCAACTACCGATGCTCGTGGGAGGCGCAGCTAGCCGGTGTGAAGCCGCCGGTGGAGAGGCCGCTGCCAGACGCCGGAGCGCGCGTTGCAATTCGTCCGCAGCAAGGTCGCGGAATTGAACATCGACAAACACCGCCTCGCCACCTAACAAAGCGGAAGCGGCGCGTCTTTTTTTCTTCGCCTTCACGCCGCCGATGCCCTCCAGAGTCTCGGAGCTTTCGCCACCACCTTCGCTTGTGCTTCCGTATCGAGATGAACGTACCGACGATGCGCCTCATCCGTGGAATGCCCACTCATTGCCTTAGTGACGGCTTCTGGCGCGTCGGAATTCGCCAGACGTGAAATCATCGAGTGGCGCAGACTGTGAAATGAAAGGGCGTTAAAGCGCCTCCCCTTGCCCTTCCGTTCCGCGCCTTGCTCGCGATCAATTCCCGCCTTGTCCATCAATCGGGCAAACGCATTTGATAATCCTCCCCCGCTTCCCGATTTCTTTCCCGCTAGTGATGGGAAAAGCGGCTCGCTCTTTTTTATCGGTACGTGCAGACTCTTGATAAAGCGCCGCAGATCTAGTGCCATCACCACCTGAGTCTCACGCTCGCTGGCGCGTTGCTTGCGGTGTCCAGTCTTTGCCTCGCGGAAGCGGAGTACACTCCCATCAATGTTCGCCCAAGTGAGGTTCGCGGCATCGTTCAAACGAATGCCGGTGTGGAAGGCGAGCAGAATCATTCCCTGCCATTCCACATCCGCCACAGCAAGAAGCGCGGAAACCTGTCTCTCGGTGAGCGGGCGTCGTTCCTCGCCAGCACCGCCAGCCAGCGTCTTCACCGCCTGCACAGGATTGTGGAGAATGATGGCCTTGCGGCGCGCATCCTCAAAAACGCCGTTCAGAACTTTCAGCGCAAAGTCTGCGGTGCCGGGAGTCTTGCCTGATCTTAATTCCGCATCGCGGAAATCCTCAAGCTCCTGTACGGTGACGCTGGCAATGCGGGCGCTTGCGCGCGCCTTGCCGAGGTGAGCAACGAATCCGTCGAAAATCGGGCTGTATCGTTTCAGCGTGCCTTCTTTGGTGCCTCGCGCCTTCAAGCTGGCCTGATAATCCTCGAAGTGCTTCCGAGTTGATCGCCCGTCCAGCCCTTCGCCAGTTGTGCGCTCCATGAGTTCGTTCAGGATCTTCACGGCTGCCGCGCGTGTGAGTTCCGCGCCACGGGCCTTTTTAGCAGCATCCTCGAAAGCATCGGCGGCCTTCTGAGCCTCGCGGCGGTCGGACAGCTTTGTGGAGCGTTTCATTCGCCTGCCCGCGTCATCATTGAAGCAAGCAGTCCAAAATGGAGAGTTCGGGTGTTTCCAGAGTGAGGCCACGCCAAAAAGTAAGAACAAAAGTAAGACTGTCCAGCACCATTTTGGGATGTCCGTCAATGTCCGCTACATGGGCAAATCCGATTCCGAAAGGGGGGAGGATAGAAACCCTTGTTCTATCCATTGAACTACGGGGGCCACAGATTTTCAGTTCCTGCTATTGATTCCGACCTCAAAATAAATCGAAGCAAGGACAAAAACAAGAACACGTCCAGCCCCTCCCACCATTGTGCAGTCTCATCTTTTTGTCCATAACGAACGCTTCAGAGCGCCACAAACACGGATGGTCATCAAGGGCACGTTCATGCACACCGGCAACCCAAAGGCCAACTCATTGTGGGCACCGACGCCAAGCATCTCTACAGCGCGAACATCTTTGCGCTGCCATTGAAGAACTCCCTCATCATCCCGAATCACAAGTGCCTCGGATGGAAGGAGTTCAATGCAGACGGTGAATGGCAACTCGGAGCGGACAACCAACACATCCAGATCTCAAACCGGCGCTGGAGGATCATCAGCCGTCAGATCGACGGAGAATGGCTTCAATCTCACCTCACCATCGCGAACTTCAGCGATTGAGTTCGCTCGTCACCGCCAGCGTCATCGTCTCACACCAAACGTAATGGTGGACGCGGCTTCGGGGCGATAGACCGGCGAGTGCCGGCTGGGCAGGATTTCGCTGGTCGCTTTCGCCTTCTCAACTTTCTCGGGCGCGACGGTGCCGAGCCAGACGAGGACGACGGGAATCTTTTTGGATGTCATGTTGTAGCGGGAGAAGTCCTCGCCGGTACGCGGGCAAGCATGGTGTTTTGCCGAAGAGACGCGCGGGCAGGAGAACGTATAGTGGACATGAATCTCAAACTGCCAGTGTTCTTCGCATGCTTGGTCCTGCTGCTCGCTCCTTCCGCAGAGACGGCGGCCGTGCGTGTGAAGCCGGCGATGTCTTCCGGCGGCCAGCGCTATGTGGAACGCTACTCCGACGCGTGGACGGACATCCCTGAGTCGTTTCGCGATTTCAAAATTCCTGATTGGAAAGTGCCGGTCGATCTTCAAAAATGGCAAAACACCGACCGCGCCGCCATCCGCGCCACTTTGATGCAATGCCTCGGTGACATGCCCGCGCGACCTGATCCGGCAAAGGTGAAGGTGTTTGGCGTTGAGGATCGCGGTGACTTTATGCTGGAGCGGTTTGAGTTTCACAACGGCATCGACATGGTCGTGCCGGGCATTTTGGCCCTCCCCAAGCAGCGGAAGGGCAAGACGCCTGTCATCATCGGCATGCACGGTCACAGCGGCTCAAAGAACGAATACCTGCCCGATCCGGCTAACGAGCGCTCGCTCGGCTGGTTGCTCGTGAAGGAAGGTTATGCCGTCGCCGCCATCGACGGTTACTTCAACGGCGAACGCGTCGGCAAAGGCCCGCGTGGCAAGCGCGACGACGCAGGGGCGCAGGAGATGGAGCTTTTCAAACGCCATCTGTGGCAAGGGCACACGCTTTGGGGTCTGATGCTGCGGGATGAGCAGTGCCTGCTCGATTACCTCGCCACCAAGCCTGAACTCGACATGAGCCGCGTCGGCGCCACCGGCATGAGCATGGGCTGCACGCGCGCATGGTGGCTCGCCGCGCTCGACGACCGTCTGCACGCCATCGTCGGCGTGGCGTGCTTCACGCGCTACACGGAGTTGCTTTCGCACCGGTCCTCGCACGGCATTTACTACTTTGTGCCGGGTCTTTTGAAACACTTCGACACCGAGGCCATCTACGCGCTTGTCGCACCGCGACCGATGCTCATGCTCTCAGGCGACGAGGACTACAACGCTCCGCCCGACGGCATTGCCGTGCTCGAAACGAAGCTCGATGCCGTATATCGGCTGCACGGGAAGCCTGAAAACTTCCGCAGCGTTCTCTACGAGCACACCGGCCACGAATACCTGCCCGAAATGCGCGCGGAGATGATCGCGTGGTTCAAGAAGGCGCTGCCGATGGACAAGTAACTCCCGCGCTCCACCGTATTCACGATGATGCTTCGTTTACTTTCCATCTGGCCACTTCTAGCGACATCCGCGTTCGCTTTCGAGCCTGCTGTGCGCCCGCTCATCGACGCACACTGCATCGACTGCCACGGCTCGGATGTGCAAAAAGGCGGCCTGCGTCTCGATCAAAGCGTGGACATGGCCGCGTGGATCAAAGTCCACGACAAGCTCGCCGCCGGTGAAATGCCGCCGAAGAAGGAGGAACAGCCTCCGCAGGCCATGCGTGACTCAGCGGTCAAAACGTTGCGTGAATCACTCCACGCCGCCTCGCTGGAAAAACAGCGCACCCAGGGCCGTGTGCCGATCCGCCGCCTGAACGGCACCGAATACGAGAACACCGTGCGCGAACTCGTTGGCACGCAGGTGAAGCTCAAGGAACTGCTGCCGGAGGAAAACAGCGCGGGCGGTTTCGACAATGTCAGCGCGGTGCTGGACCTCTCCTCGACGCATCTGCTGCTGTATCAAGAAGCCGCCGAGAAAGCCGTGGCCTCGGTGATTCCTGTGCATCCGCATCTACCGGTCAAGGAGCGACGCACCGGGCGTGAGATCGCGGAAAAGGGGTCGAACTTCCAGCAGACGCTCACGCGCAGTTGCCTCCTCAAAGACGACGCGCTCGTCGTTTACAGCAAGCTGCCGCGTTATGGCCTCGTCAGCACTTCCAGCGTGCAGGGACGTGGTCGGTATAAGATTCGCATGTCGGCCAGTGCTGTCGGCGCGGCGAATGAACCGGTGCCCGTGGCCTACAGCACCGTGGATCGTGGGCGCGAGCCCCCTGTGGTGAAAGACATCGTCGATCTCCAGCCCGGTCCGCCGCGTGTTATCGAGACAGAGATCGATCTGGAAGCCGGAGAGTCCTTCGTGGTCAATCTGCTGCTCAACTGGGACATCCGCGCCACCAAGAAGCCCATCGAGGATTACACGGGTCCAGGCTTCCTCATTGAGTGGCTCGAAATCGAAGGGCCCATCGACGACTACCCGTCGAAGGCCTATCGCAGTCTCTTTGGCGATGCCGAACTGCTGCCGAAGTCGGTGATCAAATCCATGGCCGAGGGCCGCAAGCCGCAGGACTTCAGCCAACGCACCAACATTTACCAGTGGCTCAACGATCCGCTCGAACCTGTGAGCACCACGCCGAAGGAAGATGCCGTCAAACTCCTCCGCGCCTTCATCCCGCGCGCGTTTCGTCGTCTGGTGGATGAGGAGACGCTGAAGCTCTTCATCAACAAGGTTCACATTAAGCTCGACGCGGGTGAGAGCTTCGTGAACGCGATGACCTTTGGCTACAAGTGCGTGCTCACCTCGCCGCAGTTTCTCTTTTTCAACGAGACGCCGGGTGAACTCGATCGCATCGCGCTCGCCAACCGCCTCGCTTACTTCATCACCTCTCTGCCGCCTGACGCCGAGCTGCTCGCCGCCGATTTGACGAAGCCGGATGAACTGCGAAAACAAACCGAGCGCCTGCTCCAGTCGCCACGCGCTCGCGGCTTCACGGAGAACTTCACCGGCCAGTGGCTCGATCTGCGCCGCATCGATGCCACCATCCCGGACCCAAATCTCTACGGTGAATTCGACGGCACGCTGCTCTGGTCCATGCCGCTGGAGACACAGCGCTTCTTCAACGAGTTGCTCAAAACCGATGGCAGCGTGCTGGAGTTCGTTGATTCGGACTGGAGCATGCTCAATGCGCGCCTCGCTCAGCACTACGGCATCTCTGGCATCGTCGGGAGCGACCTGCGCCGCGTCAGTCTGCCCGCCGGATCACATCGCGGCGGCGTCATGTCTCACGGCAGCGTTTTGAAGGTCACCGCCGATGGCACCACGACCTCCCCCGTGCTGCGCGGGAAGTGGGTGCTGGAGCGCATCCTCGGGAAAGCGCCGCCACCACCGCCGCCGGACGTGCCCGCCATCGAGCCGGACATCCGCGGTGCCACGACGATCCGACAGCAGCTCGACAAGCACCGCAGCATCGCCTCCTGCAACTCCTGCCACCAGCACATCGACCCGCCCGGCTTCGCGCTGGAGTCCTTCGATCCCATCGGTGGTTACCGTGAGTTTTATCGCGCCTCCGCGCGCACGACGGCCGGCATCGTGCAGCTCCCCGGCTACACCGGTCGCGCTTTTTTCCGTGGCCCCGATGTCGAAAAAGGCGGCGTCACGCACGACGGCAAAGCCTTCACCACGATCGAGGACTACAAGCACATCCTCCTCGCCGATCCCGACCAGATCATGCGCAACCTCGCCGAAAAACTCCTCACCTACGCCACCGGTGCCGAGCCGCAATTCGCCGACCGCGAGGTGATCGAGCAAGTCGTCGCCACCGTGAAATCCAAGAATCACGGTCTGCGCACGCTGGTGCATGAAATCGTGCAGAGCCGTCCGTTTAGAAACAAGTAACCACGCCCACCGCCATGCCACGCACCCCACTCGACCGTCGCACCTTCCTGCGCTCCTCCGGCATCGCCATCGGCTTGCCGTTCCTCAATGCGATGATGCCTGTGAGCGCCGCAGAAGCGAAGAAGGCCGCCGCACAGCCGAAACGACTGCTGCTCGTCGGCAGGCCGCTCGGCATGCACGCGCTGAATTTTTTCCCGGCGGACACCGGGCGTGATTACACGCCCAGCCGCTACTTGAAGCTGCTGCAAAGCCGGCGCGATGACTTCACGGTCTTCTCTGGCCTGTCGCATCGCTACGGCGCAGGGCATTACGCGGAGGTCGGGTTGTTCACCGGCGTGCATCCCGATTTCATTCGGCCAAACGACATCAAGAACAGCATCTCGCTCGATCAGGAAGTGGCGTCGCATCTGGCGGGCAAAACGCGCTTCAATTCGCTCGTGCTTGGCGGCGGCAGCGCGGCCTGGAACCGGCGCGGCGTGCGCCTGCCTGCGGAATACCGCATGACCACCGTCTTCAAGCAGCTCTTCATCCAAGGCAATGCCGAGGAGACCGCGCGCGAACTGCGCCGCGTCAAAGAAGGCCAGAGCATCCTGGACGACGTGCGCAGCCAGCTCGGCAGCCTGAACAACAAGCTAGGCAGCGAAGACCGCGAGCGGCTGGACCTCTACGTCTCGTCCATTCGCGAAGCGGAGCAAAAACTGCAGCAGGACGAGTCCTGGCAGCTCACGCCAAAGCCGAAGATCGAGGTCAAGCCGCCCGCCAGCGACGCGGGTGGTGCGCAGCTCGTCGAGCGCAGCCGCCAGTGGTATGACCTGGTGCATCTCGCGTTTCAGACTGACTCGACGCGTGTCATTTCGCTCTGGCTCAGCTCGCAGGACAAGCCGGAGATTCAAGGCGTGAACATCGGACACCACGACGCCTCGCATCACGGCCAGGACCCAGCGAAGCTGGAGCAGCTCTCGCTCATCGAAGAGGCGGAGATGCGCGTGTTCGGCGAGTTCCTGGACAAGATGAAAGCCACCACCGAGGGCGAAAGCACGCTGCTCGACCGCTCGTCGATCTTCCACGCCAGCAATCTCGGCAACGCGTCGAATCACGACAACACGAACCTGCCCATCATCCTCGCCGGCGGCGGCTACAAGCACGCGGGCCACCTCGCGCACGACAAGCAGAACAACACCTTCCTCTCCAACCTTTTCGTCCGCATGCTTCAGCAGACAGACATCGAGATGGACAAATTCGGCGCGAGCAAAGGCGTGCTCAGCGAGGTGTGATCACCTGATTTACTTGGAACTTCGTTTTGCATGGCCTTTTGCGCTTCGCACAGGGCGGAAAGGAAGAGGAGACGCCACCGCAAAAAGTCCGCCAAGGAACCTGAATGGACACAAAGGAATGGAGACAAAGGAATGAATGCTTGGGTAAATGCATTTATTCCTTTGTGCCCATTCCTTTGTCTTCTGACTTTTTGCGGTGGCGTCAGAGAAGAATGGGGGCCAGTCGGAAGCTATGAGGGGAGTCGTGACGAGCGCGGCGGCGGAAAACAATCGACGCGACGATTCCTAGGACCCCGCCGGCATCGACCACATAACGTTAGCGCGTGTTCACCGTGTTTTTTCCGCTGAAGAGTTTGCGGCAGGCGCGCCTGTGAATTGAAAAGAAAACAGATCCACATCCTTGAGTGCGAAGCGCAGGCGAACGGAACGCCCGGCGAGTGCGCTCACGTCGCTCCCATTCTTCCAAGTGACCGTGCGTGCGAGCGAGTCACCAATGATCGGCGGGCAATCGCCGAGCGCGAAACCGGGCAACGGTTTGCCAGCCTCATCCTGGAGTTCGATCTGCACGCCGCCCGCAGCGGAGGTGGAAAAGTTCAGCACCAGCCTGCTCCCCGCGAAGGTGATCGGCTTGGTCACGATCTCGCCACCGTTCATCGGCGCACTCGCGGAGACGAAGCCATCCATGCGCAGTGTGTAGCGGCGCAGCGCGCTGCTGTTGCCCGTCCAATAGCTCTCGGAGGCATAGAGAGACAGCTCATTCGGCGCGCCTTCCAGCGCGGATTTCGTCTCCACGACATGCCAGCCGATGAATTGCTGGCCGTAGTTCCAGGTGCCCTCGCGCTCGATGCCGGGGCGCAGGAAGGCTTCGTTCCAGCGCTTGAAAGTCACGCCATCACGGCTGGTCATCATCAGCCCTTCAGTCATCGCGTTGCCATAGCGCGGATTGATGGCGCGGCGTTGTTCACGATGCTCGCGTTCCGGCAGGGACGTGTTGGAATCCGACCAGCCGCGATCCACATAGCGGGTGGGAAAGCCAATGAGCAGATGCGGCGCGCGGTGGTAGGGCTTGATGGCGTTCGTATAAAGCGCCTCCGGCGGCGAATCGGTGTAGCGCAGATCGGTCTGCATTTCCCAATGAAGAAAGTCTTTCGACGTAGCCGTGCGGATGGCGCGGTCGCCGTGCGGATTCGTCGTAGTGATGTCGTTGTCGCCCTGCGAATAGTGCCGCCAGTAGGCGCGATACACTCCGCGCGCGCCATCCCAGAAAGCGGTGTTTTGGGAATCAAACGCACCATCGGTTATGACCGGCCGCTCGCTCATCGGCGTCCAGTTCAGGCCATCCGGCGATTTGAAAGGGATCATGCCCTTGGGTCGCAGGCACTGGAACATCACCTTGTAGCGCGCGTCCGGGGCGGCGGCTGGATTCTCGTCCCGGAACACA
>JANPIW010000436.1:0-5675 GCA_031425215.1 Verrucomicrobiaceae bacterium
AAAATACGGCGGTGCCCAGCGCGCCATGATACCGGGCAAATTAAGGGTCAGGCGCTTTGCTTTCCTGAGCTGGATGTACGATCTCGGGGTCACCCGGCCTGTGAAATGAAACGAAGTCCGCGAGATTGAGCGTGAAGAGCTTCTTGGCGCCGATCTTCCCTGCCGCCATCAAATGAAGAAAATCATACACGGCCCCGCCGCGCACTCCGCGCCGTTCTGCTTCCGCGAGCGCTTTCACAATCTCGGATGCATCGAGTGTGGTGCCATTTACTGCTGGCAGAAAAGTCGCGCCAAGAGCCTTTGCCACCATGTTCGCAGATACCCGTTTGCCCAGTCTGCCGCCCGTCAGAGTGCTGAAACACTCCGACACTGCATGGCTCTGCATCCATGAATCAGACTACTCAAGCAGATCGAAGCAGACATCATGGTGAGCTTGTTCCGCATCAAGCGCGGCCACCAGGATGCTCGAATCAACCGCCGCCTTCATGCGCCGCACGCTTTTGCGATGCCATCCTCATGCTCCTCACGGCCTGCTTTGATCGCCGCGATGACATCCGCATTGGTCGCTGGCGGCAGCCCTGAGATCACGAGCCTTCCGCGCTTGTTCACCAACCTGGCCTCTGGCTCATTTTCAAGCGCTGGTGTCATCACAATGCGTTGCGCGTCGATCTCCACGGTCACTTTGCCAGTGCTTCCCCAGTTTGCCTGCTCCAGCAGTCCGGGCGGCAAAAACAATCTTTTGGAGGCATCAAGCGCAAGTGTCGTGCTCATCTCGTCAGCCAGCGTGACACGATTATCCCTGGTTAGCAAGACGCTCATTGGGAGCGCCATTTAGGCCGCTGTCGTCGCACGCTTCTCCACCAGCCAGCGCATCGTGACGTAAAACACGGGTGTGAGCAGCAGGCCGAAGATGGTGACGCCGAGCATTCCGTAAAACACGGCGGTGCCCAGCGCGCGGCGCATCTCGGCGCCGGCGCCGGTGGCGAAGACGAGCGGCAGCACGCCGAGGATGAAGGCGAAGCTTGTCATCAGGATGGGTCTCAACCGCAAACGCGCGGCTTCGATGGCGGCTTCGCGGCGGTTCATGCCGGTGTCCTGCAACTGCTTGGCGAACTCGACAATGAGGATTGCGTTCTTGGCCGCGAGGCCGACGAGGACGACGAGACCGATCTGAGTGAAGACGTTGTTGTCCATGTTATTCGAGAGCACACCGGCCAGCGCGCTGAGGATCGTCATCGGCACGATCAAGATGATCGCGAGCGGCAGCGTCCAGCTTTCGTAGAGCGCGGCGAGCGCGAGGAAGACGAAGATCACGCAGATGGGGAAGATCACGAGCGCGCTGTTGCCCGCGAGGATTTGCTGGAGCGTGAGATCGGTCCATTCCATCTCGAATCCGTTCGGCAGTTCCTTCTTCGCCAGCGCTTCCATCGCGGCTATGCCCTGGCCGCTGCTGAAGCCGGGCGCGAACTGGCCGAGCAAATCCGCCGTGGGCGACATGTTGTAGTGCCGCGCGTTGTCGAGACCGGTGCTCTCACGCACTTTCACCAGTGTGCCGATGGGCACCATCTGCCCGGCGGCGTTGCGGGTTTTGAGCTTCTCGATGTCCTCCTTTTTCAAACGGAACTTCGCATCGGCCTGCGCGGTGACTTGATACACGCGGCCAAAGCGGTTGAAGTCGTTCACATACATCGAGCCGAGATAGATTTGCAGCGTGTCGAAGATGTTTTGCAGCGGCACTCCCATGCTCTTCGCCTTCTCGCGATCCACATCGAGCGCGACTTGCGGCACGTCAGGTCGCAGCGTGGTGAAAACATTGGCGAGTCCGGGAGTCTGGTTCGCCTTCATCATCAGGTTGAACGCCGCGCCCGCGAGCGGGCCGGTGCCTTGCGCGTTCATGTCCTTGATTTGTACTTTGAATCCGCTGCCGTTGCCGATGCCATCAACAGGCGGCGGGCCGAACACAAAAATCATCGCTTCCTGAATCCCGGCATAACGCCCGTAGAGCTGGCCGATGATCGCCTCCGCACTTTTGTCCGGCGTCTTGCGATTCTCGAAGTCCTCAAGGCCGAGGAAGATCGTGCCAGCGTTTGAGGCGTTGCCGCCCGCGAACAAACTGAATCCGGGAAACTCCACCGAGCTGACCACGCCGGGCACCGAGCGCGCGACTTCACCTGCTTTGAGAATGACCTCACGTGTTCGCTCGAGCGACGCGCCGTCAGGAAGCTGCGCGAATACGACGAGATACGCCTTGTCCTGCTGCGGGATGAAACCCTCGGGCACTTTGGTGAAGACGTAGCCGGTCAGATAAACCAGCCCGCCATAAAGCAGCAGCACGACCACGGTGATGCGAATGAGTTTGCCCACGAACGCGCCATACAAACGCGTGATGCGTTCGAAGCACCAATTGAAGATCGCGAAGAACCAGCCGAAGAAAAAGTTGAGGACGCGTTGAAACCAATCGGGCTTCGCGCTGTGCGGTTTCAAAAGAATCGCGCTCAGGGCAGGGGAGAGCGTGAGCGAGTTGAAGGCGGAGATCACCGTCGAGACCGCGATGGTCACGGCAAACTGGCGGTAGAACTGACCGACGATGCCGCTCATAAACGCCGTGGGGATGAACACCGCGCAAAGCACGATGGCGACGGCTAGCACGGGACCGCTCACCTCATTCATCGCGCGGCGCGTGGCCTCCAGCGGCGGATGCCCGAGCTGGATGTTTCGCTCGACGTTCTCGACCACGACGATGGCGTCATCCACGACAATGCCGATGGCGAGCACGAGACCGAAGAGCGAGAGATTGTTCAGCGAGAAGCCGAGGACATGCATCACAGCAAAGGTGCCGACGAGCGACACGGGAACGGCAAGCAGCGGGATGATGGACGCGCGCCACGTTTGCAGGAACACGATCACCACGAGCACGACAAGCAGGATGGCCTCAAACAAAGTGTGGATGACCGCATCGATGCTCTGCCGCGAGAACACAGTCGTGTCATAGACGATGTCGTAAGCGAGGCCGGGCGGAAAATTCTGTTTCAAGCGCTCCATCTCCGCACCGATGGCATCACGCGTTTGCAGCGAGTTGGTGCCGGGACTTTGGAAGATGACGAGCGCGGCGGCAGGCTTACCATTCAAGAATGAATCGAGGCTGTAATCGCGCGCGGCCAGCTCCACTCGCGCGATGTCCTTCACGCGCGTGATGCGGCCTTCCGCGCCGGTCTTCACGATGATGTCCTCAAACTGCTCGACCTCAGTGAGCCGTCCCTGCGTGGTGATGGTGAGCTGATACGGCGTGCCCGCAGGCGCGGGCTGCTGGCCGAGCACACCTGCGGCAACCTGGATGTTTTGCTCGCGCATCGCATTGACCACATCGCTCGCGGTGAGGCCGCGCGCGGCGATCTTGTCGGGATCGAGCCACACGCGCATCGAGTAATCGCGCGCGCCGAAGACCTGCACGCTGCCCACGCCGGGCAACCGCTGGAGCTGGTCCTTCACGCGCAGGAATGCGTAATTGCCGACATACAAATTGTCGTAGCGCTGGTCGGGCGAGAGCAAATGCACGACCATGGTGAGATTGGAACTTTGCTTCACGGTCTTGATGCCGAGGCGGCGCACTTCCTCGGGCAGCTTCGCCTCCGCGATGGCCACGCGGTTTTGCACGGCGGTCTGCGCTTTGTCGATGTCGGTGCCGAGCTTGAATGTGACCGTAGTGGTGCAGACGCCGTCGCTGCTGCAGCTTGATGCCATGTAGAGCAGATTCTCCACGCCATTGATCTCCTGCTCAATGGGTGTGGCGACGGTTTCAGCGACGACCTTCGGTTCCGCGCCTGGATACACCGCGTTCACGACGATGGTGGGCGGCACCACGTTTGGATATTGCTCCACCGGCAACACTCGCAGCGCCAGCCCGCCGATGAGCGTGATGGCGATGGAGAAAACCGCAGCCATGATGGGCCGCTGGACAAAGTACTGCGAGAAGTTCATTTCGCCGCCGCTGCCTCCTGCGGTGTGACGGGCATTCCGGGGCGGACTTTGGCGAGTCCGTTGATGATGACTTTGTCTGCTGTGGTCAGGCCGTTGCGGATGACGCGCATCCCGTCCATCACGGGACCGACCTCGACGGGGCGTGGTTGCGCGGTGCCTTTGTCATCTACGACGAGCACGATCTTTTGCCCCTGGTCAGTGCTGAGCGCGAGATCGGAAATCATCAGCGCCTTGTATTTTCCGGTGCCAGGAATGCGCGCGCGGGCGAAGAGACCAGGCGTGATCTTCTGGTCGGGATTCGGGAACAACCCGCGCGCACGCATCGTGCCGGTGGAGGGGTCGAGGCGGTTGTCCACAAAGTCGATCACGCCTTTGTGTGGGAAGCCTTCCTCATCAGCCAGCGCCATTTCGCACACGATCTTTGCATCGCGCGCGCTGGTGCGGCTTCCCTCGATGCGGAAGCGGGTGTATTTCAAAATCGAATTCTCATCCGCGTCCATGTAGAGATGGATCGGATCGACGGTGACGATGTTCGTGAGCAGCGTGTTCGCGCCAGGTCCGCCATTCACGAGGTTGCCCGGATCGACGAGCCGCCGCGAGATGCGGCCGCTGATGGGCGCGGTGACGCGGGTGTATTCCATGTCGAGCTTCGCCAGATCAATCGCTGCCTGCGCGGACTTGAGCGAGGACTCGGCGGAGACTTTGGTCTGCTTCCATTTATCGTACTCACCGGCGGCGATGTTCTTCGATGCAACGAGCGAGTCGGCGCGGGTGAGATCAGACTTCGCGAGCTCCAGCGCGCTCTGCACACGCGCCAGCTCCGCCTCGGCGCGATCCAGCGCGGCCTGATACGGACGCGGGTCGATGACGAAAAGCAGATCGCCCTTTTTTACCAAGCCGCCATCCTCGAAATGCACGGACTCCAGCGTGCCGCTGACACGCGCGCGCACCTCGACAGACTCGACCGCCTCGGTGCGACCCGTGAACTCATCCCACTCGACGACCTCCTGCTCGGTCGGACTTGCCACCGTGACCATCGGCGGTGGCGGCATCATCGCGTGCGGATCGGGGCCGCTGGGAGGCTTGCAGGCGGCGAGGAGGAGGCTGAGGAGGAGGGTGGAGCGTGAGGGGGACATGGTGGGTGGAGGGGAGTGCTCAGTGCTCAGTTTCGAGCGCTGAGCACTTTGTTTTCATCATTTGTCATTCGTCATTCCAAACCTCCGGCTTCCCATCGCGCGCTGCATCTCAGCCACAGCGGTGTTGTAGTCCGCGCGTGCTTGCAGCTCGTTCGTGCGCGCGAGCGTGAGCGCGGTCTGGGTGGAGAGCACGTCGAGCTGCGTGGCTGCTCCGGCATCGAAGCGCGAGCGGGCGAGGCGCAGTGCTTCCTCGGCGAGAGAGACGCTCTTTTGCTGGCTCTCCAAAAGCTCCACGGCCTCGGTGTGCTTGGACCAGGCTTTGCGCACCTCCAGCTCGATCTGGCGTCGTGCGTCCTCGACTGAAAGCTCCGCCTGTCTTTGTTTCGCAAGCGACTGCTCGCGCTGGCCTTTGGTGCGACCAAAGTCCCAAATCTTCCACTCCGCCTGGAGGCCGACGATGTAGCCGTGATACACGTCCTCGCCGCCGCTGAATCGTGGCGCGATGAAATCATAACCGCCGAATACAGAGACGGACGGCTTCAAATCCGCGCCATCGAGTTT